>CAJUJV010000075.1:0-9506 GCA_910586845.1 uncultured Hungatella sp.
TCCGGCTGAGAAGATCGGCGAGGAGATCCGCAAGCTGTACAGCTGGAACAATGAAAATGACAAGCTGATCAACAACTAAAAAGTTGTGGCAGTAACAGTGAAAAAGTTGTTGACAGACGAGACTTTATCCTGTATACTGAGAAGCAACTTAAGAGACCATAAAGGAATGCATACAAAGGCGTATGAAAAAACGTTTTTGTATGCATTTTTTTATGACTCGTTATGCAGGAGGGATGCTGTCGGCGGAGCTTCTGCATAGATCATAACAGCCTGCTTTACCGGGGCTAATAAAGGAGGAACTAACTATGAGTGAGAAGAAAAAAGGCGGCGGCGCTCTGTTGGGAGCAGCATTTTTGATGGCGACATCGGCGATCGGGCCGGGATTTTTGACCCAGACGGCTACATTTACGGGGCAGTATCAGGCCAGCTTCGGCTTTGTGATCCTGGTTTCCATTATCCTGGCAGCCATTGCGCAGATGAATATATGGCGTGTACTGTGTATTACCGGGCTGAGAGGGCAGGATGTGGCCAATAAGCTTCTTCCGGGACTGGGATATTTCGTATCCTTTATGATCGTGCTGGGAGGCCTGGTGTTTAACATCGGCAACGTAGGCGGCGGCGCCCTGGGACTGAACACCCTTCTGGGCGTTCCCACGGCAGCAGGCTATGTGATTGCCGGGGCTCTGGCCATCATCATCTTCCTGCTGAAGAACGCCAAGGCAGCCATGGATACCCTGACCAAGGTTCTGGGCGGTATCATGATCGTGGTGATCTTCGTGGTGATCCTGGTAGTGAAGCCTCCTGTAGGCGATGCACTGAAGAACACGGTGGTTCCTTCTGCGGGAGTCAACAATCTTGTTCCGGCCATCCTGACGCTTCTTGGAGGAACCGTAGGCGGTTACATCACATTCTCAGGAGCTCACCGTCTTATTGACGCGGGTATCACGGGAGAGAAGAACTTAAAAGAGATCAATAAGAGTTCGGTCATGGGTATCGGTATTGCTTCTCTGGTGCGTGTATTCTTATTCCTGGCGATCCTGGGAGTGGTGGTAAAGGGCGTGACCCTGGATCCCGGAAACCCGGCAGCGGATGCGTTCCGCCAGGGAGCCGGTGAGATCGGATACCGTTTTGCAGGTCTGGTGCTTCTGTGTGCGGCCCTTACTTCCATCATCGGTGCAGCCTATACATCCGTATCGTTTTTAAAGACGTTCCACAAGAGCATCGAGGCCCATGAGAACCAGGTGATCATCGGTTTCATCGTGGTATCCACCCTGATCATGCTGATCCTGGGAAATCCGGCAGTGCTGCTGGTTCTGGCAGGAGCCTTCAACGGTCTGATCCTTCCCATAACCCTGGGAATCTGCCTTATCGCTTCCCAGAGCAAGAAGATCATGGGAACGGATTACAGACATCCTGCCGTACTTTTGATCCTGGGAGCCATTGTGGTAGCGCTTTCCGCCTATCTGGGCGTTACCACTTTTATGACCAATCTGGGAAAACTGTTGTAACAGAATAGGAGGCTGCAGCCGCGGACGTCTCTGTTTCCGGCTGCAGCTTTTCCGGCAAACGCGGGGCAGCGGGAAAAAACCGCAGCCTACAAAACAGAGCAGGAGAGATTACCATGGAGAATATTAAAATCGTGGCAGCAGGAGATTCCTCCCTTCTCATCGAATTCGGCAATGAGATCAATGAGGAGATCAACCGGATGATCACCACCATCGTCCAGCTGATGCGGGATCAGCAGATCGAAGGTGTGGTGGATCTGATTCCGGCGTTTTGTTCCCTGCTGATCAATTATGACCCCAGGATCGTTTCTTATGAAAAGATGCGCAAGAGGATGCAGGCTCTGGTCAAAATCGATCTGAAGGGAGGATCCGGGAGAAAACGTGTGTTTGAGATCCCGGTGTGTTATGGAGGACAGTACGGCCCCGATATGGAGACCATCGCCAGCCATGCCGGGCTGAGTGAAGAGGAGGTTATCCGGATCCATTCCTCCAGAGATTATCTGATCTATATGCTGGGTTTTCTTCCCGGTTTCTGTTATCTGGGAGGTCTGGACGAAAGAATCCACACTCCCAGACTGGCCAACCCCAGAGTGAAGATCGCCGCCGGCAGCGTGGGCATCGGCGGTTCTCAAACAGGCATCTATCCTCTGGATTCACCGGGAGGCTGGCAGCTCATGGGTATGACGCCGGTGAAAACTTACGATCCGTCCAGAGAAAAGCCCATTCTTCTGGAAGCGGGAGACTATATCCGGTTCATTCCCGTGGAGGAAGCGGAATACCTGCGGATCAAAGAGGCGGCGGACCAGAACCGGTACCAGTGTACGGTCCGGGAAGAGGAGGTGTGACATGGGAATTCGTATCTTAAAAGGCGGAATGCTGACCACGGTCCAGGATCTGGGACGGACCGGATACCAGAGCCAGGGATTCGGAGTGTCCGGAGTCATGGATGTCCGTTCCTTCCGCATCGCCAACCTCCTCATCGACAATCCGGAAAATGAGGCGGTTCTGGAGTTTACCCTTATCGGGCCGACTCTGGAGTTTACGGCTACCAGCATCATTGCCATTACAGGCGGTGATTTTCAGCCTACCATAAACGGGGAACCGGCTCCCATGTACACGGCCATCTATATGCATAAGGGAGACATCTTAAAATTCGGCAGTGCAAGAACGGGGACCAGAGGATACGTGGCCTTTTCCGGTTATCTGGGCATCCCTGTAGTCATGGGAAGCCGATGTACCAATCTGAAAAGCAGATTAGGCGGTTTTAAAGGGAGAAAGCTGGAGGCGGGAGATTATATTAATTTCCGGATCAAGCGTCCTTATCTTCCATTTTTCCTGTCCAGAACTCTGGATCTGGATGAATTCGATCAGGAGGAGGCGGTGCTCCGGGTGGTCATGGGCCCCCAGGAGGACCGGTTCAGCAGACAGGGTATCAAGACATTTCTTACCAGCGAATATGTGGTGACCAGCGATTTCGACAGGATGGGATGCAGACTGGATGGGCCCTTTATCGCGCCGAAGGACACCTCGGACATTATCTCTGACGGCATTGCCTTTGGTTCTATCCAGGTTCCCTCCCACGGGAAGCCCATTATCCTTCTGGCGGACCGGCAGACTACGGGAGGATATGCCAAGATCGCCACCGTGGCGTCGGTGGATATTCCCAAGCTGGTCCAGAGAAAGACGGATCACAAGATACGCTTCCAGGCAATCTCCGTGGAGGAAGCCCAGAAGCTTTACCTGGAGGAGATCAGAGAGCTGGATAAAATGAGAAAGAAGATCCATCAGCCCTGCCGGGAGGTGCTGGAGTGCCGTCTGGCGGCAAAACGGCTTACAAGGCTTTTTACAGAGTAAACGCCGGAAAATTAAATGGAAGAAAAGGAGAAGATTATGGATTTGGCAAAGATTGAGGGTCTGGTGAAGATCATCGAAAATTCATCTCTGAAGCAGTTCACATATAAAGAAGACAATATAAAGATCACCATGAGCAAGCTGGACAATGCCCCTGTAGTCGTGGCGGGAGGCGGTATGCCCCAGCCCCTTCCCGCCGCAGCCCAGGCAGCGCCTGCCGGTGGGGATACGGCGGAAGAGGAAGAAAAACTGTTTATCACTTCCCCCATCGTAGGAACCTTTTATTCTGCCTCCGCCCCTGATGTGCCCGCCTATGTGAGAGTGGGCGACCGGGTGAAGAGAGGTCAGACCGTATGTATTCTGGAGGCCATGAAGCTGATGAATGAGATCCAGACGGAATGGGACTGCGAGATCGAGGCGATCCTGGTGAGCAACGAGCAAAAGGTGGAGTACGGCCAGCCGCTGTTCCGCGTAAAACGTCTGTAGGAGGAGGTGCGCCATGGCAGTTACGTTATCAGGCACTGTAAATCCTGTTCCCAGAGGCTATAAGATCCTGGTTGCCAACCGGGGCGAGATCGCCGTCCGGATCATCCGTGCCTGCCGGAATATGGGAATACGGAGTGTGGCCATCTACTCCAAGGAAGACGAGAAAAGCCTCCATGTCCAGCTGGCGGATCAGAGGATCTGTATCGGCGAGGGACCGGCTAAAAACAGCTATCTGAACATGGACAGGATCATCTCTGCCGCACTTAATATGGAGGCGGATGCCATCCATCCGGGATTCGGTTTTCTGTCGGAGAACAGCACCTTTGTGCGCAAATGCCAGGAGAATCATATCGTGTTTATCGGACCCGAAGCAGATGTGATCGATAAGATGGGCAACAAGTCTCAGGCCAGAAAGACTATGATGGAAGCCGGGATCCCGGTGGTGCCAGGCACAAAAGAACCGGTGTACGACGGGGAAGAGGCAAGAAAACTGGCAGCCGATATCGGCTATCCGGTGATGATCAAAGCCTCCTCCGGAGGCGGCGGCAAAGGTATGCGGGTGGCCAGATCTGACGGGGAGTTTGAAGAGCAGTTCAATCTGGCTCAGAGGGAGTCGGCCAATGCCTTCGGTGATGATACCATGTATCTGGAACGGTTTGTGGAGAATCCCCGTCATGTGGAGATCCAGATCATGGCTGACAGCCACGGAAATATCGTATCTCTGGGAGACCGGGACTGTTCGGTCCAGAGAAATCATCAGAAACTGATCGAGGAATCTCCGTCTCCGGCCATCTCTGAGGAGACCAGGCAGGAAATGAACCGATGTGCCGTTCTGGCAGCCAGGACCGTGGGATATACCAACGCCGGGACCATCGAATTTATCGTGGATTCCAAAGGCGGGTTCTATTTTATGGAGATGAATACCAGGATCCAGGTTGAGCATGGGGTCACGGAGATGGTCACGGGCACAGACCTGATCATCGAACAGATCCGTGTTGCCATGGGGGAGCCTTTAAGCTTTGCACAGGAGGATATCAGGCCGAGAGGCCACGCCATCGAGTGCAGGATCAATGCGGAGATTCCGGAGATGAACTTTATGCCGAGCCCGGGAGTCATCGAGCATATGCATCTTCCGGCAGGCAACGGGGTCCGTGTAGATACAGGGCTGTACACGGGATACAGGATCCCTCCGGAATACGATTCCATGATCGCCAAGGTTATCGTTCACGGCCCTGACAGGGAGGCGGCCATCAGAAAGATGATGTCTGCCCTGGATGAGATGCTGATCATGGGGGTGAAGACCAATCTGGATTTCCAGTATCAGATCATGAGGCATCCTCTTTTCAGGGAGGGCCGGGCGGATACGGGATTTATCGAGAAGATGATGAAGGTGAAGGGAAAAGGATAGGAGGACGGACATGTATCGTGTAGACTTAAACAGCGATCTGGGAGAGAGCTTCGGAAGATATACACTGGGGATGGATGACAGGGTGATCCCTCTGATCTCATCTGCCAATGTGGCCTGCGGTTATCATGCCTCGGATCCGGTGGTGATGGAAAAGACCCTGGCCCTGGCAGAGAAAGCCGGGGTCCGTGTGGGAGCCCATCCCGGTTTCCCGGATCTCATGGGCTTCGGAAGGCGGAACATGAACGTAACACCAGAAGAAGCAAAAGCTTATGTCCTCTATCAGCTGGGAGCTCTGTACGGATTCTGCCGGGCCCGGGGCGTGACCATGCAGCATGTAAAGCCCCACGGGGCTCTCTACAACATGGCGGCCGGGGATTATGATCTGGCCAGGGCCATCTGCCAGGGGATCCGGGAATTTGACAGGGATCTCATCGTGCTGGCCCTGTCCGGAGGAGAACTGGTAAGGGCGGCAGAGGACCTGGGACTGCCTGTGGCCCGGGAGGTATTTGCAGACAGGGCATACGAGGAGGATGGAACTTTAGTGGACCGCCGGAAAAAGGGCGCCATGATCACGGACGAAGACGAAGCCATCAGCCGGGTGGTGCGCATGGTGAAGGAGAAAAAAGTAAAGGCCATAACCGGGAAAGATATCCCCATAGAAGCCGATTCGGTCTGTGTCCATGGGGACGGAGAGAAAGCGCTGGCATTTGTTGAGAAGATCCGTCAGGTATTTGCAGAGGAGGGGATCCGGATCTGTTCCCTTCAGGAGATGAGATAACAGCAGGAGAAAAGGCAAAGTCTTTGGAGATCAAAGGCTTTGTTTTTTTGTTCTCCTACCCTTGTTCACGGAGGGTATCTTTTATTGAGAAAAATGTAAAATATGCTTGACATATAATGTAAAGCGTGCTATACTTCTTGATGTAAAGGGAACTAAACATTTTCTCAGACAGATAAAAGGGTGGTGACATGAAAAACAGGATACAGGAATTGCGGAAGGATCAGAAGATCCGCCAGGAGGATCTGGCAGAAGCCGTAGGGGTTACCAGACAGACCATTATCTCCCTGGAGAACGGCAAATATAATGCCTCTCTGCAGCTGGCTCACAGGATCGCCAGATATTTTGATCTGAAGATTGAAGATATTTTTTTATTTGAAGAGGAGGAATCATAAGATGTGGCTGAATCGGTTGCTTTTGGATGTACCCGTTGATTTTGAGAGGAGATGCCGGAACAGGATCCGGGTAGGCATGGGTGTGACACTTCTGGGAGTTTTATCTCTGGCAGCTATGGTTCTCCAGAACCGCCAGATCATGGTGCTCTATCTGGAACCGGGGGCAGGAGAGTTTATCCCTGCTTTTTACGGAAGCCTGGGGATCGGGCTCATGGCGGGAGGGCTGGCGAACGTCATGAGAAACAGACGGTATCTGTCAGACCCGAAGCTGAGACGGGAGAGGGAAGTGGCCGAGAACGACGAGAGAAACCGGCTTCTGGGTCTGAGATGCTGGGCCTATGCAGGTTACACCATGTTCCTGGCTCTGTATGTGGGAATCCTGGCCTGCGGCTTTGTCAGTGTGACGGCGGCAAAGGTGCTCATGGTTGTAGGCGGCGTGTACGCCCTGCTGCTGCTTCTGTTCAGGATTCTTCTAAGCCGGGCTATGTGACCGCACGAATTCGAGGAAGGTAGTCAGAGCGCCGGAGAGACGGTTGGAGTAGTATACGAATCCAACCGTCCTTTTGTGTATGGGGGTGTCCAGCCTGATCTGAACCAGACGGCCGGAGTCCAGATCCTCTTTTACGAATTCTCTGATTACGCTGCCGATGCCCAGACCGATGCGGGCAAACTCGATGAGAAGATCCATGGTGGTCACTTCCAGCAGATTGTTGGGCTCGATATGGTTCAGAGCCATATAGTCGTCGATGTAGCGGCGGGTCATATTGTCCCGGTCTAAAAGCATGATGTTGCCGGACTGGAACAGGTCGGCATCTTCCCCTTCCCGCAGTCTTAAGTTGTCCAGATAGGCGGGCGAGGCTACAAAGATGTCCTCGATCTCCATAACCGGCATAAACACCAGATTCTTCTGAGGCCGCGGCTCCACCACCAGTCCCAGATCGATCTTCTGCTGTTCCAGCATGTTCATGGTGTGGGTGGTGGACTGGCTCTCAATGGTGATCTTCACATGGGGATACTGCTCTATATAATTTTTCAGGTAGGACACCATGATATAGCGGCAGAGGGTATTGCTGACTCCTATGCGGATATGGCCCATATGGAATTCCCTGGCCCTCTTCAGTTCTGTCTCTCCGCTGGCAAGCTCCTCGAAGGCCCGTTTTGTATGATCGAACAGGATCTGTCCTTCGGCAGTCAGCTGGACGCCTCTGGAGTTTCTGGTAAACAGAGCAGTATCCAGGCTGTCCTCCAGTTTTCCGATGGCCTTGCTGATGGCCGGCTGACTGATAAACAACTCTTTGGCAGCTCTGGAAATATTGCCGGTTTTGGCTACTTCATAAAAGATCCGGTATTGAGACAGATTTTGTTCCATAGAAAACTCCTTTTCACAGTAACCGGTTTATAACTGATCGTTATAATAACCATGAGTATTATATATTGTCATTATATCAATACCCATGATATAATACAATCATAATTAAACGGAAAATCGGAGGAACATCATGTCTGTCGGCAAAATTTTTAAGTTTCACAACGACCTGGACACAGATCAGATCATCGCATCTCAGTATCTGCTTCTGCCCACCATCGATGAGATGAAAGTACATACTTTTGAATCCCTGGATCCGGAGTTTCCCCACAAGGTGAAACCCGGTGATTATGTTGTGGGGGGAGACAATTTCGGCTGCGGCTCTTCCAGGGAACAGGCTCCCGGAGTGCTGAAGGCTCTGGGGATCCAGGCCGTGGTGGCCAGGTCTTTTGCCCGTATTTTTTACCGCAACGCCATCAATATCGGTCTGCCGGTGATCGTGTGCAGAGAGCTGCCGGATCAGGTGGAGACGGGGGATGAGATGGAACTGTCCATGACAGAGGGAACCGTCAGGGCGGGAGGCAAGGTCTATTCCTGTACCAAACTGCCGCCCTATATGCAGCAGATCCTGAATCAGGGCGGTCTCATCGCCTCATTGAACGAAGAGGAGGTTTAAGGTTATGGGAATGACGATTGCAGAGAAGATTATCGCGCGGGCAGCGGGAGTACCCCAGGTGAAAGCCGGGGATATCCATACCGTAAATCTGGACCGGATGATGACCAACGACGGTACCACCCATCTGACCGTCGACATGTATCACAATAAATTAAAAAATCCCAGGATTGCGGATCCCAAAAAGATGGTCTTCATCGTGGATCACAATGTTCCGTCGGACAGTGCAAAGACCGCGGCCTCCCAGAAGAAGATGCGGGATTTTGCCAGGGAGCACGGGATCGACTTCTGGGAGGGAAAGGGAGTCTGCCATCAGATCATGATGGAGCATTATGTATGTCCCGGGGAACTGATCTTCGGAGCAGACAGTCACACCTGTACTTACGGGGCTCTGGGAGCTTTCGGCACCGGAGTGGGCTGTACGGATCTGCTTTACGGCATGGTTACAGGCACATCCTGGGTGCTGGTTCCCGAGACTGTCAGGTTTTATCTCACAGGAGAACTGAAAGAAGGAGTGTATCCCAGAGATCTTATGCTTTCTGTCATCGGTGAGATCGGGGCCAGCGGCGTCAGCTACCAGGTCATGGAATTTTGCGGGCCGGGAGCCCGTACTTTGAGTGTAAACGACCGTATGGTCCTGTGCAATCTGGCCGTGGAGGCCGGGGCCAAGACAGCTCTCTTCGAAGCCGATCAGATTGCCCTCGACTGGCTGGAAGCCAGGGGCCGCAAACCAAAGGCAGTGTTCCGGAGTGATGAGGATGCGGTCTATGTCAGGGAATATACCTTTGATCTGGGAGAGATCCGTCCCGTGGCGGCAAAGCCGGATTTTGTGGACGACGTAGTGCCGGTGGAGGAAGTGTGCGGCGTGAGAATCGACGAGGCGTTCCTCGGGTCCTGCAACAACGGGCGTATCGATGACCTGAGAGTGGGCGCCGCCATTGTAAAAGGAAGAAAGATCGCGGATCACGTGAGATTTCTGGTAGTTCCTGCCAGTCAGGAAGTATATCTTCAGGCTCTGGAGGAGGGACTGATCGATACATTTATGAGAAGCGGCGCCATCGTCATGAACCCCAACTGCAGTGTGTGCTGGGGAAGCTGCCAGGGTGT
>CAJUJV010000075.1:9516-12835 GCA_910586845.1 uncultured Hungatella sp.
TCTTTCCCTACACGACGCTCTTCCGATCTGTGTGATCGGAGAAAATGAAGTGCTGATCAGTACGGGAACCAGAAACTTTAAGGGACGGGCAGGGCACCCCAGCTCCAGAGTCTATCTGGGCTCCGCAGCCACGGTGGCGGCATCGGCAGTAAAAGGGGAGATCTGCACTGCCGGTATGCTGTAGATTATATTATAGAAGAAAGAGGATTGACATGGAACAATTTTCAGGCAGAGTCTGGGTCCTGGGCGACGATATCGACACAGATATCATCATCCCTACGGAATACCTGGCACTGAAGACCATCGAAGATATGAAGCAGTACGGATTCAGTCCCTTGAGGCCTGAGCTGGCAGGTCAGATAAAAAAGGGAGATATGATCGTGGCAGGGAAAAATTTTGGCTGCGGTTCTTCCAGAGAGCAGGCTCCGGAGGTGATCAAAGCCCTGGGGATCCGGTGCATCGTGGCCAAATCCTTTGCACGGATTTTTTTCCGCAACTCCATCAATAACGGTCTCCTTCTCATCGAACAGCCTGATCTGTATGACCGCATAGAAGAGGGACAGGAGATCACCGTGACCGTGAACCGGGATATTGTTTTTGACGGAAAGTCCTATCCCATTGCGGCGCTGCCTGACAATCTGGTGGAGATTATCAATGCCGGAGGACTGGTGAAGGCCATGCAGAGACGCAATGGCCTGGCCGGATGAGGAGGGAGGACGGATATGGGACAGACGATCATCGAGAAGATCATTTCTCACAATACAGGCAGAGCTTCCGTGAAGCCGGGGGATATCGTGACGGTTTTCCCGGATCGGGTGATGCTTGACGATATCATGATCCCCTTTATTGTGGACAAGTTTCACGAGATGGGATTTGAGAAGGTGTGGGATCCCGAGAAGGTGGTACTGATCTACGACCATCTGGTTCCTGCCAGTCAGCAGGATGATATTCGCCACTACAGAGCAGGAGACGAGTTTGCGAGAACATACGGGATTCCCAATGTTCACCGGAGCGACGGGATCTGTCATCAGCTGATGACGGAAGCAGGATATGTGAAGCCGGGACACGTGGTCTTCGGCACGGACAGCCATACTACGACCTACGGCTGTGTGGGAGCCTTTTCCACGGGTATCGGGTACACGGAGATGGCGGCGATCCTGGGGACGGGAAGTCTGTGGGTAAAGGTGCCGGAGACCATCAGGGTCGTCATTGAGGGGGAGCTGGCGCCCAATGTGATGTCCAAGGATGTGATCCTGAGGATCATCGGGGATCTGGGAGCCGACGGAGCTACTTACCGGGCTCTGGAGTTTACGGGTTCCGGAGTAGAGTCCATGACCGTCAGCAGCCGGATGACCATGGCCAACATGGCAATCGAGGCCGGAGCCAAATGTGCGCTGTTTACTCCTGACGAAAAGACGGCCCGGTACTGTGAGACGGAGCTTGACGGATTCCAGAAGAGTCTCACAGGCGATGAGGATGCGGGATACTGCCGCGTCATGACCTACCGGGGAGAGGATTTTGTTCCGGTCATGGCCTGTCCCTCTCAGGTGGATAAGATCAGGGACATCAGTCAGCTGGAGGGGACGGTGATCGATCAGGTATTTATCGGTTCCTGTACCAACGGACGTCTGGAGGATCTGGAGGCTGCCGCCAGAGTGCTGGAAGGCAGGAAAGTGGCCCCTTATGTGAGACTGATCGTGACCCCGGCCAGCAGAAAAATCTATGAGGAAGCGGCTGCCAGAGGGATCTTAAAGACCCTTGCTCAGGCAGGGGCCGTGATCACTCATCCGGGATGCGGCTTGTGCTGCGGCCGGACGGGAGGCATCCTCTGTGACGGAGAGAGGGTGGTTGCCACCAACAACCGAAATTTCCTGGGCCGTATGGGAACTTCAAAAGTGGAGATCTATCTTGCCTCTCCCATGGCTGCGGCAGCCTGTGCCGCGGCCGGAAAGATTGTTTCGCCTTAAATACAAATTGACATAAAAGGAAGCCGGATAAAGAAAGGGCTTCCTTTTTTTATGCGCAGGCCCCCGAAAGGAGTATTGCCGCCTGTCAGCGGCACGGGGGCCACGCGACGAGTAGGGAAAAAGCCTCCCCTGCTCGATATTTGAGAAAGGGATGGGGCAGCATAACTGTGAAGTCTCCCTGAACTGCCGCCGCATACAGAGTTAAAATTTAACAAAAATGAAATAATTACGTAAAATATAATACATATATTTAAATAAAACCAGAAATATATTACGGATATTATTCGTATAATTTTAATAAATAATGCAAAAGTGTAAAAATTGCCACCCGAAAAAGTGCCGAACTTCAGGTAAAGGCATTGACTTTTTGTGACCTGTTCCCATATAATAGCCAGGATTAACCGAGAAATCCGGATAAAAGTGGGAGAAAACTTCTGTTTTTCGACGGATTTTCGAGAAAAGAGGGAGAATTATGCTGAGAACTCATGGCAATACAACGGTCCTTGTGTCAGTGCTGTCGGTGCTGATCATTATTCTGCTCACCGCAAGCGGCATGGGCGGAGGAAAAGGACCTGAGACATTGACGGCATTTGCAGGGACCGGCGATCCGACGGCTGCAAAAGAGACGGCAGAGGAACTTCTGGCAGAAGAATACGATAAACAGGCCGGGCAGGAGACAGACAGACTTCCCGTGTCAGAGGAGGAAGACGGGCCTAAAAAACCGTCGGGAAACCTTCCCAAAACCATAGAGAAAAAAATACAGGGCAGAGATCCGGGGGAACGACTGGAAGAGAAGAAGCGGGAGACGCCGTTTTCTGGAAAGCCGTCTCTGTCCATGGACAGAGAAGATTATCAGGTACTTTTAAAGATTGTGGAGGCCGAAGCCGGTATCTGCGATGACAAGGGAAAGATCCTGGTGGCCAATGTGGTGCTGAACCGGGTCAGAAGCGAGGAATTTCCCGATACCGTCAGAGAGGTGGTATATCAGCCTTCTCAGTTTTCTCCCGTGTCCAACGGCACCATCAACAGCTGTCAGGTGACGGAAGAGACGGTAGAGAGCGTAGGCCGGGCTCTGGCAGGGGAAGATTATTCTCAGGGAGCCCTGTACTTTATGAACAGGGGCGCATCGAGAAACAGCGCGGTCCGGTGGTTTGACGGGAGACTTAAGTTTCTGTTTCGTTATGAGGGACATGAATTTTTTAAATAGGGGATTGTGGAAGCCCTGGTTTGTGGTGTATACTTAAGATAAATACACCATAGGAGGTAGAAACGATGATTCTTGATCTGGCGGCAAATCTGGATTTTTACAGAAACCTTGGCATTGGGGACAGATATGCGAAGGCTGTGGATTT
>CAJUJV010000075.1:12845-14378 GCA_910586845.1 uncultured Hungatella sp.
AGCCATGATTTAAAAACTCTTGAAAACGGGAAATACGAGATCGACGGCAAAAATGTCTATGCCAATGTGATGGAGTATGATACCATCCCCTGGGAAGAGGCAGCTTATGAGGCTCATAAAAATTATACGGATATTCAGTATATTATTGAAGGGTGCGAGGTTATGACCTACGCGCCGGTTGATCAGCTGACGGCTTCCGGACCCTATAACGAGGAGAAGGATGTGGTAAAATTTGACAATTCCGTGGCAGGCCTGCGGGTTGCGGTACACGGCGGAGAGTATATGATCTTCAATCCATGGGATGGCCATAAGCCCAAGGCGGCCGACGGACAGCCGGGCCATGTGAAAAAGATCGTAGTCAAGATAAAAGAAAACTAAAAGATTCCGGTACAGGGGTCGGCGCAGCGCGCCGGTCCCTGTACTTGTCAGAGTAATGTCGTTTTTTGTTGACAGCCTCACAAAATACGCTATAATAAGTAAGGGAAACAGATTCGGAAAAAAGGAGCGACACCATGCAGACAAACATATTGGAATATCTGGAGAAGACCGTGGCCAGAGTGCCGGATAAGACTGCTTATGCCGACGACAGGACGGCTCTTACATTTCGGCAGGTTTTTGAGCGGAGCAGGTCCATCGGAAGCTTTCTGCATTCCAGGGGGATCTGCAGGGAACCGGTGGCTGTCTTTATGAAGAAGTCTCCGGATACGGTGGCCGCGTTTTTCGGAACGGTCTATGGAGGGGATTTCTATGTTCCTCTTGACGAGGAGATGCCTGTCTACCGTATGAAACTGATCCTGGAGAATACGGGCTCACGGGCAGTGATCTGTGATGAGAAGACCAGGACTGCCATGGAGAAGCTTGATTTTCAGGGAGAGATCTTTCTGTATTCGGATATGATCCGTCATGGGGCTGACGAGGAAGCGCTGTCAGAGATCAGGGACCGGGCTCTGGATGTGGATCCCGTTTATGTGGTGTTTACCTCCGGGTCCACGGGAGTTCCCAAAGGAGTGGTAGCCTGTCACCGCAGCATTCTGGACTATGTGGAAAACCTGTCTGAGGTCCTGGGATTCGGGGAACATACGGTCTTTGCCAATCAGAGCCCGTTTTATTTTGATGCCTGCCTGAAAGAACTGTATCCTACCATGATGTTCGGGGCGACCACTTATATTGTGCCCAGATCCCTGTTCATGTTTCCCGTGCGTCTGGTGGAATTTTTAAATGAGCATAAGGTAAACACCATATGCTGGGTGGTGTCGGCTCTGACCATGATCTCTTCCTTCGGAACCTTTGACACCGTAAAGCCGGAGTATTTAAGGACCATCGCTTTCGGAAGCGAAGTATTTCCCATACGCCAGTATCATATCTGGAAGGAGGCGGTTCCGGAGGCAGAGTTTTTCAATCTCTACGGCCCTACGGAAGCCACAGGGATGTCCTGTTACTTTAAGGTGGACCGGGAGTTCGGCCTGGATGACGTGATGCCTGTGGGCCGTCCTTTCCGGAATACGGAGATCCTCCTGCTGGACGACGAAGACT
>CAJUJV010000075.1:14388-19634 GCA_910586845.1 uncultured Hungatella sp.
AGATCGTCATCAGGGGCACGGCGGTGACCATGGGTTATTATAACAACAGGGAAAAGACGGAGGAGGCTTTTGTCCAGAATCCTCTGAATCCCTGTTATCCGGAGATCGTATACCGGACCGGAGATGTGGGAAGATACAATGACCGGGGAGAGCTGGTGTTCGTATCGAGAAAGGATTATCAGATCAAACATATGGGGCACCGGATCGAACTGGGAGAGATCGAGGTCCACGCAAACAGTATGGACGAGGTGAAGATGTCTGCCTGTATCTATGACATGGAGGCGGCGAAGATCGTTCTCTTTTATATGGGGACGGCAGGGGCCGCCGGGATCATGGGATATCTGAAGGAACGGCTGCCCAGGTATATGCTGCCGAACCGGATCGAACAGATCGACCGGATGCCATTTACGGCCAACGGCAAGATCGACCGCATCGCTTTAAAAGAACGGATAAAGGAGAGTAAATGATGGACGAGATCATAACCATACTGAAAAATCTGCACCCGGATGTGGATTTTGAAACCTGCGACACTCTGATCGACGACGGGATCCTGGATTCCTTTGATATCGTATCCGTGATCGCAGAGATCAGCCAGGAGTTTGACATAAAAATCGGTGCAGAGCATATTGTGCCGGAGAATTTTAATTCGGCCGGAGCCCTCTGGGAACTGGTATGCCGCCTGGAGGACGAGGACTAAGGCGGAGAGAAGAGGACAGACATGTTATTTACATCATACGAATTCCTTGGCTTTCTGCTCCTTCTGTTTTTCCTGTATTACATTATACCGGCCAGACATCAGTGGAAGCTGCTGCTGGCTGCCGGCTATGTGTTCTACGCCGTGTCAGGCTGGAAGAACTGTCTGTTTATCCTGCTGACCACCGGAAGCACTTACATACTGGCGCTGAGAATAGACAGGATCCACAGGGAGCAGGCTGCATATCTGAAAGAACATAAGAAAGAGCTGAGCAAAGAGGAGAAGAAAAGCTACAAGGCCAGGAACAGATCCCGTCAGTGGAGGCTTTTGCTGACGGGGCTTTTTATGAATTTCGGGATTCTGGCAGTACTGAAATATACGAATTTTGCCATCGCCAATGTTAACGCCCTCCTGTCTCTGACGGGGAGTGAGAGACAGATCGGATTTGTAAGCTTTCTTCTTCCTCTGGGTATCTCTTTTTATACCTTTATCACCATGGGATACCTGATCGATGTATACCGGGGCAAATATCCGGCGGAGACCAATCCCGGAAAGCTGGCGCTGTTCGTGTCCTTCTTTCCCCAGTTGATCCAGGGTCCCATCAACCGTTTTGACGAGATGACGGAGACCCTGTTTTCGGAGCATCGGTGGAACTGGCAGGAGATCAGCCTGGGACTTGAGAGGATCCTGTGGGGATTTTTCAAAAAACTGGTGATCGCAGACAGGATTCTCGTCGGCGTCACCACGATCGTAGGCGATCCGGAGACTTATGACGGGATCTACGTGTTTGTGGGGATGATGTTTTACGCCCTTCAGCTGTATGCCGATTTTACAGGAGGGATCGACATTACCGTGGGAATCGCACAGGTCCTGGGAATTCGTGTAAGAGAAAATTTTATCAGACCCTATTTTTCAAAAAACATTGCGGAGTACTGGAGAAGGTGGCACATCAGTCTGGGGGCCTGGTTTACGGAGTATATCTTTTACCCGGTGTCCGTGTGCCAGCCCATGCTGAAGTTTTCCCGATTCTGCAAAAAGCATCTGGGAGACCATGTGGGCAGAAGGATGCCTGTGTACATGGCCAGCCTGGCTGTGTGGTTTACCACCGGTATCTGGCACGGCGCCAGCTGGAATTTTGTGGTGTGGGGACTTTTAAACGGACTTATCATCATTTTGTCCCAGGAGTGCGAACCTCTCTATGACCGGTTTCACAGAAAATTCCACGTAAAGGACAGGTTCTGGTACCGCCTGTTCCAGGTGGTCAGGACAGTCCTGCTCATGAGTTCTTTAAGAATGCTGGACTGTTACAGAAACGTGCCTCTCACGTTCCGGATGTTCGGGGACATGCTGATCCATTCCCGTCTGTCCCAGCTTTTTGACGGGCGTCTCATGAGCGTGGGACTTACCGTAAGCGATTATGGGGTTCTGGCGGCCGGGACCGTGATCCTGACGGCAGTAAGCCTGGCGGGAAGGAAAGGCAGTGTCAGGCAGCAGCTGGCGGCCGGACCGGCCGTTGTGCGCTGTGTCCTTATTTACGGACTGTTTCTGTGCACCCTTATTATAGGCGCTTACGGCGTGGGATATGATTCCAGTCAGTTTATCTATAATCAGTTTTAGGAGAGACACCATGAGGAGAAGAATCATTACAGGAATCTTCCTGATGACGGCGGCAGCGGCAGTCCTGGGATTTCTGACCTGTCTTCTGAAGCCAAAATATATGGGAGACATTGTGGAGGGGGCTCTGATTGATCTTCATCGGAGACTGTGAAGTCTATGAAAATTTTTCTCCCATAACTCTGTGGCAGGACTATGGGATTACAAGCTATATCAGGGGAAGCGCCCAGCAGCTGATCTGGCAGTCCTATTATCTTCTGGAAGAAACCTTAAAGTACGAGACCCCCAGGGTAGTGGTGTTTAACGTACTGGCCATGAAGTATGATGAGCCTCAGAAAGAGGCATATAACCGGATGACCCTGGACGGGATGAAATGGTCCATGTCCAAGGTGAGGGATATCCGGGCTTCCATGACGGAGGAAGAACATTTTATCGAGTATGTCATCCCCCTGCTCCGCTACCATTCCAGATGGAGCGAACTGACAGGGGATGACTGGAAATATCTGTTTTACAGGGACAAGGTGTCTCATAACGGCTATTATATGCGGGTGGACACGAAACCTGCGGGAAAATTTCCTAAAGACAAAAAGCTCGGCAACTATCAGTTCGGCCACAGGGCCTATGAGTATCTGGACAAGATCACCGCACTGTGCCGGGACCATGATATCCAGCTGATCCTTATCAAAGCGCCGTCTGTCTATCCATCCTGGTATGACCAGTGGGACGAACAGATGGAGGAGTACGCCGGGAAGAATCAGATCAGATATATCAATTTTCTTGACCTGCAAAAGGAGGTGGGACTGGATTTTCAGACAGACACTTACGATGGAGGCCTTCACCTGAACCTGTCGGGGGCGGAGAAGCTGACCCGGTATTTCGGAGAGATCCTGAGAGACGAATATGGTCTGGAAGGCCACAGGGGGGATTCCCGTCTGGAACAGATCTGGGAGGAAAAGGAAGCCTTTTACAGCCGGATGAAGCAGGAACAGGAAGAAGATCTGAAGCAGTATGGATATATTAGAAAATTTCATGAGGAGTAAAAAGTATGAGAAAAGGATACTATCTTTTGGCTGCCCTTCTGGCCGCGGGACTTCAGATGACGGGCTGTTCCGGCAGCGGTCAGGAGACGGAAGCGGCAAACACCCAGGCGGAGACCTCAGCCGCGGCAGAGGAGACCCGGGGAGAAGAGAACGGAAGCAGGGATGAAGAGTCTCAGGCAGAAACACAGACTTCCTCATCTGCGGAGACGAAAGAAGCAGACCAGTCTCAGGCAGATGAGACGGCCGGAAAAGAGACAACGGAGGAAGAGACTGCCACGGAAGCGGCCACTCCGGAGGAGACCACGGTTTTGGAGACCGAGGCGGAGACCAGGGCAGAAGTGAAGCACAGCGGTTACCTGTTCCAGAGCGGCGGCGTTACCATCGGAATGAATGAGGATGTGGCGGTGATCCTGGACGGACTGGGGGCCTGGAGCAATTATGCGGAGTCGCCCAGCTGCGCTTTCAAGGGTCTTGACAAGATCTACAGCTACAGCGGATTCGATCTCTATACCTACCCCATAAAGAATGTGGACTACGTGAACTCCGTATATTTTACGGATGATTCCGTCTCCACGCCGGAGGGCATCCGCATCGGGTCTTCCGAGGCGGACATGCTGGCGGCATACGGGGATCAGTATACAGAAGAATACGGAGTATATACTTACACAAAGGAAAAATCCACCCTGTCCTTCATCATTACAGACGGAGTGGTCGATTCTGTAGAGTATGTGGCGATCACAAAATAAGGAGGACAACAGACGATGAAACGGTGGAAAGCAGCGGCAGCGGCGGTGATCATGGGAATTTCATGCAGCTTTACGGCCATGGCGGAGGAGTTCGGCCCCGGCGTTGTGGGCAAATGGCAGCAGGATGAGGGAGACACCAGATGGTACTACGTTAATAACGATAATACCAGGGTTGTGTCCCAGTGGAAAGAGATCCGGGATCAGTGGTACTATTTTGACGACCAGGGGTATATGAAGACCGGCTGGATAGATGTGGATGGAAAGCGTTACTGGGCCGACGATCAGGGAGTCATGGCGGCAGATGTGACTCTGGAGATCAGCGGCACATCCTACACCTTCGGGGCGGATGGGGCCTGTGAAAATCCGTGGAAGGCTCCTACGGTCATCCCTTCCGAGGAGGAGAAATCAGAGCTCCATCACACGGTGGACTCCATGGCGGACCGGGTTCTGGCCCAGATCACCAACGAGAATATGACCAAGGCCGAGAAAGCCCAGGCCATCTATTCCTGGGTGCGGGCCAACATGAGATATGTGGATCATTCGGAAAAAGGAGACTGGGTGAAATCCGCTTTTGAGGGCTTCCGGAGAAAATCGGGCGACTGCTATACCTACTATTCCGTATCTCTGGCTCTTTTGAGCAGAGCCGGAATCCCCAGCATCGAGGTGGTCCGCATCGACGGGCATCACTGGTGGAATCTGATCAACTGCGGAGACGGCTGGTATCATTTTGATACGACGCCCAGAAGCGGAGGAGGAGTATTCTTCATGCTGACGGACCAGCAGATACTGGATTATTCCAACAGCCATGTCAGCGGACGCCATTCTGTGGGAACCCATAACTTTGACCGGAGCCTGTAGCCTCAGACCCCGTAAAGGGCCGGCAATGATTTTTTTAAGATTTCCGGAATATGCATTGACTTTATCTTCACAAAGTGAGATAATGAAAACAAATTTTGATTTTTCATTTGAAGGAGGATTTCATTCATGTCAACAAAAGCTTATTACCCGATCAGTGAAATTGGAAAAGGAAAGCCCGGCTTTTCAAAGACCCGTTCCATCATCGAAGCTGCTTTCTATGGCAATAATGTTGTGAAAGTGAATACCCTGAAAGAAGCTTATGAACTTGCTAAGAATTCACCCGGTACGGTTGTA
>CAJUJV010000076.1 GCA_910586845.1 uncultured Hungatella sp.
CTCTCTTATTCCTTTCCATAATCTGTTCTCACAGTCTCTCATTGTTCCGTAATCCCTGTTTAGTGTTTCACAAGGATCCCGTCTATGAGACCGTATGCTTTGGCCTCCTCGGCCGTCATGTAGTTATCCCGCTCCGTATCTCTCTCGATGACGTCAATGGGCTGCCCCGTATTGGCGGCCAGGATCTCGTTAAGTTTCTTTCTCGTCTTCAGAATGTTCTCCGCGGCGATCCTGATCTCCGTAGCCTGACCTCTGGCGCCGCCGGAAGGCTGATGAATCATCACCTCGGCATTGGGAAGGGCAAACCGTTTCCCCTTGGCTCCGCCTGCCAGCAGAAACGCTCCCATGCTGGCCGCTATTCCCATACAGACTGTAGAGACATCACACTTGATATAATTCATGGTATCGTAGATCGCCATGCCTGCCGTCACGGATCCTCCGGGGCTGTTGATATACAGGTTAATATCCTTCCCCGGATCTTCGGACTCCAGAAACAGAAGCTGAGCCACGATCAGGCTTGCGGATACATCGTTGACTTCCTCGCCCAGAAAGATAATCCTCTCTTTCAGAAGGCGGGAATAGATATCGTAAGACCGTTCGCCTCTGCTGGTCTGTTCAATGACATATGGTACTAAACTCATCTTTACTCCTCCAGTCTTTCACTTTCTGTGAAGAAATTCTGAGTCCGGACTTCCGGACCCAGAATCTGGTTTCTCAACATCTTCTTTAAACTAATTTTGCCTCTGCCACAAGGAAATCCACAGCCTCCTGGACTTCCTTCATCTGCTCCAGCCCCCGGTCGCCCATGTAGGACTTCACCTGGTCGATCTCCATCTTGTAGCTGCTGGCCATGTTCTGAAGCTCTTCTTCCATCTTCTCGTCGGAGATCTGAATATTCTCGGCCTTTACCACAGCCTCCAGGACCAGCCTGGTGCGGATGGTCTTCTCCGCCTGAGGTCTTGTCTGACTCTTCAGCTGCTCGGGTGTCATGCCCGTATACTTCATATAATCGCTGAAAGACATCCCCTGACTCTGCATCCGGCGGGCGTAATCATTGATCATATTCTGAACCTGATACTCGATCATGGGCTCAGGAATATCCATGGAAGCGCCTTCCACTACTTTCTCCACCACACGGTTCTCGTTCTCGGTGGCTGCCTGTTTCGCCCTGGTCTCTAAGAGTTTCGCCCTGACATCGGCCTTGTATTCATCCAGTGTATCAAATTCGGAAACTTCTCCGGCAAATTCATCGTTCAGCTCCGGAAGCTCTTTAACCTTGATCTCTTTCACGGTTACCTTAAAGAGAGCCGGCTTGCCTGCCAGTTCCCTGGCATGGTACTCTGTCGGGAATGTCACATTGACTTCACACTGCTCTCCTGTATTCTTACCGATCAGCTGCTCCTCAAAGGTGTCAATGAAGGAATGAGAACCGATGACCAGCTCATAATCCTCTGCCTTGCCGCCGTCAAAGGGCTGGCCGTCGATGAAGCCTTCAAAATCAATAATGGTCTGATCGCCTTCTGCTACGGGTCTGTCCTCCACAGTCAGGAGCCGGGAATTCTGATCCTGGATCTTCTTCAGTTCCCTCTCTACGTCCTCGTCGGTCACTTCCGCCGCTGCCTTCTCTACCTCGATGCCCTTGTAATCGCCCAGGGTCACCTCCGGTTTCACGGCTACCGTGGCCGTGTAGATAAAGTCCTTGCCCTTTTCTGCCTGTACCAGATCGATCTCCGGCCTGGAGACAATATCCAGTCCGCTCTCATCCGCGGCATCTCCGTAAGTGGCATCCAGTACGATGTTGGCGGCGTCCTCGTAAAATACTTCCGGACCGTACATTTTCTCTATCATGGCAAGAGGTGCTTTGCCCTTGCGGAAGCCCGGGATAGCGAAACGGCCTTTGTTCTTATTATATGCAGTCCTGATCGCTTCCTGAAACTGCTCAGCCGGTACCTCCACTGTAATCCTGGCCATATTCTTTTCTAATTTCTCTACCTGTAAACTCATGTTATGGGTTCCTCCTTAATCTATATGTGAATCGCCTGCTCCACTTGGGCGCTACACTTCAATTTAGCATTATAGCATAGGTTTTCGGGAAATACAAGAAGCACTTTGGCAGTTGATTCGGCAGAATTATAATTGTATACTTGGGTTATACTGCCATCATCCATGAGAAAGGAGAAAACTCATTATGGAAATCGAACGCAAATATCTGGTGGCCGCACTGCCTGCAGACTACCGATCCTGGCCCTCCCGTTCCATCCAGCAGGCCTATCTGTGCACAGAACCGGTGGTGCGGATCCGAAAGGAGGATCAGCAGTACTATCTCACCTATAAGTCCAAAGGCCTTCTGGAACGGGAAGAATACAATCTTCCCCTGACGAAGGAGGCCTATGACCATCTTCTCCCCAAAGCCGACGGCATCGTCCTGACCAAGCGCCGTTACCGGATCCCCATAGAAGGCACCGGCCTTACTATCGAACTGGATCTCTTCTCCGGCGTCTACGAAGGGCTCTGTCTGGCAGAAGTGGAATTTGAGACAAAGCAGGAGGCCGAAGAATTCGTCCCTCCGGACTGGTTCGGCCGGGATGTGACATTTTCCGGCGAATATCAGAACAGCCGCCTGGCTCTGAGAAAGCAATAGGATCTTCCGGAAAACGGACCGGGCAGCAGGAGACAGAAAACTCCCTGCTGCCCGGTCCACCCTTTTTACTTCTGCGGTCTACTCCAGATCCTCCAGCTCGTCCTCCCCGATAAGCTCGTCGTACTCCTGGGCATCCAGAAGCTCGTCAAAGGCATCGGCTACGATCTCATATTCCTCGTCATCCTCGATATTATCCAGAGACGGCTCGCCGTCCTCCGGCTCATTGTAGCGGTACAGGTAAACTTCCCCCTCCTCCGCCTCTGCTCCGTCCATGGGAAGCAGTGCGATGTAATCTCTTCCGGCGGCCTCGAAGATCGTAAGGACCACGCATTCCACCTCGCTTCCGTCATCCATGTTCAGGGTGACGGTCATCTCCTCCTGGGGCTCCATATTGTTATCTGCCATGATCTCTGTTCCTCTCTTTGCTGAAAATTTAATTATACTGTTCATTTTCACTGTATCAGAACAGGGGCGTAAACGCAAGGACTTTCTTTTCTTAATACTCGATTCCTTCCCTGGCTGTCACTCCCCTGTCATAAGGATGCTTCCTCTTGCACACCTCCGATACATAGTCCGCGGCATTTAAAAGAGCCTCCGACGGATCCCTGCCGGTCATCACCACTTCCAGGCGGTCGGGCTTTTCTCTGAGACATTTCAGCAGCTCCGCCTCCGGGACCAGCCCGTACCTGCAGGCGGCCATGATCTCATCCAGCAGAATCATATCGAATTTTTCCTCCACCCCTTCTCTCCATGCCTTATGAAAAAGCCTGTTGTAATATTCCCCGGCTTCCTTTTTTTCCGTCTCTGTCATCCGGGAAAAAAAGCCGAAGGATCTTTTGCAGGGTATCAGCCGGATACCCGGAATCCCACCCAGCACCGGCACCTCCCCGGAGTCGTCTGTCTTCAGAAAACGGGCGATCAAAATCCTCTTTCCTCTTCCCGCTGCCCTCACGGCCATCCCCAGAGCCGCCGTCGTCTTTCCTTTCCCGTCCCCACAGTAGATGTGGACAAGACCTGTTTTTTGTTCCATCATCCCTCCAGCTCTTTCTGGCTGCTCCTGCCGTCCTGCAGCTGCCGCCGGATGGACCCCCGGACCGGGCTGCCGAACGACTGTGTTCACCTCAGATATTCGTCAATAAACCGGGACCGCTCCTGTTTCTTCCCGTACCGCTCCCTGACATAACACACGTGGAGCCGTTCTTTTGCCCTGGTCATGGCTACGTAGAACATCCTCCGCTCTTCCTCCACATCCGGGTCCAATACGGCCTTTCCGTGGGGCGTGATCCCTTCATTGGCATCCAGTATGTATACGATCTTAAACTCCAGACCCTTGGAACTGTGCATGGTCATGAGAGACACGCCCCGTGGAGCCGACTTCTGGGCCCGGGCCTGATCCCTCAGCTTCTCCCTGTACTCTTCCATATGGGCAAACCAGGTTTCCATGGTCTTAAATCCCGCGGCGCTCTCCTGAAGCTGATCCGCTGTCTCCAGAAGTTCTTCCGGCTTCATCCGCCGGAACCGGGCGTACTCTTTCAGGTAATCGTCATAACCCACGCCCTTCCTGATATAGTTGACTGCAGCAGCCGGAGGCATGTCCTTTAACATGGCAAGATCATACTCCAGCTGTTCGATCCTCTCCACCATCCAGCCTTTGTCCTGATAGAAAGATTTTATCCTGTTCCAGGACACATCCGCATCTTCCAGGGCATCCCGGCTCACATAACGGTTGGGGCGGTTGATGATCTGCAGGATATTGCTCCGCCTTAAATCCCCTGACGCCGCCCGGATATAGGACAGCACATTTTTGGAGATCCAGTGCTCATAGAGATTGGGCAGGGAATCTTTCATAGTAAAGGGAATGTTGTACTCCATCAGCTTCTGAATCATAAGCCTGGGATTGATGTTGGTCCGGTACAGAACCGCCATGTCCTCCAGCCGGTATCCTGCCCTCACATAATCCTGGATCTCATCCACGATCCTCAGAGTTTCTTCCTGGGGATCCGTACTCATGCAAGTGACCACAGGCTTGCCTGCACCTCTGGCGGCAGTCAGTTTTTTCTCATACCGCTTCGTGTTGTGGCCGATAAGGGCCGAAGCCGCCTCCACGATCTCCCGGGTTGACCGGTAATTGACCCCCAGAAGCACGGTCCTGGCCTGAGGATAATCTCTGGTAAATCCCAGCATGATCTCCGGTCGGGCCCCCCGGAACCGGTATACCGACTGGTCGTCATCCCCTACAATAAACAGATTGTTCTCCGGAAGAGCAAGCATTTTCACGATCTCGTACTGAACCCTGTTGATATCCTGAAACTCGTCGATCAGGATATACCGGAACTTGTTCTGCCACGCCCTGAGGATATCCTTTCTCTGTGTAAACAGCTCATGGCACATGACCAGCATATCGTCAAAATCCAGCAGACCGGCCCGGCGCATCCGCTCCTCGTAACCCCGGTACAGCTTCTTGAACACTTCCTCGGAGCAGTTCCGGGAATAATAGTGATCCAGGTTCATCATCTCGCTTTTCACCAGGCTGATCTCTCCCAGCACCGCGGGGATAAATTCGTGTTCATCCTCGATCTCAAGCCCGTATTCTCCGATCATCTCCCGGATATATCCCATCTTCTGTTCTTCCCGGACAATATCGGAGGCTTTATAGCGGTATGCATATTTTAAGATCGTGAAAAAAACGGAGTGGAAAGTGCCGAAACTGACTCTGGTACTCTTCCCCTCCGTCAGCACGGAAAACCGCTCCTCCATCTCCCTGGCTGCGGCCCTGGTGAATGTAATGACAAGAATCTGTCCCGGATCAACGCCCCGTCGGATCAGATTCCGGGTCCTGTGTGTGATTACCGTCGTCTTGCCCGAACCCGGCCCTGCAAGAACCATCATGGGCCCGCCTGTATGACTGACAGCCTCCTCCTGTGAGGGATTAAAAGCCATAGATTACAATTCCTCCGGTATCTCTTTTCTCTTCATGTTCTTCCCCTGTGACCGGCCCTTTTCCGGCTTAACCCGGAAAAGGGGCAGGACATACTTTTATGCTGTCCCGCCCCGTCATATCACTCCTGACTCAGCATCCGGATCCCTTTCCGGATCCTTTCCAGAGACTCTTCCTTCCCCAGAACCTCCATGATCTCCGTGGCCCCCGCAGGCGTCATCTGTTTGCCGGACACAGCCGTTCGAATCGGCCACATGACATAACCCGTCTTCACGCCCTTATCCGACACATATCCCGCCAGAATCTGGTAGAGTGCGTCGTTGGAGTAATCCTCCTGAGCTTCCAGCAGAGGAAGTACCTCTTTAAGGACCTCCAGAGAAGTCTCCCTGGTGGTCTTCATCTTCTTGTGGACATACATCTGAGGATCATACTCGGGCATGGTCTCAAAGAAATCAATGTGCCCCTCTATGTCCGGGAACACTTCGATCCTGGTCTTCACCATGGCGGCGATCTTGCGCAGATCCAGGTCTTTTCTGATCACCTCTTTGATATAGGGCTCGGCCATGTCATAGAATCGGTCAAAATCCATGGTTTTCAAATACTCGCCGTTCATCCACTTTAACTTGGTCACGTCAAACACTGCCGGAGACTTGCTCATATGGCGGTAGTCAAACGCCTCCACCAGTTCCTCCAGGGAAAAGATCTCCCGGTTGTCTTCCGGGGACCAGCCCAGAAGCGCCACATAGTTGACCACGGCCTCGGACACAAACCCCTGCTCGATCAGATCTTCATAGGAGGAATGGCCGCTTCTCTTGCTCAGTTTCTTGTGCTCCTCGTTAGTGATCAGCGGACAGTGGACATAGACCGGAACATCCCAGCCGAACGCGTCGTAGAGACGGTTGTACTTGGGGGAGGAGGACAGATATTCGTTGCCCCGGACCACATGGGTGATCCCCATGAGATGGTCGTCCACCACGTTGGCGAAATTGTAGGTGGGATAGCCGTCGGACTTGATTAAAACCATGTCGTCAAGCTCCGAGTTGTCCACCGTAATATCTCCGTAAATGTCGTCGTGGAAGGTGGTGGTGCCTTCCGCCGGATTATTCTGACGGATGACATAGGGAAGGCCTGCTGCCAGGTTGGCTTCCACCTCTTCTTTGGACAGGTGGAGGCAATGTTTGTCATAGGTCATGATCTCCTCGCCGTTCACCGTCTTTTTCAGAGAGTTCAGCCGCTCCTGGGTGCAGAAACAGTAGTAGGCCTCCCCTTTTTCAACAAGCTTTCTGGCGTATTCCAGATAGATACCGGCGGCCTGGCGCTCACTCTGGACATAGGGACCTACTCCGCCGTCCTTGTCCGGCCCCTCGTCATGGATCAGCCCTGTCTTCTCCAGAGTCCGGTAAATGATCTCCGTAGCCCCTTCCACAAACCGCTCCTGGTCCGTGTCCTCGATTCTCAGAAGGAAATCTCCGCCTTCGTGCTTGGCGATCAGGTACGCGTAGAGAGCGGTCCTTAAGTTTCCCACATGCATCCGCCCTGTAGGGCTGGGAGCATATCTTGTTCTCACTTTATGTTCACTGTTCATGTTTTTTTACTCCTGTTCCTTTTGCTGTGTTTAGTATACTATCAATCTCCCGCAATTTCAAGTCAGACTCAAGAGCCTGCAGGCAATCTGAAAATAGATCACCAGGCTGAAGGCATCCACGATGGTGGTGATCAGCGGCGCCGCCATGATGGCCGGGTCCAGCCTCATAAGTCTGGCCGCCATGGGCAGGATGCTCCCTGCGGCTTTCGCCAGAAGGACAGTGGCGAAGAGACTGACCACCACTGTCAGGCAGATCCGCTCGTTGCCGGGAAAACGGATGACCAGCTGGACATAATTGACCAGGCTCAGGATCATCCCCACGACCATACCTACCCGCAGTTCCTTCCAGAGAACGCGGAAAATGTCTGTGGGTTCGATCTCCCCCACCGCCATGCCTCTGATGATCAGGGTGCTGCTCTGGCTGCCCGCGTTGCCGCCGGTATCGGTCAGCATGGGAATAAAGGTCACTAACAGGGGAATCACCGCAAAGGCATTCTCATATCTGGCCAGGATTCCGCCTGTGATCATGCTGCTGACCATCAGGATGAGAAGCCACATGATCCTGTTCCTGGCAAGCATGAAGACACTGGTCTTCAGATAAGGCTTTTCGCTGGGGACCATGGCCGCCATCTTCTCAAAATCCTCCGTGGCCTCCTGCTCCATCACATCCACGATGTCGTCTACCGTGACGATCCCCACCAGACGGTTCTCCCCGTCTACCACCGGAAGGCTTAAAAGGTCATATCTGGTAAATTTCTCCGCCACTTCCTCCTGATCCTCCGTGGTGGAGGCCTTGATCACATAAGGGTCCATAATGTCCGAAAGCCTGGCCTCGTAGGGATTCATCAGCAGGTCCTTCACCGTCACCACGCCTTCTAAGGCCCGTCTTTCGTCTGTGACATAGCAGGTATAGATGGTCTCCTTGTTCACACCGTTGTCACGGATGTAGGCAAAGGCTTCCTCCACGGTCATGTGTTTTTTCAGCGCCATGTACTCGGCAGTCATAATGCTTCCGGCGCTGTTTTCCGGGTACTGTAAAAGCAGGTTGATCTCATTCTGTCTCATAATAAGCTCCTTTCACCGTATCAAAACGGATCTTCTGACCGATGAAAGCAAAACAAAAACAGCCATCTCTGCCGGGGCAGAACATGGCTATCACAAACGCTGTCCTATGAAACAACGACAAATCCGTCCGGATCACTGTCCCACAGTCTTCTCCGGACTCCCACAGGTTCAGGCAGTGACGACAAAACGGAGGCGAACCCCGGGATCTGTCTTCCCTGCCAGGCGTTCATGATAAGTTGATTCCGCTTTCATCTGGCGACTTCGGCCTTCCATTTTTGTTTCACTCCTTTCCTTAAGATTCATCAGGCGGGCACTGTCTTACGCCCACCCTAAGTATACCATAACTTTTTTATATTCACAAGCATTTAAATGACATGCTCCGCTTCTGTCCGCATATGATGTAGAGAAATCAATTTCCAACAGGAGTTTTATCTATGAGCCGATTTTCCCCCGTGGAGGGCGTCGTCACCTCCGTCACTCCTCTTCAGAGCGGAAACGCCACTTACTACTGCACGCTCCTGGTCTATGTCCAGGGCCAGGAAACCTTTCAGCTTCTGGTGGATCCCTCCACCTTTGTGCTGGACCAGAGGCCTGTCCGGCGGGGCGACCGAATTATCGCCTTCTACGACACCACTGCTCCCATGCCTCTCATCTATCCGCCTCAGTACCGGGCCGTGGCCCTGGTGGTTACATCCTGCAAAGAATTCGCCTTTCTGGACTATTTTGACCAGAATCTTCGAAACAGCGACAATACCCTGGTCCTGAATCTGTCCGGAAGCGCCCCGGCCCAGCTGCCCAATGGACAGTACTATCTGGGAGCTCCGGGCAATCAGTACATGCTGGTCCTCTACACCACCACGACCCGCAGCATCCCGGCCCAGACCACCCCGGTCCGGCTCATCGTGTTCTGTTCCGACACCTGATATCCCGGGTCCTGTCAGGATCTTTTGTAGACCCGGATTCCATCCACCCAGGTCTCATCCACCGGAACCCGGCCCAGGCTGTCAGGAGGAGTTTCCAGAAGGTTTTGAGGAAACACCACAAAATCGGCGGCCATGCCGGGCCTCAGCATTCCCTTTTTCTCCTCCTCAAAGGAGGCTCTCGCTCCCATGACCGTGTAGGAAGCCAGAGCCTCCTCCACTGTCAGAGCCTGTGCCGGCAGAAAGGTCCTGCTTCCGTCAAGGGAGGTCCTGGTGACGGCGCACTGGATGCCCTTCATCACGCTGGGAGTCTCCACCGGACAGTCGGAACCATTGGACACGTCACAGCCCATATCCATAAGAGTCTTAAACTGATAGGTATCCAGGGCCCGCTCCTGCCCCACTCTGCTCTCCACGATTTTGCTGTCATAATCCAGAAAAATACTCTGGATATAGGCGTGGAGGGACAGCTCTTTAAATTTCCCCAGGAGATCCTTTGTGGTGATCTGGCAGTGGACGATCCCGTGGCGGTGGTCCTCTCTGGGATATTCCAGCAGGGCTTTCTCAATAGCGGAAACCACCTGCTCCATACTCCCATCCCCGATGGCGTGAACCGCCGCCTGCATACCGTGGCAGTGGCCCCAGGCGATCATCTCATCCAGCTGCTCCTGACTGATCCCACTGGTATCCGGACTGTCGGCATAGGGCTGTGACAGACAGGCGGTCCTGGCCCCCAGGGAGCCGTCGCTGATGATCTTCATGGGCCCGATCTTCACATAATCCGTCCCCGCCCCGGTGTGGTATCCCTGCTCCACAAATCCCTTCAGCTGTTCCAGATCCTCAAACTGAGACTGTTCACAGATCTTTATCGTAAGCCGTCCCTCTTTCTCCAGCTCTCTGTAAGCCTCAAGCACCATCTCATAATCCACCCCGGACAGGGACAGAAAGTCGTCGGTGTGAACGGAAGTGATCCCGAAACTGTTGAGAGACTTTTCAGCCTCCAGGATATACTCCCTGACCCTGTCGACTGTCACTGCCGGGATCACACGTTTTATCATGGAAACCGCGTTTTCCTCAAAGACTCCGTTGGGCTCACCCTGGTCATCCACCTGAAAATGACCGTCTGAAGGCTGACAGGTCTCTCTGGTGATCCCCGCCAGCTCCATGGCCTTTGAGTTCACCGACACCACATGGCCGCAGGCCCTTGCCAGATAAACCGGATGCTCTGTGGAAATCCTGTCCAGGTCCCGGCAGGTGAGAAACCGTTTCTCGTCCTGAAAATAGTCCTGGTTCCATCCCCGCCCGCAGACCCAGGTCCCTTCCGGAACCTGGTTGTCCCGGATAAAATCCCTGACTCTGCCGCAGACCTGTTCCACGGAACCGGTACTGTCCGCTAAGGGCACCTCCTTCAGAAGTTTTCCGTACTCCACCACATGCATGTGGGAGTCGATAAAACCGGGAGTCACAAACCTGCCCTTCAGATCTACCTTCCTGTCTGCCTCCTGGTTCTCCGGGTCCTGTCCCACCCACAGGATCACACCGGATTCCACGGTCATTGCCGAGGCCATGGGAAACCCGGGATCTCCTGTGTACAGACTGCCGTTATAATACAGTGTTTTCATTGGTATCCTCCAGTAAAAAACCGGAACGCTTTCACAGTCTTCGCAGACCGTCCTGGTTCCGGTTTCTCATATCTTATCAGGCGGCAGGCATCAAAACGATCCTACCTGTCCTCACGTCTTCTCTCGCGTCTTCCTTCTCTGGCCGGTTCCCTGCCGGTATCTTTGCCTGACAGGTCTCCCGGTCTCATGCTCAGGTTCACTCTGCCCATCTTGTCGATCTCCATGACCTTGACCGTCACTTCGTCGCCGATGTTCACCACGTCCTCTACCTTCTCCACTCTCTTCTCACTGAGCTTGGAGATGTGGACCATACCATCCTTGTTGGGAGCCAGCTCCACGAAAGCGCCGAAATTCATGATCCGGACTACCTTTCCGGTGATGATCTCCCCCGGCTCCACGTCATTAACGATCCGGTTGATGATGGTAATGGCCCGGCCGATCATCTCCTTGTCGGTGCCGCAGACAGATACGCTGCCGTCGTCCTCGATGTCGATCTTCACGCCGGTCTCCTCGATGATCTTGTTGATCACTTTGCCCTGCTTGCCTACGACATCGCCGATCTTCTGAGGATCGATGGTGATCTGCTCGATCTTGGGAGCGTACTTGCTCACTTCTTTCCTGGGCTCGGAGATAGCCGGCTTCATGCAGGTGTCCATGATAAACAGCCTTGCCTCCCTGCACCGGGCAATGGCGCCCTCAACAATCGGACGTGTAAGGCCGTGGATCTTGATATCCATCTGGATAGCGGTGATGCCCTCTGTGGTTCCTGTCACCTTGAAATCCATGTCTCCGAAGAAATCTTCCAGACCCTGGATATCCGTCAGGAGAACAAACTCGTCATCCCTGTCACCTGTCACCAGGCCGCAGGAGATTCCCGCTACCATCTTCCTGATAGGCACGCCCGCGGCCATCAGGGACATACAGGAGGCGCAGGTTGAGGCCATGGATGTGGAACCGTTGGACTCAAAGGTCTCGGACACGGTGCGGATAGCGTAGGGGAAATCCGCCTCGCTGGGCAGCACCGGAATCAGGGCTCTCTCCGCCAGGGCTCCGTGGCCGATCTCACGTCTTCCCGGTCCTCTGGAAGGCTTGGTCTCACCTACAGAGTAGGAGGGGAAATTGTAGTGGTGCATATACCGCTTGCTGACTTCGTTCTCATCCAGTCCGTCCAGCTTCTGCTGCTCGGACAGAGGCGCGAGAGTACACACATTGCAGATCTGGGTCTGGCCTCTGGTGAACATGGCGGAGCCATGGACTCTGGGGATCAGATCCACCTCGGCGGACAGATGACGGATCTGAGTCATCTCTCTCCCGTCAGGCCGCCTGCCGTCTTTCAGAATCATCTTCCTGACAGTCTTCTTCTGGTACTGATACACTGCTTCGGAGAGAACCTCCAGCCACTCTTCCCTGTCGGCGAAGGCCTCGGCCAGTTTCTCCGTAACGGCTGTGATATTCTTATCTCTCGTCTGCTTATCGTCGGTAAACACGGCCTCCTCCATCTGAGAGGGAGGAACGATCTCCCGGATAGCCTCAAACATCTCCTCCGGAATAGCGCAGCTGGTATAGCTGTGTTTCTCTTTTCCCACTTCCGCCACAATGCGGTCGATGAAGGCGATGATCTCCTGGTTTACGTCGTGGGCCTTGTAGATGGCCTCGATCATCCTGGCTTCCGGCACCTCGTTGGCGCCGGCCTCGATCATGATCACTTTCTCTCTGGTGGAAGCTACGGTCAGGTTCAGGTCCCCCATCTTCCACTGCTCCTGGGAAGGATTGAGGATCAGCTCCCCGTCGATCATCCCCACCTGGGTCATGGCGCAGGGACCGTCGAAGGGAATATCGGAAATACAGGTGGCGATGGCGGCTCCCAGCATGGCAACCAGTTCCGGACGGCACTCCGGATCCACGCTCATAACCATATTGTTCAGGGTAACGTCGTTGCGGTAATCCTTGGGGAACAGAGGACGCATGGGACGGTCGATGACCCGGCTCGTGAGGACCGCGTTCTCGCTGGCCTTGCCCTCTCTCTTGTTAAATCCACCGGGGATCTTTCCCACCGCGTATAACTTCTCCTCGTACTCCACGCTGAGAGGGAAGAAATCGATGCCCTCCCTCGGCTCTTTGGATGATGTGGCAGTGCTTAAAACCGTCGTCTCGCCGTAGTGCATAAATGCCGCGCCGTTGGCCTGCTTTGCCACTCTGCCGATATCTACGGTCAGAGTCCTTCCGGCTAATTCCATGGAAAAACTTTTGTACATGGTCAATCTCCTTTTCTTAATTTCATGATAAAATTCCTCCAGCAGAAGGAGCCGAAACTACTGAAAAACACACTGTGCTTTTTCCTGTGATATCTAAAAACAATGTGCTTTTCAGCGGTCTCGGAACAAAACTTCTGCCGAGAACTGTTTTCCCTTGACATCAAACATAGGGTGGAGTTTCCTCCACCCTAACACAATCTTTATTTTCTGATTCCCAGCTTATCGATCAGATCACGGTAACCTTCCAGATCCGTCTTCTTCAGATAGTCCAGAAGACCTCTTCTCTGTCCGACCATCTTGAGAAGCCCCCGTCTGGAATGATGATCCTTCTGATTGTTCTTCAGATGCTCGGTCAACTCTGTGATCCTCTCGGTGAGGAGTGCGATCTGAACTTCCGGTGAGCCTGTATCTCCAGGCTTTCTGCCGTATTTCTCGATCAGCTCTGCTTTCTTTTCCTTTGAAATCATGATGATTTCCTCCTTTTCTTTTTTCAAACCGCGGACTAAGCAATGGTTGGAGTCCTCCAGTAAACTGAGCCCCGGCGTCTGTTCATACCGATTTATATTAACATAAGACCTTTTTCTTGTCAAGATAAGAAAGACCATATTCTTTGTCCTTCTCCAGCTGTGCTTTCAGCTGCTCCAGAGAATCAAATTTCTGTTCCGGCCTCTCGAAATTTAAAAGCTGAACCTCGATGTTCTTCCCGTACAGGTCCTTATCCAGTCCGAAAATGAACGTCTCCACCCCTACAGGGGAATCCTGTCCCACCGTAGGCTTCCTTCCGATGTTGGTGATCCCTCCGTAATACTGCCCTTCTGCCAGGACCCTGGACACATAGACCCCAAAAGGAGGAAGGAATTTCTCTCCCGGCGGAATCACATTGACTGTGGGAAATCCCAGAACCGGACCTCCCACATGATTGCCGTGGACAACGGTCCCGTGGATGGCATAGGGCTCCCCCAAAAGCCGGTTGGCCTTTTCGATATGGCCTTTTGACAGTTCCTCCTTAATATAAGTACTGCTGATATCCCGATGCTCGTCCTGCTCTTTGACGATCACTTTCAGCTCATAACCGTATTTGTCCGTCAGACTCTCAAGAAGTTCTGCATTTCCCGACCGCTTATAGCCGAACCCGCAGTCCGTCCCCGCCACAATGGCTTTGGCGTTCATCTTTCCGATGAGAATCTCTTTTACAAAATCTTCTGCCGGCAAATGGATGACTTCGCTGGTAAAAGGATATTCCACCAGATAGTCGATTCCCATTTTTGCCATATTGTTGCGCCGTTCCTGGTTGGTGGTGATCACTTTCTGAACCGTTCCTGAGATCCTGGTCACCGGGGCCGTGTCAAAAGTAAACACTGCTGTTTTGAAACCGTTCTGCCGCTTAAATTCCAGCATCTGTCCCAGAAGCTTCTGGTGGCCCTTATGGCGTCCGTCAAACTTGCCGATGGTCACCACGGCAGGTTCTTCGATTTTAAAATTTGTCTCTCCGATGAAACACTTCATCTTATTATCCTCCCGGGAACATCTTCCAGGGTTTCAGACGGGCTTTGTCCTGATCCCACTCATAGATTCCCATAAATACTCTGCTGCTGTCACAGACTCTGTAATACCTGCAGCCCTCCGGCTGTTCTCCCTGATCTTCCAGGAAAACGTCTGTTTCTCTCAGAGGATTGCCGTTTCGGACCAGATGATCTGCTGCCGGACATACTACCGCTCTGGGATACTGACCGAACATATCTTCCACGGAGATCAGTTCCTGCTTCAAAAGGCCCTGACCGCACAGCTCCTCGATCTGTGACAGGGTCAGACTGTCCTCCAGACAAAACCGCCCCACACGGGTACGGATCAGGGATTCCATACAGCCTCCGCAGCCCAGCTTCTGACCGATGTCATGACAGAGAGTGCGGATGTATGTGCCCTTAGAACAGCAGACCGTCATGGTCACCCGGGGAAGCTTTACGGACTCGATGACGATCTGACGGACAGTGACCTGCCTGGGCTGCCGCTCCACCACCTTCCCGGCCCGGGCCAGCTCATACAGTTTCCGGCCGTTTACCTTGAGAGCCGAATACATGGGGGGAATCTGGGCATAATCTCCCACAAATCCCATGATGATTTCCCGTACCTGCTCTTCCTCTGCCAGAACCCGGCTCTCCCTCAGCACCCGGCCCGAAATATCCTGGGTGTCTGTCTCCAGTCCCAGAAGAAGCACTGCCTCGTAAGTCTTTTCGTGATCCGTCACCATATCGCACAGCCTGGTGGCCTTTCCCAGACACACCGGCAGCACTCCCCGGGCATCCGGGTCCAGTGTGCCTGTGTGTCCGATCTTTTTCTGATGCAGAATCCCTCTCAGCCTGGCCACCACGTCATGGGAGGTATAACCTTTTTCTTTATATACATTCAGCATGCCGTCATACATCGGCAGCCTCCTAAAGCAACTGTTTCTCGATGTGGCCGGAAAGGTTGTTCACCACGTCATGGACGCTTCCCGACATGGTACAGCCGGCGGCCCGCACATGACCGCCGCCGCCGAAATAGGAAGCGATCCGGCTTACATCCACTATATGGTTGGAACGCATGCTCACCTTGTACATGTGACTGTCGGTCTCGTACATGAAAATGGCACACTCCACTCCCTCGATGGTCCTCAGATGGTCCACGATACCGTCCAGGTCTTTGGGACCTACGCCGTAAAATGTCATATCCTGCTTTTTTACCACCGTAAAAATACATCTGCCGTCTAAAAAACGGATGCTCTCCATAAGCGCCCTGCCCAGGATCTGGCTCTGGAGATAGGTCTTCCTGAAAAATGTGTCGTCGATGATTCCGGTAAAATCGATTCCCTTTTCCATGAGCTTCCCGGCGATCTCCATGGTCCTGGCCGACGTGGAACTATAGCGGAACACTCCCGTGTCGTGGATAATTCCCGTGTAGAGGCAGGCCGCTATATCCTGATCTATCAGGCTCTGGTCCAGCTGGTCATAAAGGACCTCACAGGTGGAACTGGCACCCGGAGCGATCACATTCTCCCCGGCATATCCCTGATTCGTCACATGATGATCAATGCACAGGCTTCTCCCCGCGGACTCCAGATACACGCCGAATTCTCCCAGCCGCTCTCTGTCGCTGCAGTCCAGGCAGATGCACAGATCGAAAGGTTCTTCCTGACAGACCTCTGATCCGATCCTGTCATATCCTTTCAGATAGGAAAATTTGTCCGGAACCGGCTGCAGATAAAGTCTTACATACAGTTCGGGATTATATTTTTCAGCATAGTTGTACATGGCCAGGCAGGAACCGGCACAGTCTCCATCCGGATTTACATGACCCAGGATCACAAGGGACCTGGCGCTGCCAAGCATCTCTTCCAGTTTTGTCATATTCTCCTCTCCCTTCTGCTCTTTCCGGAAACGGAAGGGTCAGACAGTGACAGCGTCCCTGTCACTGCCGGTCCCAGTCATCTCCATCCCAGTCGTCTTCTCCGGCTTCCTCTGTCTGTTCTTCGTCCTTCTTCATACTGCCTGTCACATCATCGATCAGCCTTGACATGTGAACTCCGTATTCGATGGACTGATCCAGAATAAACTTAAGTTCCGGGGTATTGCGCAGGTTCACTCTCCTGGCCAGCTCTTTCCTGATAAATCCCACTGCTCTCTTAAGACCTGCCAGAGCCTCCCGGGCGGCTTCGTCGCTGCCCAGAACGCTGATATATGCCTTGCAGTACTTCAGGTCCGGGGTCACCTCCACGGACACCACCGTGACCATGACGTCATTGAGCCCCGGATCTTTTACCTCGGTGCGGATGATCTCGCTTAACTCTCTCTGGACCTCCATGTTGATCCTTGTATTCTTAATGCTGTTTTTACGCATACAGTTCCTTTCTCTGTTCAAACCAGGAGGAAATCCTTCCTCTTGCCTTCAGCCATGAGGCCATCAGCGGGGAACCTCCACCATGGCATATGCTTCGATCGTGTCGTCCTCCTGGATATCATTAAATTTCTCAAATACCAGACCGCATTCATAACCGGCAGCCACTTCCTTCACATCGTCCTTAAAGCGGCGCAGAGAAGCCAGGGCCCCGTCAAAGATCTGTTCCCCGTCTCTGGTGATCCGGACGGAACAGCCTCTCTGGAACTTGCCGTCCAGCACATAAGAACCTGCGATGGTTCCCACCCCGGAAGCTTTAAATGTCTGACGCACAACGGCATGGCCGATAACCTTCTCCTCGAAGATGGGATCCAGCATGCCTTTCATGGCTGCCTCCACATCCTCGATGGCCTGGTAAATCACCTTATAAAGTCTTAAATCTACTTTTTCCTGTTCTGCGACGGATTTGGCCGTCACATCAGGTCTTACGTTAAATCCTATGATAATGGCATTGGAAGCGGAGGCCAGGGACACGTCGGATTCGTTGATGGCTCCCACGCCGCCATGGATCACCTTTACCATAACTTCATCATTGGAAAGCTTTAACAGACTCTGCTTTACTGCTTCCACAGAACCCTGGACATCTGCCTTGACGATAATGGGCAGTTCCTTTACATTGCCTGCCTTGATCTGGCTGAACAGGTCATCCAGAGACAGTTTCGCCTTGGTGTCTTCCAGAAGTTTGTTCTTGCCCTCGGAGATAAAGGTCTCCGCAAAGCTTCTGGCCTCTTTCTCATTGGCAGTGATCACAAATACCTCTCCGGCATTGGGCACGCCGTTTAAGCCCAGGATCTCCACCGGGGTGGACGGAGTGGCTTCCTTCACTCTTCTGCCCTTGTCGTCCATCATGGCACGGACTTTTCCGTAACAGGCTCCGGCCGCAATGTTGTCTCCCACATGGAGAGTTCCCTTCTGTACCAGCACGGTTGCCACAGGTCCTTTGCCCTTGTCAAGTTCTGCCTCGATCACAAGGCCTCTGGCGTTTCTGTTGGGATTGGCCTTCAGCTCTTTTACCTCAGAGGCCAGAATAATCATCTCCAGCAGATCGGAGATTCCCTCCTTGGTATGTGCAGATACAGGCACGAAGATGGTGCTGCCGCCCCAGTCCTCGGGAATCAGCTCATACTCGGACAGTTCCTGCTTTACCTTCTCCACATTGGCGCTGGGTTTATCGATCTTGTTGATGGCCACGATGATCTCCACTCCTGCAGCCTTGGCATGGTTGATGGCCTCCACGGTCTGAGGCATGACGCCGTCGTCTGCAGCCACCACCAGAACGGCGATATCCGTAGACTGGGCCCCTCTCATACGCATGGCGGTAAAGGCCTCATGTCCGGGAGTATCCAGGAAGGTGATCTTCTCTCCGTTGATCTCCACCACATAGGCTCCTATGTGCTGAGTGATTCCTCCTGCCTCTCTGGCAGTGACATTAGTCTCCCGGATGGCATCCAGAAGCGAAGTCTTACCATGGTCGACATGACCCATTACACAGACTACCGGCGGTCTTGCCACCATATCGTCCTCGCTCTCTTCCGCCTCCTTGAGGAGCTCCTCGATCACGTCCACCTTCTCTTCTTTCTCACAGAGAACGTCATATTCCATGGCGATCTCTTCTGCCTTCTCGTAATCGATCTCCTGGTTCACTGTCACGATGGTACCCTTCAGGAACAGTTTTTTGATGATGGCAGAAGGCTGCAGCTTCATCTTCTCCGCCAGTTCCTTGATGGTAAGGACATCGGGGATGGTGATGACCTTGATGGTCTCCTCCACTTTATCCTCCACATTCTTCTGGGGCATGATAAAGGGATGCTTGGATACCTTGCCCTTGGATCTGGGGCCGTCTTCGGTCATATTCCTCTTATCATATTTGTCGTTTTTATAATTATTTTTATTTCCTCTGCTGCTCTGAGGTTTGGTTGCAATAGGCGTATCAAAAGACTTGGAATTGTCTTTCTGTCCCGGACGGCCTCCCTGAGGACGGCTGCCCGGACCCTGGGGACGGTTACCGTCCCGATTGCCCTGAAAACCTCCCTGACGGTTTCCGTCTCTGTTTCCCTGGAAGCCTCCCTGGCGATTTCCGTCACGGCTTCCCTGGAAACCTCCCTGGCGGCTCCCATCCCGGCTTCCCTGGAAACCTCCCTGAGAACGGTTTCCGTCACGGTTACCCTGGTAGCCTCCCTGGCGGTTCCCCTCTCGGTTACCCTGGTAGCC
>CAJUJV010000077.1 GCA_910586845.1 uncultured Hungatella sp.
GATTCAGTAAAAACGCCGCAGACACGATCAGAGCCATTACTTTGTTCATGATTCTTTTTCGTTCTTTCTTCATTTGATTCCTACCTTTCTCTTTATTCCCTTATCTCTCAAGTTTATAATATTCTACCAGATATTTCAAGACATGAATCCGTCGAAATAATAGAGAAAAATTTGCATTTTTATTAAGGAAAAAGCACAATATACAGATTTCCTATATATCGTGCTTATTGTATCTGTCCTATTTAAAAATCCCCTTTATGGTATCCGCAACCCTGGCCACGCTGTCCACCGTCAATTTTGCCTTTACGCCCTCGATTATCTTCATGACCATGTCATCCGGCAGATCAAGTCCGGTTATTTTCTCGATCACCTTTACGGGTTCTTTCTCAAACTGCTCTTTGATGTCAGGATTCCCGGAAATCTCTTCCGCGATCCTGCTGATCTGTTCTTTCATATCCATCGTTCATTCCTCCGAAATCGATAAGTTTGTTATGGCGGTTTTATTATATAACAGATTTAGACAGGATGCAATCTCCCCAGTCTCTTTTATGTAGCGCATGAAGAATTAACAGTAAATTCATTTTTATGGCGGACATAAAACAGAGATTGCTTTCAGCAGTCATATATGCTATACTCGTGAAAATAAAAATGTGGTGCAGTATCACAACGGACGCAGGGCACCTGCTCCGCGAATATGGAGGTCCGTTTCACCAGGCCGGATTCCGGGGATATGACCCTTACCGACTGCACATATCAAATTTAATGTGACTGTTTCCGGATATGCGAAAAGCGGAGACGGCACCCTATCCTTCTGTATAAAGGGTGATATGGACACCGCAAAATCCATCGAAGAAGAGATCCGGCGGAAGCAGAGCCTCAGATTTGCCGCCGAGAGGCAGAAACTCTTCAAGGATGGCGAATACACCATCACCCTGACGGAAATCAAAGATGAAGCGAGCAGTGTAAGCTTTTGTTTTGAGTATTCCACCAACGGATCCACTCCTGTTTTGAAAGAGCTGTATATCGGCGACACACTGGCCAAGGAGGAACAGTACGAGAAAATGTTCTCCATGGGCGGGGGCGAAATCTACAATCTCGATAAAGAGCTGGTCCAGATGATGCGGGATACCCTGCTGGCGGAAGAACCACTGGAGGTTTCCATTGTCTTTGAATACATGCCCAAAGCAGGCGGAGAGTACATTCAGACCCCCCAGGCTGTCCTTCCCGGTCGTGCTCCAATAACCTGTCCCAAACAGAAAGCTTGTTTTTCCCCTCCTGCCATGATAGAATAATTTCATAAAATAATTACAGAAAGAAGGGACTTACATGACTACCGTTACTTTAGGTTCCACCGGTATCACTGTCAACAAAAACGGCTTCGGCGCCCTGCCGGTTCAGAGAGTATCCAAAGAAGAGGGAGCGGCTCTCCTCCGAAAGGCTTACGAAGGAGGCATCACCTTTTTTGACACCGCCCGGGCCTACTCCGACAGCGAGGAGAAGATCGGCATGGGGCTTGGCGACGTCCGGGACCATATCTACATAGCTACCAAGACCATGTCCACTACCGTGGAAGGATTCTGGAAAGATCTGGAGACCAGTCTCAGTCTTTTAAAGACAGACCATGTGGACATCTATCAGTTCCACAACCCCTCCTTCTGCCCGAAGCCGGGAGACGGCACCGGACTCTATGAAGCCATGACAGAGGCCAGGGCCCAGGGAAAGATCCTTCACATCGGCATCACCAACCACCGCCTGGCCGTGGCGAAGGAAGCCATCGAAAGCGGACTCTACGAGACCCTTCAGTTTCCTTTCTGCTATCTGGCCGACGAGAAAGATATCGAACTGGTCCGGGCCTGCCGGGAGCATAACATGGGCTTTATCGCCATGAAATCCCTGTCCGGCGGCCTGATCACCAACGCGGCGGCAGCCTACGCATTTGCAGACCAGTATGACAATGTGCTGCCCATCTGGGGAATCCAGAAGGAATCGGAGTTAAATGAATTTTTAGGTTTCATTGACCATCCTGCCTCCATGACTCCCGAGATCCGGGAACTGATCGATAAAGACCGGAAACAGCTGGCAGGAAGCTTCTGCCGGGGCTGCGGCTACTGTATGCCCTGTCCCGTGGGTATCGAGATCAACAACTGTGCCCGCATGTCTCTGCTTCTGCGGCGGTCCCCGTCAGCCAATCATCTGTCCGCAAAAGGACAGGAAAAGATGATGAAGATCAAAGACTGCCTCCATTGCAATAAGTGTATGAGCCACTGTCCTTATGGTCTGAACACTCCTGAGCTGCTGGCCCGGAACCTGAAGGACTATGAGGAGATCCTGGCAGGGAAGGTTATGACGGCCGATAACTTCTGATCGTTCTTTCCCCGTATAGGACGCAAAAAAACCGGCAGAAAAACATTTTCCTGTTTTTCTGCCGGGATTTTTTTCTGTCTCTACTCTCCGGCTATCCGGCGGACCTCCCGGGTAAGACATTCCAGTTTCTCCTGTGCATCTTCCCGGCTCTCTCCTCTCACTCCCATATAGAATTTCACCTTGGGTTCTGTTCCCGACGGACGGACGCAGCACCACCCCATGTCCTCCAATTCGAAATACAGCACATTGGATCTTAAAAGCCCCGTGTCTCTTATCTCTCCTGCGGCCCGGTCCATCACCTTCCCTGTTTCATAGTCCCGGAAGGACTGTACGCGCCAGGGACCGATCCTTTCCGGCGGATCTTTCCGGATAGTCTCCATCAGCTCCCGGATCTTTGCAGCCCCTTCTATCCCCTTCATGGCAACCGTACACAGATCTTCCCTGTAGTATCCGTATTTTTCATACAGCCGGTCCATCTGCTGACATAGCGTGATCCCCTCATGGCGGTAGTAAGCGGCGGCTTCGCAGAGCATGGCCACGGCAGACACTGCATCTTTATCTCTGGCATGGGTTCCGGTCAGACAGCCGTAGCTCTCCTCATACCCAAATAAAAACTCATGTTCTCCATTTTCTTCAAAAAGCCGGATCTGTTCTCCGATATACTTAAAACCGGTGAGAGTCTCTATGAGATCTGCACCGTAGGCCCTGGTGATCTCCCGGGACATTTTTCCGGACACGATAGTAGTGACCACTGCTCCGTCTGCAGGAAGCCTGCCCAGCCTTTTCTTCTGGGACAGAAGATATTCCAGGATGATCATCCCGGACATGTTGCCGGTAAACGGCTCATACTCCCCTGTCTGTGTATTTTTCCCGTAGATTCCCAGACGGTCTGCATCCGGGTCGGTGGCCAGGACCAGGTCTGCATCTACTTCTCCTGCCAGCTGAAGAGCCAGGACAAATGCCTTCTTATCTTCCGGATTGGGATAGCTGACCGTAGGGAAGCCGCCGTCCGGCTTCTCCTGTTCCGGCACCACCCAGACCTTCTGGAACCCCAGCTCCTTTAAGATTCTTCTCACCGGCAGGTTTCCCGTGCCGTGGAGAGGCGTATAGACGATCTTCAGATCCTTTCCCTGTTCCCGGATGATTTCCGGGTGAATGGACAGTTTTCTGATCTCCTCTATATACCGGTCGTCGATCTCCCTGCCGATCACCTGGTACAGTCCCTGTTCCCGGGCCTCTTCCAGGCTCATGGTCCGGGCCTGTCCATAGTCCGTGATCTCACTGACTTCTCTGATGATCTCACTGTCTCTGGGAAAGGTGATCTGGGCGCCGTCCTCCCAGTACACCTTATACCCGTTGTACTCCGGCGGATTATGGCTTGCCGTCACCACGATCCCTGCCGTACAGCCCAGCTCTCTTAAAGCAAAAGACAGCTCCGGCGTGGGCCGGAGGGATTCGAACACATAAGCCCGGATCCCGTTGGCGGCCAGACAGAGGGCTGCTTCTTCTGCCAGCTCCGGCGACAGTCTCCTGGAATCATAGGCAATGGCGACTCCCTTTGCCTCTCTATGTTCTTTTCTGATGTAATTGGCAAGACCCTGAGTGGCCTTCCGGACCGTATACCGGTTCATCCGGTTGCTTCCTGCCCCCAGGAGCCCCCGGAGCCCGCCGGTCCCAAACTCCAGCTCTCTGTAAAACCGGTCCGTAATCTCTGCCGCGTCTCCCTTCAGCATCTCCAGCTCCCTTTTGGTGTCCTGATCGAACACCGGTGACTGAAGCCATGTCTCATACCGCTTCCGGGCCTCTTTTTCCCCTGTTTCCATCCTGTCTCTCTTTCCCGGGGCCCCGGACTCTGCCTGCCCCGACACTGTTCTCCCATATCCGCAGCAATCTCCGGGGCTACCGCCTTCCGATCTCTCTGTCGCTCTCCGTCAGCCTGCTGTGTTCTTTGATATAATCCCCGATCTCATCAGCCCTGGTAAACGCCAGAGCGATATAGCTGTCCGCGGCCCCGTAGTAGATGGCGATCCTGCCGTCGGATGGATCGCAGATGGTGGCGCAGGGGAAACAGACATTGGGCACAAACCCTTTTTCCTCATACCATTCTTCCGGAGTCAGAAGAAAATTCTCACAGCGGTACCGGACCACTGACGGATCGTCCAGATCCAGGATGGCGCCTCCGATGCTGTACACATATCCGTTGCAGGTGCTGGTCACGCCGTGATAGAACAAAAGCCATCCCTCATCTGTCTCGATGGGAGCCGCCCCCCCTCCGATCTTTAAAGCCTGCCACCACTCTTCTCCTTTTCCCATAACATGCCTGTGTCTGCCCCAGTATGTCAGATCCGGGCTCTCGCTGAGGAAAATATCTCCGAACGGCGTGTGTCCGCTGTCGCTGGGGCGGGACAGCATCAGGAAGTTTCCTCCCACTTTTCTGGGAAACAGCACCGCATTCCGGTTAAAGGGCAGAAAAGGATTCTCCAGCCGCTCAAATCTTTTGAAATCACGGGTCCTGGCCATACCGATGGCTGCTCCGTAAAAGTCCTGGCACCACATCACGTAGTAGGTATCGTCCACCTTGACCAGTCTCGGGTCATAGGCATATCTGGGCATAAATGCCTGCCCGTTTTCATCTACAAACCGAATCTTTTCTTCGTCAAAATTCCAGTGAACCCCGTCCCCGCTCCTGCCCAGATAGATATAGGGCACTCCGTTGACCTGTTCTCCCCGGAAGACTCCGATAAAGCCATCCTCAAAAGGAACCACTGCCGAGTTAAAGATCCGGCTTACTCCTTTCAGAGGGTTTCTCCCCACAACCGGATTATCCGTGTACCGCCATATGGGGGCATCCACACATGGTTTTTCCGGCTCCTGCCAGGGCATGTTCTTTATATCTGGTCCAATGATCTTCATAAATATATGTTCCTCCCTCACTCATCAACGTTCATAGTTCACAGTAAAATGATACATCTGACTCATAAAGTCTCCCTTCATCGGCTGAACCAGAAATCCTCCGTACATCAAAAGGGCTCCTTTATACACCCGTCCGCTTCCTTCCAGACAGTATTCTGCTTCCGGGTCCAGGCCCTTGAGAAACAGCTTTCTGCTGTGCCGGTTGGGCTCCGCCAATACCTGGACAAAGGTGACAAGAGCTTCTCTCCGATCCTTAGACACCACTTCCCAGCAGTCGTACCGGCGGTTCTCCGCCCAGGAGGCGATGCGATAGTAGTCTCCTTCCCGCACAAGCGGCTGGAACCTGTGGTAAGTTTCCACCTGGTTCTGAATCATCTGCTTTTCTTCCTCCGGCAGCTTTGTGATATCCAGCTCATACCCGAAGGTTCCTGCCATAGCCACATGGCCCCTGGTCCGAAAAGGCGTCATCCTGCCTGTGATGTGATTGGGGCAGGCGCTGACATGAGCTCCTATGGCTCCTAAAGGATATAAAAGAGCCGTCCCTTCCTGGATAGCCAGCCGCTCCACTGCATCCGTGTCGTCGGAACACCAGATCTGAGGGCTGTAATAGAGCATTCCCGGATCAAACCGGGCGCCTCCGCTGGCACAGTTTTCCAGCAGAAGATCAGGAAATTCTTTCATCAGACGTTCCTGCAGCTCATAAACTCCCAGAATATACCGGTGGAACAGTTCTCCCTGGTGCTCTCTGCCCAGGACGGCACTGCCCACATCCGTCATCTGCCGGTTCATATCCCATTTAACATAAGAAACAGGAGCACTTCGCAGAATCGCCGCCACCGACTCATACACATAGTCCACAACTTCTGCCCGTGACAGGTCCAGCACATACTGAGCCCGGCTCTGTACCGGTTCCCTGCCGGGAAGGTGCATGGCCCAGTCCGGATGAGCCCGGTACAGATCGGAATCCGGGGAGATCATCTCCGGCTCAAACCAGATTCCAAAGGAAAGTCCCAGTTTCTCTACCTCCTTCACCAGACGGGGCAGACCTCCGGGAAGCTTCTCTTCATTGACAGTCCAGTCACCAAGAGAACCTGCGGGCTTCTCCCTCTTTCCGAACCAGCCGTCATCCATCACCAACATCTCGATACCCCGCCTGGCCGCCTCCTCTGCGATTTCCAGAAGGCGCCCGGAATCGAAATCGAAATAAGTGGCCTCCCAGTTGTTGATCAGGATAGGGCGTTTCTTGTGGAGATAATGGCTGCGGATCAGGTGTCCCCGATACAGATCATGGAAAATGTGGGTCATTTTATCCAATCCCTGATCAGAATAGACACATACCACCTCCGGAGCCGTAAAAGATACTCCCGGTTTCAGAACCCACTCAAATCCTTCCGGATGGATCCCCATGACCATGCGCACATTGTCAAACTGGCTCACCTCTGCCTCTGCCATAAAATTGCCTGAATAGACAAAATGCATGGCATAGACCTGCCCCCGTTCCCGGCCCGCTCCTTTTTCCATGACCGCCAGAAACGGATGATCCTGGTGGCCCGACTCTCCGCGGAAGGAGGACACCAGCTGCTTCCCGAAGGCCAGAGGGCGGCGTATCATATGGCGCTCTCTGGCCCAGGAACCTCCCAGGGTCAGAAGATCTCCTTCTTCCAGATCCATATCCAGACAGGCTGTCAGCACCTTTTCCAGATACAGCGTCTCCTGCCCCTCATTGATCAGCTCAACGCTGCGGATAACAGCGGGGCTGTCCTCGAATACGCTGTAGCGCAGAACGGCTTTCAGCCCCAGCACCTGATCCCGGCAGAAGATCTCCAGAGTCATGCCTCCTCCGTTTTCCTCATCCCGGCAGAATGTGGCCGGAAGTCCTTTCAGCCCCGGCTTTCCCTCCAGGATCCGATAGCCTTCGTAATGGAGCTCACAGCCACGGCTGCCGCCGGCTGTGCGCACGTTAAGGCAGCTTTCTCTGTAATCTCCTACTCCCCAAGTAGAGTACTCCCAGAAAAATGCATCGGCAAAGGAACCTTTTTCCCCGGGATTCCGGGATGGAACAAAGGGGGGCTCCTCTGTTCTCATAAGATATCCGCAGCGGCTGTCGTCGATTGCTTTTCCAAAGTATACATGTCCCACATACTTTCCGTCTGCTATTCCGATCACATACTCCGTATCCCCGGCAGTCAGCCGGAACAGGCCTTCCGCCTTCAGGTATTCGATTCCCATGCTATCTCCTCCGTCTTAGAAATCAGGCGCCGCCGAAACGGCGCCTTTCTTATTCTTCTTCCGATCTGCTGTCTGACTGCGGATCTTCAGAGCCGGAATCTCCGGACTCTCCAGACTCCTGTCCGGCATCTTTGTCCTCTTCGCTTTCCGATTCTGACGTCTCCGATTCGTCATCTTCCTGTCCGGATCCTTCTGATGTCTCTTCTTCCGGCGTACAGGCCCCGGGACTCTGGGTTTCCGGCTCAGAGCTTTCCGCTTCCCCGGTTTCCTCTCTGGTATCTCCCGGATCTTCGGCTTCCGTCCCTGCGCTTTCCGGGTTTTCGGTCTCTGTCTCTGTGTTTTCCGGATTCCCGGTCTCCGTTTCAGGACTTCCCAAATTTTCAGTTTCTGTCCCTGAGCTTTCCGAATCTTCGGTCTCTGTCTCAGCGCTTTCGGAATCACTGGTCTTTGTCTCGGCATTCTCCGATTTTTCGGTTTCCGTCTCAGTGCTTCCCGAATCTCCGGCCTCAGTTCCTGTGTCTCCCGGATCTCCTGCTTCTGCCATGGATCCCGCCGGGATATCCGCCTTCTCTTCGGAACTTTCGTTCCCCGGATTTTTTATTCCGGAATCTTCCTTGTTCACCTGCTCTTTGTCTGCCGCGTTCTCTGTCTTTTCAGGACCTGTGCCGGAAGCTGAAGAATGAACACCTGATCCGGACTTTACAGCCGTGTTCCCGCTGCTCTCCGGCGTTTCTCTTCTCTCTGCACTGATGTAGTCGATGACTACCTGAGTCCCTTCCATCTCCAGTATGGTCACGGCGATGGCGCCTGATTTCGGTCTTCCTTTCCATTGAACGACCGCCATACAGTCCTCATCGCTTTCATAGGTTCTGGCTCTGCTGTCTTTTTGTGCGTCAGAAGGCGTAGCTTTCCGGCGGGAGGCATCCGAGGCGGTTCCCTGTGTCAGATCAGCCTCCCCGATCATCACCGTAAAGGGTCCGCCAGAGATCAAAGCCATGTCTACGGTTACATTCTGTCCTTCTTCATAATCCTCGCTGTAATCCGTCAGCTGCAGGATCACGGTCTCCGGCTCCGTAAATACGTGGATCGGATCTTCTTCTACGATGAAGCCCAGGTCGGTCATGAGCAGATTATTGGCAGCAGCCTGTTCCACTTTCACAGCCAGCAGATTAATGGAGGTTTCCCCGCCCATATCCGTGATCTGGATATTAATGTAATCTTCTTTCGGCACTACGGTCAGAACGATCTCTTTCCCCGTACCTGCCTTTACATCCCAGTCAGTGCTTTCAGTCTTAAATGCTCCCTGGGCTTGGGCTTCTTTATCAAAGATCAGAGTCACTGTCGTCTCCAGACCAGGCTGAAAATCAGGATTATATGCGCTGAGCGTCGGTTCAAATCCTGCCCAGGCAGCCGTAAATTCATGGAGCGGTTCCTCCGCCGGCTTCTGCTTTTGCTCTACTTTCACTGACAGCAGTTTGATGGAAGTCTCCCCGGCCATATCCGTGATCTGAATATTGATATAATCTTCCTTCGGCACCACGGTCAGAACGATCTCTTTCCCCGTACCTGCTTTTACATCCCAGTCAGAACTCTCAGTCTTGAATGCTCCCTGGGCATGTGCTTCTTTATCAAAAGTCAGAGTCACTGTCGTCTCCAGACCAGGCTGAAAGTCAGGGTTATATTTACTGAGTTCCTGCGCAAATCCCGCCCAGGCCTCCGTAAATTCATGGAGCGCTTCTTCCTCCGGCTTTTTCTGTTGTTCCACCTTCACCGACATCAGCGTCACCGCCGGCTCACCGGCCATATCCGTAATCTGAATATTGACGTAATCTTCTTTCGGAGTCACGGTCAGAGTCATCTCTTTCCCGGTTCCTTCTCTCACATCCCAGTCGGAAGTCTCGGTCTTAAAGGCTCCCTGTGCCTTGACCTCTTTATCAAAGGTCAGGATCACCGTTGTTTCCTCTCCCACTTTAAAGTCAGGGTTATATTCGCTCAATGCAGTCTCGAATCCTGCCCAGGCGGCCATAAATCTGTGAAGCCCTTCCGGCGGTTCCGCCTTCTCTATGATCTCAGCCGTCACATCCAGAAGTCCGAGAGGAAGCTTGCTGTCATCGGCAGCCTGGATGGTAAATCCGTCTGTCCCCGGCGTGGTCTCCAGCACGATCTTCGTCCCTGTGGCCGTGATCTCAGCCTCTTCCGTGTTGCCGGAAGTAACCATAAGCTTTGCCTGAGAAGATTTGTCAAAAACAGCCGTGATCCTTACCCTGTCTCCCACCTCGTAAGTCTCTCTGCAGTGGGCTGATATGGTATCGCTGTAGCTGTCTCCCTCAGCCCCCCATGAATGCCGGAAGATGTACACAGGTTCTACGGCCTGCCGTACTTCCGCCTCCAGAAGGCTGACAGACGTGCTGCCCTTCATATCTGCCACAAAGATCTCGACAGTACTGTCAGCCGGAGTGATGGTCCAGGTAAATGTCTTTCCCGGAGCCGGGGCCGTCTCGGTTGCCGTCTCCGCGGTACCGTCTTCGTTTCTCCTGGTGTACCGGATCCCTGCCACCACTTCCCTGTCAAAGGTAAGAGTCACCGTAACCGGCTTTCCTGCTACAAAGGAGGGGTTGTGCTCACTGAGAACCAACGGGATACTCTGATCCGTACCGGTTATGGTCCCCAGTTTTTCCTGCTCCTGTTCCACCTTCACATTCAGAAGCTTCGCAGTGCTGTTTCCGTTCAGATCGGCGATGCCCACTGTCAGACTGTCGTCCGTCGGCGTCAGGACTGCGGTAAAGGTCTTGCCCGTGTCCTGATCCTCCACTCTGGTCCAGTCGGGATTGTTGTAATCCATATAGCTTCTCACATCACAGTCAAAGGTGAGAGTCACTTTAGTCTCTTTACCCGGCTTAAATTTGCTGTTATATTGGCTGAAACCGGTCTGCCAGCCGTTCCACTGGCTTCGGAACACCTTCAGGGCTCCGCTCTGTCCGTCAAACGCTCCCTCTTCGCCGTATACAATGGCAAACTTTGAGAATCTGCTGCTGGCAAAGGTGACTGTCTTCTCATTTCCGTCCAGGTCTTCCAGATAAGTGATCTCTCCCTCATGAAATCTGATCACTGCAAAATCATATCCCTTTCCCTGCAGTTCATCGGGAACAGGCACTTTAAATCTGACAGGATCATCTGTCTGAGTCACTTTGGTCCGCTCTGTGCCCTCTTCCTTATATATTGTGATATCGGACACGGCTGCGATCCTGATCTTCTCTTCTTCGTCTCCAAATATGCTCTGCAGCAGCTGCTGTTCCTCCCCGGACAGATCGGTCTTTTCTGTCTCAAAGACCACCCTGACTCCACGGTTGATCTCGTCTGCGGTCAGGACTGCCGTTGCCGCCTCTTTTTCCGTTGAGGCCAGCATCCCTGCGCCGGGATTTCCCTCTGTGCTTACCAGTTCTTTGAAGTTGACCTTATTTTCGATCTCCACCTTGATGTCCATGATCATCACAAATTTTTTGGTCTCCGGCATCTGGCCCAGCTGGATCCACAGATTGTCATCATCCGGCCTGGCGGTTCTTGTCACCGTATCTCCGAATGTGTAATCCGATGAATTCCACTGTCCTCCCAGGTTGAAAGCAATGGCCGCCGGCGCCCCTTTGTCAAACGTTACGGTCACCTTCACTGTGTCTCCCGGTTCATAGTCCGAGTGATACTTGCTCAGCTGTGTATGGAATCCTTCCCATGATTTTGTCAGCACTCCGATGGGATCCTCCCCCAGCTCACTCTGATTCATCACGACGGTCACCTTGGTGATCTTCATAGTGCCGTCCCCGGAACTGACCTGCATATTGGAGATCTCCTGAGGAATCAGATAACCTGCGAGAAATTCCTGGATATCTCTGTAGGAGAACAGCGCCTTATCCCCCAATATGCACGCAGGCGTCGCCCCCTGCTGACTGCCGTCGGCCATGGTAAACTGCAGATTGGGGTCCACCCCGTCCTCTGCCTCATAGGTAATCAGCACATAGGAACCGTCGCCCATGAGTCTGATGATCTCCTCCATATCGTCCAGATCTCCCCAGCCCCAGGGCTCCAGGGTGAGATCCTGCGGGAACTCCTTCCCTTCCTCATTAAATACCTGATTGTAAACGTTTTGATTTTTGGACGAATACTCCCTCTCGTAGCGCACCCTGTCCCTTCTGGAATTTCCGGGATCCGTCACTTTCGTATCCGAGATCCAGATATCCAGGATCCTTCCGTCGTTATAAGCAGAAAGCTGGATCGTATCGATCTTTGCATCCCAGCTTAAATGGAACATCCTGCGGAACGCGTCCATCCTCATGCTGAAAAAGTGCTTTCTCGTAGCCTCTCTTTCTGATACCTTATAGCTGGGTCCGTTTCTCCACTCCCCGTCTACAGAGGCGCCCCACGTCAGTACGGTCCATCCTTCATAGTCTGATGTGGCGCAGGTATACTCCACACAGAGATATTTCTCGTCAGGAGTATCCAGAATCCGCTCGATATCCGTACAGATCCAGGACTCATTGGGAGCTCCGTCTTTAAAGAGGGAGTCCTCTCTGGGGATCTTTGATCCTACATGAAGCACCAGTTCCTCGATCCTGCCGTCACTGTAGGCTCCCAGATTCAGATAGCTTATATTGCTCTCCGGCGTCAGCTTCATCATTCTCCTCAGATACTTGACGCTGAACGTCTGGGTTACCTTACGGGTGGAATCTTTGCTGTCGGCGCTGTATCCCGGCCCGTTGATCCATCCCTCTTGGCCGGAGGCTCCCCAGCCCAGGATTCCCCAGTTCTCATGATCCGCCGCACAGGAATAGGTCAATGTAAGCCAGTCCGTATCCCCGCAGTCCAGGATCCACCCGTCGTCAGTCTCATAAGACTCATTGGCCTGCCCTGAAAACAGTACATAATCCCCCGGCTCCCTGTACTGAGTCGGTGCCAGTCGTCCGCCGCTGCTTCCGCCGCCAAAGCTCTGGCCCGGTCCTTTTTTCAGAATCTCCACACTGATTGATACGACGCCCACCTTATAGTTGGCCCACATGTCGGTGATCTGGATATTCAGATAATCATTGTCCGGCGTCACGGTTTTGGAGATCTCTTTTCCGTCTCCTGTAAGAGTGCTCCACTGTCCGCCCAGATTCATGCCCAGCTGGCTGGACACATATTTGCTGTAGTTTACGGTCACCCGGATTTCATCTCCCGGCTCATACTCCGGATTGAAGTCGGAAAATTTCGTTTCAAAGCCCTGCCACAGGCCGGTAAACCGGTGAAGATAATTTCCTGTATCGGCTTCTCCCTTGCGGACGATCTCCACGGAGATCTCCGTCAGGTTCACGCCGGGCTGCCCTTTCAGATCAGATATCTGGATATTCAGATAATCGCTGTCCGGCACCAGAGTCAGATTTCTGTGTTTTCCTTCTCCCCGGAAAGAATTCCATGCCCCGTCGATATACAATCCGATCTGGCTGGTGACTGCCTTGTTGAAAGATGCCGAGATCCGCACCTCGTCTCCCGGTTCATAGCCGTCTGCATAGTCCGTAAGTTTACACTCATAGCCTACCCACAGACCGGTAAACTCGTGAAGGCAGCGGGTATCCTCTTCTTCTTGCTCTTCTGTCAGGCCAGAACCCTCCGGTTCCTGAGTTTCCTGTGCCGCCTCGGCTGTTTCCGGTTCCGTCTCTCTGACCACTTCTTTTTCCTCTCCGGAAAGAGGGCTGGTCTCCTGCTGCCCTGCTTCCCGGACAGCCTGTGTCTCCTGGGCAAGACGGTCCGCAGATGCCATACAGATCCCTCCGGAGGTCACTGCCAGGGTCAGGCAAAGTACCATGGACAGAGTCCTTCGCGCCAGCATGTTCTCCCACCGTCTCGCGAAATGCCTCATTCTCTATTTCCTCCTCTTCTTCCCTCCAAGTACCAGTGCCACAAAACATCCTGCTGCTGCCAGAGCTATGAGACCGGTGACAGCAGGAAGTATATACCATATCCAGGAGACCTTTCCCACAGCCTCTGCCGCTTCTTCTGTCTCCCCCGTCTCTTCTGTCTCTTTGCCGGCAGTTTCCCCGGGATCCGTCAGATCTGCACCGGCACTGTCCTGACCGGTAACTTCAAAATCCGGTCTCGTCTTTCCGTAAGACACTGCTCTGATATCGTCATAGTACAGGATTCCCGACACCTCTTTGCCGGAGTCTATGGCCGGCGAATCGCCGATGGCATTGAGCCACAGTCCGAATCCGGTCACATTGGCTGCCGCTTCCGATGTCAGCGGTCCTTTTCCGTTTTTATCCTGGAATTCACCGAAGGGCAGAGTTACCTTCACAGGCTCCGTGGTTCCGGCAAATTCCGGATATTCCTGAAGGTAAGCTTCATAGGAACCGCCGTCTGCCGTATTGATCTGGACCACTGTTTTCTGGTTGTTGCCGTCAGGTTTCACCCAGAACTGGAGGGCATCACAGCCGGACCAGTCGGTCTCCTTGGGGAATTCGCAGCCTGCCCAGCCGGTCCGGGTCTCTCTGTACTCAAACTTCATGGCATAGCCCCCGGCCATCTCCACTTCATCGGAGAGGCTGATGTTCATCTCACATCCGCTGTCCTTATTGGTGCTCCAGCTGTCCAAAAGCAGGTTCAAAAGTCCTCCGTAAGACTCAAAATCATCGACAGTCAGGGGATCCTCTGTCCTGGGCTCGATGTTGTAGATCACACGGATCTCCTGCAGCTTCTCTCCGTCTGCATACAGCCCGATCTTTCCGTCTGCATCCGGTTCAAGTCCTGCCAGGGTATCCCTGTCAAGGACCGCTCTGGCTTCCCTCCCCGAAACTTCGGCCGGGATCACCGTCTCTTTGCCCTGGCTGATTATCCGGAATTCCGCCGAAGACACTCCCTGATTCAGTCTGGCCTCTATGGGCTTCTCCTCCAGGATCCGGACTCCTGCCACCGGTTCCGTGATATAGCCGCTGACACGTGCGCAGCCCTTCACTACAGCATCGGTTTCCGTCTTCGCCAGAATATCTTTCATCACTTCCGCCTGATCTCCTGCAAACACGCTCTTTTTGTTGTTGTACATGGAGAGGAAGGAATCCAGAAGTTCATGGCCGAACAGCCTGCCTTCTTCCCGCTTTTCCACTACAAAGGGGCTGTAATAGCCGCCGCTCCTGGCATAGTTGGACCACAGCATAAAGTAGCAGCAGTCATATTCCGGTTTTGTCATGATGTCCAGTACTTCCGTATACCACTGAGGACGGCGGTTCCCCGTCTCCGGGATGCCTCCGGTCTTCACGGAAGACATGCCTGTCTCCGTCACGGCCATCAGCTTATTGTGGGCTTTGGCAAATTCGTCCGTCAGCTTCAGGGTATTTTCAAAACTCTGAAGGAAGGTGTATCCCTCCTCATCGGGCGCCGGATTGTTATCATAGGTGTCGAAACCTACCAGATCCACATATTCGTCTCCCGGATACCGCTCTTCATATTCTTCCTGAGTGGCAGCTTCGGAGCCGGGCCCGTAAAGATACAGAAGATTGTGAACATCTTTCTCGTCCCGCAGGTATTCTACCGTATATTTATAGACGCTTTTGTATGTCTCTGCATCGCAGAACGCTTTGCCCCACCAGAACCAGCTTCCTGTATTTTCATGGAGAGGCCGGAAGAGCACGGGGCCTTTTACCTGACTTACATAGTCTGCGATCAGATCCAGATGAGCCCTGTATGCCTCATGAAAAGGACCGCCTGGAAGAATCCCGTTCATACAGTCTCCTGTCAGCACATAGGAGTCCGCCGGAGTAAAATCAAATCCGTCGTAGCTGTGCTCAAAGGTTCCCTCCAGCTTCACGGACGCGGAGAAATTGGGCATGTGGCTGGACAGGGTAATGATGCCTCCCCGGTCTATCGCCTCATTGCTGAACAGAGCCGCTGCCTTTATATTGCCTTCATTGGTTTCCGGCAGCTGCGTCCCCGGATGTCTCTCATTATACTTGCCTGCGAATCCGGAGAACATGCCGCCGCAGTCCATGCCCACGATGGCTGCCAGAGAACCTGTCATATCCTGGGTATCGGAATCTGTCAGATCCCCGGCTCCTGCCTTGAGCACCGTGTCCTCCATATGACCGTAGAGAACGGCATCCGCCTCCCCCACTGCCTTCAGATACTGATACAGTGCGGCTGCAGACGGATCCGCCTTGGGGTCCGCAAGCTGAAACTCCTTTGCATAGGGAAGGGAAACGCCGTTGACTGTCAGACCCTCCCCGCTTTGGGCAATCACGGTTTCCGTCTTTACAGGAACCGTGGACTCTACCAGGAATTTTTCCTTTTTTACACTGCTCAGTGTCAGATTGTCCAGCCATACGTCCCCTTTGTAGTCCGTATATTCGCCTACCAGGAGAAGCAGAAGTTTCCCCGGCTTCTCCCTCACCGTATACTTCTCGTCACAGATCAGAGACAGGTTTACCAGTCTCAGCCCATCCACCTCTTCGAAAGGCGTCTCATTTATATTGACACTCTGATCCCCGAAAATATTGTTGGAAAATGCTCTCACCGACAATTTTCCCGTAGTCATGGCCTCCGGATCATAATAGAGGTCAAAATTCAGTACCTTATAGGGAGAAAAGTCAATGCCTTCCTTCTCCTCCAGACAGATGCCTGTCTGGCTGAAACTGTTATTGATATTGGGGGAATAGTCCAGGGAAAGCCGCAGCATCCCCTTTTCGCTGTCATACTCACAGCTTCCCTCCCCCTGATAGCTGTCTCCCGACCAGCTGTCGTCATAGACCCATCCCTGGGCTCCGTCTTCAAAATCCCATACTCTTGCAGCTTCTTCTTCCTCTGCCCCCGGCGCTCCAAAGGCCGGGACTCCAGAGGCGGCAGAAGCTGTCAGAACTGCCGCCAGCATTGCGGCAATCTTTCCTGATCCTGCACGTCTCCTCAATCCCCACACCTCCCAATTCTTTTATCATCGTCCCGGCACTTACACCTTATGTTCCGTCAGCCTTTTACTGCTCCGGCTGCCATTCCGCCGTATACCTGTCTCTGGAAGATCAAAAAGAGTATCAGAATAGGGACAATGGTGATCAAAACGCCGGCGCAGATATAGTTGTACTGATTTCCGTAAGGACCTGTAAATGTATACAGGGCCGTGGAGATGGTCTTCAGCTCCGGCGACTGCAGATACAGGTTGGAAGCATAATACTCATTATACACGCTCACGCCCTTAAGCAGAAGGGATGTGATGATGGCCGGCTTTAACAGCGGAAACAGGATCTTAAAAAACACGCCGAAATAGGTACATCCGTCCATAATGGCCGACTCATCCAGGGATATGGGCAGATTCTCAAAAAACTGCAGGAAGATATAGATGGAGATAATATCGGTTCCCATGAGAACGATCATGTAGCCGTACAGGTGATTGACCAGACCCAGAGAGTACATAATCTGATAGATGGTAACCTGCATGGCGATTCCGGGCAGCAGCGCCGCAAACATAAACAGGTTCTGGATCAGGCCCCGTCCGGGAAACTTAAACCTGTTCAGCACATAAGCCAGCATGGAACCCATAAAAACGGAAGCCGTCAGAACAACTACCAGGACCAGGGCCGTATTGAAGAAGCCCCTGAGCATATTGGCCTTCTGAAAAGCGATGACAAAATTTTCAAAGTTCAGAAATGATTTGGGCAGATCAAGTACAGAGGTAGAGGCATACTCCTCATTGGTCTTAAACGCTGTCAGTACACACACGCACACCGGGATCAGAGAACAGAGAGTCGCTATGACCAGGGACCCATATTTCAGGATTTCAAATAATCTGGAAACCAGTTTCTTTTTCTTCATCATTATGCGGCTGCTCCTTTCTGTGCGTTTTTCTTTTTCTCTTCCCGTTTTCTCTTTCTCACGGCTGCTCTGGATTCGTCGTCGGTTCCGTTGTCAAATACATAGGCGAAAAACAGCTTCTGGGCAACGGTGCAGAGAATGATGATGACCAGGAGCACGATGGCCATGGCACAGGCCAGGCCCACCTTCTGGTTCTCGTGGGCAAGACGGTTCATGATCACGAAGTAGGTTCCTGTTCCCATGGTACCGTTGGTGATAACGTAAGGCGGCTCGAAGGCGCTTAAGGAACCGCTGATGGACAGGATCAGGTTCAGGACTACGATGGACTTGATGCTGGGCAGGATAATGTAGATAAACCGGTGCCAGTTGTTGGCTCCATCCAGAGCCGCCGCCTCATAGAGATCATTGTCCACGGACATCATGGCACCCAGGAACATGATCATGTTCTGTCCCGTGTATCTCCAGACCGATGTGGCTGCCAGTGCAAAGTTATTGATACTCTGATCCTGAAGCCAGTAGGGGATATCCTCCATCTTCATGCCGAACATCTGGAGCAGAGAGTCCAGCACGAATCCTCTTGCGTAGAAAAATTTAAAGATAAATCCAACGGCGATACCGCAGATCAGGTAGGGAAAAAACATGGCTGCCTTGAATACGGATTCCCCTTTTACTTTAAACACCATCATGGTGGCGAAGAACAGAGCCAGCCCCAGCTGGACTACCGCGCCTCCCATATAATATACACTGACCAACAGCGCCCGGAATATCTCGGGACGGTTGAACACATCGATATAATTGTCCAGACCTACGAATTTCTTGGGTCCGATATACTTCATATTGTAGAAACTGAACTGTACCATTTTCATAAACGGCAGATATGTAAACACAACAAGAAGCAAAAGCGGAGCAAATAAAAATGTTATAA
>CAJUJV010000078.1:0-14132 GCA_910586845.1 uncultured Hungatella sp.
AGACCGCGCTGTCGGGTATCCGGTCCATATAGAGGATCTGATATACAGACATGCGCAGGAGGGTCCGGATAAGGGGCTTCATGGCTGTCACAGCCGCGGTGGAATACTGTCCGATCACATAGTCGATCTGCAGCAGATATTCCAGGGTCCCTTCGGTGATCCTGGTAATCAGGGCTCTGTCCTGCTTTTCCAGATACTGATATTTGGAGAGGGCCTGGCCCAGGACGATATGGCTTAAACCGCCTTTCTCCAGGATCTCCATGAGAATATCCAGCGCCAGCTCCCTGACGTTGATGCGGGTTCCTTCTTTTTCCTTAGTCACGTCGCCGGTTCCCTCCAAACAGGATGACCAGACGGAGAAGCTGGAGGATAGCCGTGGCTGCAGCCGCAACATAGGTCATGGCAGCCGCTCCAAGGACACTTCGGGTCTGGGAGACTTCCTGTCCGCTTAAGATCCCCAGCTGGTCTACAAGAGCCACGGCACGGCTGGAGGCGTTAAATTCCACCGGCAGGGTGATCAGCTGGAACAACACCACCATCAGAAACATCCAGATCCCGATCTGGATCAGAGGCCTCATCCCTCCAAGCAGAAGTCCGATCATGATCAGTGGCCATGACAGTCTGCTGCCGAAATTGGCCACAGGTACAAAAGCGGCCCGAATCCTGAGGGGAGCATATCCTCTGTTATCCTGTATGGCGTGGCCGCATTCGTGGGCAGCCACTCCTATGGCGGCCACTGATGTGGAACGGTATACATCGTCCGACAGATTGACGGTCTTCGTCCTGGGATCATAGTGATCCGTCAGGCTTCCCGGAACGGAGCGCACGGAGACATCATAGATGCCCTGAGACTGAAGGAGCCGCCGGGCAGCCTCCTCTCCCGTCATGCCCGTACTGCTCCTCACACCGGAATATTTTTTAAACGTGCCGTTTACCCTGGCCGATGCCACAAGAGACAGCACGGTTCCGATGAGAAGAAGAATGACTGTAGGATCAAAGAATCCATAGTAACCTCCGTACATAATAAACAACTCCTTTCAACTAATTTCCCTGGACTTCTCTCAGAAACAGGGTTCCCTCTTCTATGGGATAGCCTCTGAGAAACGCATCTGCAGCCATCCGCTTCTTCCCCTCCGGCTGAAGTTCCAGAAGGGACAGGGCCCCTTTTCCCGTTTTTACCAGGATGGTCTGTCTGTCCCTGAAGACGACCTGACCGCACTGGCCTTCGTAATCCCGGTCCACCACGGCAGCCTTCCAGATCTTTAAGGTCCTGCCGTTCCATCTGGTATAGGTGCCGGGCCAGGAATTTAATCCTCTCACCAGCCGCTCAATGGCGGCGGCGTCCATGGTCCAGTCGATATCTCCCATAGACTTTTTCAGCATCTTTGCATAGCAGGTTCCCTCATCGGTCTGAGGAGTGCGGACGGCTGTTCCCGCCTGGATCTTCTTCAGAGTAGAGATGATCAGGTCTGCGCCTGCCAAGCTTAACTTATCGTGGAGACTGTCGCCGGTCTCATCCTCAGCCAGCCGAACCACGGTTTTTTCCAGCATATCTCCCGTATCCAGCCCCTCATCCATCATCATGGTGGTGACGCCGGTTTCCTTTTCCCCGTCGATGACCGCCCACTGGATCGGAGCCGCCCCCCGGTATCTGGGCAGCAGAGAGGCGTGGATATTGACGCAGCCCATGGGAGGAATCTCCAGGACCGCTTTCGGAAGGATCTGACCAAAGGCCACTACCACCATAATATCCGGTTCCAGTCCTTTTAATACCTTTATAAATTCCGGATCCCGCACCTTCACGGGCTGGTAGACAGGGATATGGTATGACAGCGCCCTCTCCTTCACCGGAGGCATGACCATGGCCCTGCCTCTTCCCCTGGGCTTATCCGGCTGAGTCACTGCGGCCAGGATCTCATGGCCCTCCCTGACCAGGGCCTCAAGCACCGGAACGGAAAATTCGGGGGTTCCCATAAATACGATCCGCATCCTATGCCTCCTCTTCCTCCATGTCTTCCACGTTCTTCAGTTCTCCCTCTACAAGAGAGACATACAGCTCTCCGTTGAGATGGTCGCACTCATGGCAGACGGCCCGGGCCAGCATCCCTTCGGCTTCCAGGATAAACTCTTCCATGTTTTCATCCAGAGCCCGGACTCTGACACGCTCCGGCCTGGTGACGATGCCGGCCTTGCCCGGCACGCTTAAGCAGCCCTCCTGTCCGGTCTGACTTCCTTCTGTCTCGATGATCTCGGGATTGATCAGAAGATACTGGCTGCCGTCCTCCACATCGATCACCACGATCTGCCTGAGGATCCCTACCTGAGGAGCCGCAAGGCCTACTCCGTTATTCTCATACATGGTTTCAAACATATCTTCAATCAGCTGTGCAATCCTTGGGGTCATCTCTTTTACAGGCTTACATTTCTTATAAAGGATCTCATCCCCGATGGTCCTGACCTGTCTTAATGCCATTTTGTTTATCCTCTCTTTCACGCAAAATCATACTGCACCATCACATGCCCGTGCCATAATGCCTGGCGGCTGCTGTCTTCCAGACAGTTTTTTAATTTTATTAGTATATCATAGTTTTCGTCTTTCAAGTATAAAATTTTTCTATAGATATCATTAACTTTGTATATTGGGGCCTGAGCCGGACCGATGGTCTGAACCGTCTCACAGCCAGGTGCCTGTCCGGTCCACCGTGCCAGATCGTCCATGGCCTCATTGAGCGTGTCCTCGGATCCGCAGGAAGCCAGCACTGCCATCATCTGACAGACAGGAGGATAGCATAACAGCTCACGGTATATCATCTCCTGCCGGTAAAAAGAGGGGTAATCCTGCGCGGCGGCACAGCGGATGCTGTAGTGTTCCGGCTGATACGTCTGGATCATCACTTCTCCGGCCAGATGATCGCGGCCTGCCCGGCCTGCCGCCTGAGTGAGAAGCTGAAAAGTCCTCTCTCCGCAGCGGAAATCCGGGGTGTACAGAGATAAGTCTGCTGCCAGGATCCCAACCAGAGTCACATTGGGAAAATCGTGTCCCTTGACGATCATCTGGGTTCCGATAAGGATATCGGCCTGTCCGTCTGCAAACGTTGTCAGAATCTCCTCGTGGCTTCCTTTTTTTGATGTGGTATCCATGTCCATCCTGAGGACTCTGGCAGAGGGGAACATCTTTTTGGTCAGTTCCTCGATTTTCTGAGTCCCTGTGCCGAACCCGGCAATGTAGGGGGAACCGCAGGAAGGACACAGAGAAGGCATACCGGTCTCATACCCGCAGTAGTGACACACCAGTTTCTGCCCGAAGTGAAGAGTCAGCGATACGTCGCAGTGGGGACAGCGGATGGCCTCGCCGCAGGAACGGCAGGATACAAAGCCGGCATAACCCCGCCGGTTTATGAAAAGCATGGTCTGCTGTCCCGCCTCCAGCCGCCCGGCCATGGCCTGCTGCAGTTTTCTGCTGAAAATAGATTTGTTGCCTTCTTTTAGCTCTTCCCGGAGATCGATGACCTGTACAGACGCCATGCGGCTGTCTGCCCTGGCTCTCCTTGAGAGACAAAAGAGACGGTACCGTCCCTCCAGGGCTCTGGAATAAGCCTCCAGCGACGGCGTTGCGGAGCCCAGGACGACACTGGCCCCGGTCATCTCCGCCAGGTATTGTGCCGTCTCCCTGGCATGGTATCTGGGAGAGATCTCGCTCTTGTAGGCATTTTCATGTTCCTCATCGATTATGATCAGACCAAGATCGGAAAAAGGAGTGAACAAAGCTGATCTGGGGCCGATGATGATCCTTACATCTCCCCTTTTTGCCCTGTCGAACTGGTCATACCGCTCGCCGGCGGACATGCGGGAATTGATGATGGACACCTGGTCTCCGAAACGCCTGAAAAATCTCATGACAGTCTGATAGGTCAGAGCGATCTCCGGGATCAGGACGATCACCTGTCTGTTATTTTTCAGAACATGGCTGATGATCTCCATATAGACTTCCGTCTTGCCGCTTCCCGTCACTCCGTAGATCAGGGAAGTCTCCCGGATGCCTCTGTCATACCGGTCCGTAAAATCAGTGACGATCTTCTGCTGTTCTTCGTTGAGACGGAGACGTTCTTCGGATCTTAAGCCTCCATCCATATGGGGACCGCGGAACACCGTCTCGGACTCCAGAGCGATGAGCCCTTTTTCCGCCATCAGCTTTAAGGAGGCAGGAGACAGATGCATCTGGTTAGTCACTACTTCATAAGGAAGACGGGGAGCATCAGAAAGTGCCAGAAGGAGCCTTTCCCGGGCCCGGTGATGTCTTCTCCCCGCTTCTTCGGCAGCCTCTCTGGTCTCCTGAGCCGTCATCAGACGGCAGACGGACCGGACCTGTTTCTGCCTGACCTTCTGCTTTACGGGAAGCACGGTCTTCAGCGCCTGATTCATGGTGGAGCCGTACCGCTCCTTCATCCACCAGGCCAGCCGGATGAGCCGGGATTCTGCAGTCACGCTTCCGGGGACAACTCCTGATATGGATTTGATCCGTGCCGTGTCAAACTCCGCCCGGTCAGTCAGGCCCACCACATAGCCTCTGCGCAGACGGTTGCCTGCCCCGAAGGGGATCTCCACCTGAGTGCCTGCCCTGATCTGTCCCTCCAGTTTCTCCGGGATCCGGTACTGAAAGGTCTTATCTACTTTTTCATGGGAAATATCAATGATGATGTTGGCATACATGCTGTGCCACTTCTCCTAGCTTCATGCTGTTGGAGCCTTTTAAAAGGACCGCATCTCCTTTTTTCAGCTGTGTCAGAAGGTATTGTTCCAGCTCCGCCTTATCCTGAAAATGAAGGGTTTCAAGGTCCGGCCGTCTGTTCAGAGCACCTTCCTGGATAGCCTTTGCCAGTTCTCCGAAGGTAAGAAGAAGGTTCACCCGGCTGCCGCCCAGATGCTCTCCTACTTCCCTGTGGAATCTCAGCTCTTCTTCCCCCAGTTCCTTCATGTCTGCCAGCACGGCGATCCTGCGGCCGGAGGGCTCCAGGGATGACAAGATATCCACGGCCCCGTTCATGGAAACCGGGCTGGCGTTATACGTATCGTCAATAAAGACGATTCCGTCCTTTTCGAAACGCTGCTGACGCCCTCTGTATCCCTCAAAGGTTCCGAGGGCCTCTGCCGCCGCTTCCGGTGAAACTCCGCAGAGATCTGCCGCAGCCAGAGCAGCCAGGGCGTTGCCCACCTGGTGGATTCCCATGACTTTCAATTTTACAGGAACGGAGACTCCCCTGCAGACTGCGGTAAACGCCGGATATCCTTCTGTGATCCTGATATCCACAGCCCGGTAATCACAATGTTGCCCGGTTCCGTAATACAGAGTGTGACAGCCCTCTCTGGCTTTTCTGTCCTTCAGCCACGGATCATCCCCGTTGAGGATCAGGGTTCCCCCCTGTTTTAAGCCATCCTGGATGGACAGCTTCTCCTGGCAGATGTTTTCCTGGCTTCCCAGCTGCCCTATATGAGCCACACCGATATTGGTGATCACGGCTATGTCGGGGCAGGCGATCTGTGCGATCACCGTCATCTCTCCCGCCTCGCTCATCCCCAGTTCCACCACCGCCACCTCATGGTCTCTGCGGATCTCTGACAGGGTCACGGGGACCCCTACCTGACTGTTATAATTGCCGGGTGTCTTAAATACCTTCCGTCCTGCGGAGAGAGCCGAGGCCACCATCTCTCTTGTGGTGGTCTTGCCCACGCTTCCCGTAACACCGATGACAGGGAGAGTCAGACGGCTGCGGCAGTATCTCCCCAGTTCCTGGAGAGCTTTTTTAGTATCATCCACCTGGATCCAGACTCCCGGAGCTCCTTCCGGCGCCCGGCTGTGCTCGCTGGTAAAGGCTGCCGCCGCACCATGTTCGAAAGCCTGTAAGAGATACCTGTGGGCGTCTGTTTTTTCCCCAATAAGGGGAACGAACAGATCGTTCCCCTTCATCTCATTGGAATTCAGGCTGATGTGGTCCACAGGCGTTCCTGGATCTCCTGTGAGAATCTTTCCTCTGCATGCCCCGGCAATCCGGCCTGCTGTCATATGTTCCATCACATGCCTCCATGTTCCTGTTTCATTTTACAGATGACTTCTTCAATGACCTGACGGTCCAAAAACGGATAGCGGACTCCGTTGATCTCCTGATAATCCTCATGCCCTTTTCCGATCACCGCGATCATATCTCCGGGAAGAGCATGGGTGATGCTGTATTCGATGGCTTCCCGCCGGTCAGGGATCTCCAGGTAGGCGCCGCCGGTTTTTTCAAGGCTGCTTCTGATGTCTGCGATAATATCCTCCGGTTTTTCGTACCTGGAATTGTCGGCGGTCAGGATGCACAGATCCGCCAGTTTTCCGCCGATCTCTCCCATGGAATATCTGCGGTCTTTGGAACGGTTGCCGCCGCAGCCGAATACGCAGACCAGACGTCTGGGATGGTACTCTCTCAATGTTTTCAGCAGGCTTTCCATACTGACGGCATTGTGGGCATAGTCAACGATCACCGTGCACCTGGATGAGGCGTGTACGATCTCCATCCTTCCGTTGACGTGGATGTGTTCCAGGCCATGGCAGATGATCTCTTCAGGAAGATCGAGAAAACTGCATACACAGGCGGCGGCCATGGCATTGTAGACGTTAAATCTTCCGGGGATGTTGACCCGGACATCCAGATCCATCTGCCCTTTTACCAGAAATTCCAGGCCCACAAAAGCAGCTTCCGATACATACCGGATGTCAGAGGCCGTAAAATCTCCCTGCCGGTCCAGGCCGTAGGTATAAAGGCGGCAGGAACAGTCCTTTATGATCTGCTCAAAATGCTCATCGTCCCGGTTCACAAGTCCTGTTTTACAGAGACTTAGGAGACGGGATTTATAGTACAGATATTCTTCAAAATCCGCGTGTTCATCAGGCCCGATATGATCTCTGGAGATATTGGTAAAGATTCCGTAATCAAACTCGATACCGTCTACCCGGCTCATCTTAAGACCCTGGGAAGACACTTCCATGATCATGTATTCGCAGCCCTCTTCCGCCATCCGGGCAAAATACCGGTGGAGTTCGTAGGACTCGGGAGTAGTGTTCATAGTCGGCCATGTATGATCTCCGATGACGACCCCGGCCGTGCCGATCAGGCCGGTTTTCCTGCCTGCTGCTTCCAGGATAGCCTTGATCATATAGGTAGTGGTGGTTTTTCCCTTGGTTCCCGTGACTCCGATGCAGACCATCTTTCTGGCAGGGTAGCCGAACCTGGACGCAGACAGATAGGCCAGGGCCTGCCTTCCGTTTTCCACACGGAAGACCGTAAGGTCCTCAGGCAAAGGTCCCGGCAGTTCATCGAGTCCCCGTTCGACCACCAGAACACGGGTGCCGGCGGCAATTACCTGGGGGATAAAATCGTGAGAATCCGTTTTGGTACCTTTTATGCATACGAATACGGCATCCTTTGCGGCTTTTCTGGAATCGTATGCCACTTCATCGACTTCCGCCTCCGGGTTCCCTGTCAGCAGGGTATATTGGATCTTATCCAGACTTTCCGATACTTTCATGCCTTCCTCCAAAATCAGAATAATCCGGTGATCACTCCGTCTGAGCTGACGTCAATATTATCTGCCGCCGGTTTCTTGGGAAGTCCCGGCATGGTCATGATGGCGCCCGTGAGGACCACTACAAATCCGGCGCCTGCAGATACATAGGCATCTCTCACATTGATGGAGAAGCCTGTGGGCCGGCCCAGCTTGTTCTGGTCGTCTGACAGAGAATACTGAGTCTTGGCCATGCAGACCGGCAGGTCGCCGAAGCCCATATCCGTGATCTTCTGCAGGGCTTTTCTGGCCGCAGGCACATAGGTGACTCCGTCGGCCCCGTAGATCTCTCTGGCCACGGCGGCGATCTTGTCTTCCAGACTCATATCATCGGGATAGAGAGGATGATAGTGACTCTCCTTTGTCTCCAGAGTCTTTAAAACCTTCTCCGCCAGAGCTTTGCCGCCTTCTCCGCCTTTGGCCCATACTTCAGACAGAGCGAACTCACAGCCCTTTTCCTCACAGAACTGTTTAATATATGCATATTCCGCCTCTGTATCCGAGGTGAAGGAATTTAAGGTAACCACCACGGGAACACCGTATTTCTGGATATTTTCGATGTGCTTCTCCAGGTTGACGATGCCTTTTCTGAGGGCTTCCAGATTTTCGGTGCCCAGTTCGGTCTTGGGCACGCCGCCGTTATACTTGAGCGCTCTTACGGTGGCCACCAGAACCACGGCGTCCGGTTTCAGGCCGGCCTTGCGGCATTTGATGTCAAGAAATTTCTCTGCGCCCAGGTCTGCTCCGAACCCTGCCTCTGTAACTACGATATCTGCCAGCTTCAGGGCTGTCTTTGTGGCTCTTACGCTGTTGCAGCCGTGAGCGATATTGGCAAAGGGGCCGCCGTGAACCACGGCTCCGGTGTGTTCCAGAGTCTGGATCAGGTTGGGTTTGATGGCATCCTTTAAGAGAGCCGCCATGGCTCCTACGGCATTGAGCTCTCTGGCTGTCACCGGCTCTCCCGCATAGTTATAAGCCACGATGATCCTGCCAAGCCGTTCCTTTAAGTCTTCCATATCATCGGCAAGGCAGAGGATCGCCATGATCTCAGAGGCCACGGTGATGACAAAATGATCCTCTCTCACCACGCCGTCCGCCTTTGCTCCAAGACCGACCACCACATTTCTCAGTACCCGGTCGTTCATGTCCAGGCAGCGTTTCCACAGGATCTGTCTGGTGTCGATATTCAGCGCATTGCCCTGCTGGATATGGTTGTCCAGAAGAGCCGCCAGAAGGTTGTTGGCCGAGGTAATGGCATGAAAATCACCGGTAAAATGAAGATTTAAATCTTCCATGGGAACCACCTGGGCATAGCCGCCGCCGGCAGCTCCGCCTTTGATACCGAAACAGGGCCCTAAGGAAGGTTCCCGGAGGGCGATCAGCGTCTTTTTGCCAAGTCTTGACAGGGCATCTCCCAGGCCTACGCTGGTAGTGGTCTTTCCCTCTCCCGCAGGAGTCGGGTTGATGGCCGTCACCAGCACCAGCCTGGCATCCGGGCGGTCTTTTACCTCATCCCACAGCTCATCCGTAAGCTTGGCTTTGTATTTTCCGTAGAGCTCCAAATCATCCTCTTTGATTCCATAGGCTGCCGCCACCTCTCTGATGGGCAGCATCGTTGCCTCCTGGGCAATCTGAATATCCGTCTTCATGTACTTTTCCTCCTTATGGATTCTGTGTTCTTATCATGACTCCTGTGCCAACAGGTCCTCAAACTCTTCCATAGTCATCAGCACCCTTCGGGGCTTGGTGCCTTCTTCCTCGCCGACCACACCAGCCTGGGCCAGCTGATCCATGATCCTGGCCGCCCGGTTGAAGCCGATCTTGTACATCCTCTGAAGCATGCCGATGGAAGCCTTTTCTTTTTCTATGATGAATTTGCCTGCCTGTTCAAAATATTCATCCCGGCCGTTGTTCTTCGGTTCCGGGGCCGCAGAGGGAGACGGGGCTGATATCTGGCTTTCGATATCAGGCCGGTACTCTGTGGTCATGTTCTGGGCAGTGAGGAATTCCACTACTGCCGCCACTTCCTGATCCGAGACAAAGGCGCCCTGGACCCTCTGGGGTTTGGGAATCCCGGAGGGGAAGAACAGCATATCGCCTTTTCCCAGGAGTTTTTCCGCGCCGTACATGTCGATGATGGTTCTGGAATCCACTCCCGAGGACACTGCAAATGCGATACGAGAGGGCACATTGGCCTTGATCAGTCCGGTGATGACATTGACCGAAGGCCTCTGAGTGGCGATGACCAGATGGATGCCGGCGGCTCTGGCCAGCTGCGCCAGACGGCAGATGGCATCTTCCACCTCCCCGGGAGATACCATCATCAGATCTGCCAGCTCGTCCACGATGATGACGATCTGGGGCATCTTCTCCGGCTTGTTCTCGTCTTCGATATCCTTTATCTTCTCGATCTTTGCGTTGTATCCTTCCAGATTTCTGACTCCGTAGTGAGCAAACTTGTCATAGCGGCTCATCATCTCGGCCACAGCCCAGTTTAGAGCCCCGGAAGCCTTCTTGGGGTCCGTGACCACAGGGATCAGCAGATGGGGGATGCCGTTATAGGCGCTCAACTCCACCACCTTGGGATCCACCATGATCATCTTCACCTCATCGGGGCTGGCCTTAAAAAGGATGCTCATGATGAGCGTATTGATACAGACTGATTTACCTGATCCTGTGGCTCCCGCAATCAGCAGATGGGGCATCTTGGCGATGTTGGTCACCACCACCTGCCCTCCGATGTCTTTGCCCACGGCAAAGGACAGTCTGGAAGATGCTTTCTTAAACTCATCTGATTCAAAGATCTCACGCAGGTATACGGTTACATTCTCCTTGTTGGGAACCTCGATGCCTACTGCAGATTTGCCCGGAATCGGCGCTTCGATACGGATATCCGCCGCTGCCAGGCTCAGCTTGATGTCGTCTGCCAAGCCTACGATCTTGCTGACCTTGACTCCCTGTTCCGGGTGCAGCTCATACCGGGTTACCGCAGGACCGCAGCTGATATTGGTCACGGTCACTCCCACGCCGAAGTTTTTCAGAGTCTGCTGCAGCTTGATGGCCGTCTCTCTGTATTCCTGCTCCGAATAGGCGCCTGCAGGCCTGTTCCCCCGGCTTAGGAGGGACACAGACGGAAACTGATATTCTTTCTTTATGACTTCCTTCTGCTGGATCTGGGCCGCTACGGACAGGGCATCCGTCCCCTTTTCCTCCCGGACTTCCTGACGTCTGGACTCAAGTTTCTTTTTCAGGGCTTCCGTGTCATGCTCAATGATCTTGCCGGAAGCCGTCACTACCCGTTTGGTCTCCTCGGGGGTCTCAAAATCGTCTACGATCTCCGTGGTGGGAAATTTTTCGGAAGACCTGTACTCCTCCTGAGACAGGGTCCGGTTTACAGAAGGTTCCGGTATGTGATGAGTGATGTTCTCCGGAATGGCTTCCTTGTCTGCCTGATAAATTTCCTGTCCCTCATCCTGATAACTTTCTGTTTTCTCCGTTCCGTAAGTCTCTGTTCCTTCTGTCTGACAGACTTCCGTTTCCTCCGCCTGATCAGCCACGGCAGCATCGGCTTCTTCCTGCCAGGCGGCCCTCAGGGCCTCATGGACGATTATGACGTCATCGGCATCGAAAGGTACGGTGTCATCCTCCTCATTTATGTAGGAATCCGGTATGGAGATCTTTCCGGTAAAGACATCTTCCCTGTGTTCTTCATCGGGCATGTCTCTGGAAGCGGTCCGGGGAACGGCCTTTCTCACGTTATCCTGCTCATATTCCTCCCGGAATCCGGTCTGGTTATAACCGGAGTCTTCCGAATACTCTTCATAATCCTCCTGCTCGTATTCCTCGTAATACTGATCCTCCTGATATTCTTCATCAGAAAAATCTTCCTCATATCCCAGTCTGGTGGAGTTTAAGTTCACCCCTCTCACCCGCTGCTCTTCCCTCAGACGCTTCAGTTCCCGCCTCTCCTCTTTCCGCTCTTCATGGATCACTCTTCTGCGGTCCGCATCCTCTTTGGCATACCGGTAGGCTTTGCCTCCGCCCTTCTTTACGGCTGCGATCAGAGATTTCTCTGTCACGCAGACGGCGCAGATGGCCAGAAGCACCAGAAGGATCAGATAGGTTCCCACGACTCCCACCACGGATCCGAGTCCCTGTGCCAGAAGACTGCCGGCCAGACCTCCGCCCAGGCCGTGTTCTGCAGAACGTGAAAAGGCATCCAGGATCTTCTGTCCGTCTCTGTATCCGCTTCCGAACAGCATCTCCGCCAGACCGCAGAGAGTCAGGGTGCCTGCCGCCGCTGCCGCCATCTTCAAAGCCGCAATGGGATTGCCCTGATTGGACATGCCGAAACAGGTTCCCACAAACAAAAGAACAGGTGCAACAAAGCCTATCATCCCAAAGACTCCCAACTGCACCTTTCTCAGAAAATCTCCGGCTACGCCGCAGAGATGAAAATTACTTAAAAACAACAGGACCGCCAGGGCAAAGGAAGCGATGAGGAGCACCTCTCCCCGGATAAATTCGGGTTCCTGTGCTTTGGTGTTCTGAGCCTGCTTCCTTGTCCTGGATTGAGAGGATTTTTTGATCCCTGTCTTTTTGTTCTTTGTACCTTGAGCCACCGGTAGTCTGCCTCCTTACAACAACATTCAATAGCCAGTGATGATAGTATACAAAAAAACGGAAGAAATTGCAAGGACATAGAAATTCTCTGACCGGGGCTCCTGTCTCTGCGTGTTACTGTTTCCGCTGATCGATGAGCTGGTGCAGCTTGGAGAAGGCTTCCCGGATCCCGCCTACCTCGTTGATAAGTCCCTGTTCGACCGCTTCCCTGCCTACCAGAACAGTCCCCAGGTCTCTGGTCAGCATCTCCGTGTTGAGCATCAGTTTTTTTAACTGGTCATATGCGATTTGTGAGTGGCCGGAAGCAAAGCTTAAGATCCGGTCCTGGATCATCTCAAAATATTCATAAGTCTGGGCGGCGCCTATGACCATGCCGGTCATGCGAACAGGGTGCACCATCATGGTACCCGTGGGAACGATGAAAGAATAGTCCGTGGACACGGCAAGAGGCACTCCGATGGAATGACTCCCCCCCAGGACCAGGGAGACCGTGGGCATGGACAGGGAGGCAATCATCTCCGCGATGGCCAGCCCTGCATCTACGTCTCCCCCTGAAGTATTTAAAAGCACCAGCATGCCTTCCACCTGGTCATTGTCTTCAAGCGCTGCCAGCTGGGGCAGGACATGATCATATTTGGTGGTTTTGGAACTGCCTGGAGCGTTTTCGTGGCCTTCCACCTCTCCGATAATGGACAGAAGATGGATCTTTCTCCTGTTCTCATTTTCATCCAGGGTGATCTGGCCGTATTCTTCCAGTTTTTCGTCGTTTTTCTCTTCAATCTCTTTTTCTGTTTTCTTTTCATCCCGATTCATAGATGCCGTCTCCTCCACAAACATTGTTTTTCTGTCAGTTTGCCAGAAAGGGACGTTTTCTATACAGGAATTTTAATATTTGCCTTTTTTCAGAAGCCGGCGGATACAGGCAAAGGTCTTTTTCTCCCCTTTTTCCGCCAGAAGGGAAAGAAGTTTCTCCAGCAGCACTCTGGTGTCCGGATGCATCAGGATATAGTCTTTCTCCCGTTCATAGTACTCCAGAGGGCTTCTGTCCGTATATTCGCTTCCTTTATATACCTTGGAAGCAGCGATCCGGTCCATGACCATCTCGATGACATATCTGAGAGGCATCTTGTGTCCGACCAGTCCCTCTTCCTTCTTATTAGTATAGTCGATCCAGTATTCGAAATGATGTTTGTTCCTTCCTTTGTGATGGAGCCAGGCTTTTGAGAAGCCGTGGATCTCCCTGGCAGCCGCGTGGGGGCTCCTGTTTCCCTGATAATAGTATACGCCGCTCCAGAATTCTTCCAGGCCGTATTTCGACAGGTCGTGGAGCAGTCCCTGCCAGTACAGCCCCACCTGAAAACAGGATTCCATGACCAGAATTTTATGTTCCGTGATGGTTCTGAAATGTCTGACGATATTCTGCACTTTTATCATTCTCTTACCCTCCTTGCGACATATTATACAACAACTTTTTGAATATTTCCACAAAACTATTTGACACGGTTTCCTGATTATGCTATTCTTAAATAAGTTGCAGAATATCCTGCAGCGCAAACATATTTTTATTTCTATTTGGAGGTAGGCATCATGAGCAAGGGTACCGTAAAGTGGTTCAACAATCAGAAGGGTTATGGCTTCATCTGTGACGAGGAAGGAAACGATGTATTCGTTCACTACTCCGGCCTGAATATGGAAGGCTACAAGTCACTGGAGGAAGGCGCAGCTGTTGAATTTGACGTCGTTGAAGGCGCCAAGGGACCACAGGCTACGAACGTGACAAAATTATAATCAACTAGTTATCAGTGTACCTTTTTCATTCTATATATAATTGATCTTTTATTCAAAGGGATAAAGCCTTCGGCTAAGCACCCGGGGGGATTTGAATTATGTAAAAGAAGAGAGCTCTACAC
>CAJUJV010000078.1:14227-17379 GCA_910586845.1 uncultured Hungatella sp.
TGTGGTATAATGGGGGAGAAAATCTCTCTTCCTGCCCGGTTAACAGAGCGGGCAGACTGTCAGCTGCGTGCTTTCTCATAGAGGGTTTTCAGTTCCTCCACGGAAAACTTATAATCCGTGTTGCAGAAGTGGCAGTTGATCTCTACCGGTTTTCCGTCGTCTATCATGGCCTTCAGTTCCTTCTTGCCGATGCTGATAAGGGCTTTTTCCACCGGTCTGTGATCTCCGGCTCCATGTCTCCAAGGATCCGGTTTAAGATATCCTCCGGCGTCAGCCCCTCATCCAGAAGGGAGGTGACAGAAGAGATCTCCCCAAGTCTGGCTTCGAGAGAGGCGATCACAGATTCTTCTGCCCCCGGCATCAGCTGGATGATAAAACCGCCTGCCTGCCTCACCGTATTATCCCGGTTCATCAGAACTCCAAGAGCCACACTGGAAGGCGTCTGCTCTGAGGTGGCATAATAGTAAGTTAAGTCCTCCGCGATCTCCCCGGTCACAAGGATGGTCTGGCCCACATAAGGTTCCTTTAAACCGATGTCCTGGACCACGCTCAGTACTCCCACTCCCAGTGCGCCGCCTACATCCAGTTTCCCCTTGTCATTACAGGGAAGCACCACCATAGGGTTATTTACATATCCTTTTACAGCCCCTTTATTGTCTGCCGTTACGGTCAGACCTCCGATGGGGCCGTCCCCCTGGATCTTCAGAGTCAGAAGATCATCCTCGTTCTTCATCATACTTCCCATCATGGCGCCTGCTGTCAGAAGACGCCCCAGCGCCGCCGTGGCCACGGGGCTGGTGTTGTGATTCTGTCTCGCCTGTTCCACCAGATCCCTTGTGGAGGCCGCGAATGCCCGGATCTGGCCTCCTGCCGCTGTTCCTCTGATGATATGATCTGTCATAACCGATTCCTTCCTTTCATAATTGCTTCCGGGTTTCACTGCTTCTCTTTTCCCTGTTCTCTGGCGATCACATAGATTCGCTCGCTGTCTTCCCTTACGGGCTGTCTGGTAAATGCATCATACATGGCCAGCAGTTCCAGCCCCGCCTCCTGCACGGCCTGCCGGATCTCCTGTATCCTGTAGGACCTCTGGTAATGAGTCTCGTCATACCGGCGGTACAGATCGTCTTCTGTCCGGATAAAAAGGGTCAGGTCATATTCGTTGATCCTGGTCTCTCTGTCATAGTGGTTGTCCCAGATAAAACTGCTGTCTTCCCTGCACTCGGCGATGGTATCATCCCCCAGGATCTCCTGATACTTGTATTCCGTATTCATGTCAAAGATCAGGATGCCGCCGGGGTCCAGATAGTTGTTGACCAGTTTGAACACCTGCACCAGATCTTCATATTCTGTGTTATAATTCATGGAATCGCAGATACTGACCACCGCCCGGACGGTTCCGTACAGCTCAAATTCCCGCATATCCTGCAGAAGGTACAGGATGTCATGTCCTGACACCGCTCTCTTTTCCATGGCGATCTGCAGCATGTCTCCGGAATTGTCCACCCCGATCATGTCATAGCCTTTTTGGGACAGAAGCTCCGTCAGACTGCCTGTGCCGCACCCCATCTCCAGCACCAGGCCATCCCGGATGCCGTATCCCGTTAACAGGCTCTGTACATAATCTGCCCATTCTTCATAGGGAATATTATCCATAAATGTGTCATAGACCTCTGCAAAACTTGTATAGGCGTCCACATCATCCCTCCTTTTGCCATCCTTCCTGCGGGACCAACATGCCGGCTCTGCCTGACTGCGGCCTCACAAGATGAAAGCAGAGGCCACCGTCACGATGTCTCTGCTTCTTTCTCAAACTGTTTACCGATTCCTGCCGCAGCACTTCTTATACTTCAGACCGCTGCCGCAGGGACAGGGATCATTTCTTCCGATCTTGGGGCCCTTGACCACGGTCCCGGAAGCCTTCTGAGCCTTATAGAGCTCTTTCCTCTTCTCAGAAGTCAGAATCTCATCCCACATAGGCAGATTATACAGCCAGTCCGCCTTGGCTTCTACCATATTATAATAAAGCTTCTCCGGGTCGATCTCGATCTTCACCGCCGTATCCTCTTCCATGGTGTCGATCGGGTTCTGATATCCCTTTAAGCTGTCGTTGATCCCATCCAGAAATCCGGTCATGATCAGAATCTCGGTATCATACTTCTCTGCCAGCTCCTTCACCGTGCCCTCGATCACCTGAGCAGGGTCAGACAGAATCTTCTCATAGATGCCTTTCTCAATTGCAAAATATCCGGACCAGAGCTTCTCTCTCTCTTTATCGTTCAGGCCGTCGCCATAGGCCATATTCCGCCATGTCTCCAGTAATGCCATATCTGATATCCATCCTTTTCTCTTGATTTCGTTTTTAAATCCCTAATAGTATATAACAAGTTATCTTATTTTGCAATGGGATATTTGGCCTCTGTCCGTTTTCCTGCCGTCTCCTTCAGTTTTTCGTTCAGCTTCCCGTAGATCCGCTCCCGGAACCAGGGCTCCGAGGAAGCACTGAGGGCCTCATCCAGGCCGAACCAGGCAACCGCGCTGTTCTCGTCAGGTTTGACGCTTAAAGGCTCCCTGTCGTCGGCTTCCAGAAGATAGGTCACGTTGAGATGCAGATGGCTGGGGACATAGACTCCTCTTTTCTCATGGCCATCCACGGTCAGCACCTCCAGAGAAAAGATCTCTTCCGATACCGGTCTGACCCCTGTGATGCCGCTCTCCTCTCTCACTTCTCTCAGGGCCACCGCCAGAAGATTCCTGTCCCCGTCTGCGTGCCCTCCCAGCCATGACCATGAATCATAGATATTGTGGTATGCCATCAGAACCCTGTCTCTGTGCCGGTTCACCACCCAGGCCGATGCCGACATGTGCATGGTGGGATTGGTGCGGAAGAAGATGTCAGGACAGGTTTTGAGACAGTTCAGGATCACGTCCCTGTCACGGCGCTCCTGTTCGTTCCATGGGTGGAAGCGGGTTAGTTGGCGGATCAGGTCTTCCAAAATAAGGTACCTCCTATAATATCTCTGTCCTGTACTTTCAGCATATCGATCGTTAAGACAGAAGAATTCAGATTATACTATTTATAATTTTAACACGTAAGGTACCAGATGGCAATCAATAGTGTAACTATAGATAGTGATGTTGTATCATTTTAG
>CAJUJV010000078.1:17389-17867 GCA_910586845.1 uncultured Hungatella sp.
TATTTCATTCTTTTCAGATAACACTGAACTAACAAATTTCCGGTTCTTATAAAATATTATCATCCAACCTGCTTTTAGATTCCATGCCTTAAGGAATAAAAAGGGAAAAAATTTGGAAGGATATTTTTCTATCGATGTAAAGTCTATAAGAGATCACTGGAGAATTATTATGCAGCCCTTAAACAGCGATAAACAACCCTATAATCCTTGCAACATTGACGAGATCGCGGAATCTGTGAGAATTGTAGAGATTGCGGAGGTGAGCAGACATTATGAGTAACTATACTGAATATAATGATAAGATCGCGTTTCACCCAGGATATTACATTAAAGAAATTATAGAACAAAGCGGGCTTACTCAGGAAGATTTCGCCAAAAGACTTGACACTACACCTAAAAATCTCAGCCTGCTGGTTAGAGGGGAGCAGACTCTTTCCATTGATATCGCTATGAAACTTTCCAGAGTGGTGGGTACAAG
>CAJUJV010000079.1:0-9342 GCA_910586845.1 uncultured Hungatella sp.
CCATGGACACACGTTTCGATGAGATCGATAAACGGCTCGATGCCATGGACACACGCTTTGATGAGATCGATAAACGGCTCGATGCCATGGACACACGCTTCGACAAGATCGATAAACGGCTCGACGAGATGGATAAACGGCTCGATGCCATGGACACACGCTTTGATGAGATCGATAAACGGCTCGATGCCATGGACACACGCTTCGACAAGATCGATAAACGGCTCGATGCCATGGACACACGCTTCGACGAGATCGACAGCCGGCTCGATGCCGTCGATAACCGGTTCGACGAGATGGACAAACGCTTCGATAAAAAACTGGTCAGAGCCGAAAGCTCCATACTGGTTAAAATAGACAGGCGGCTGGCCAAATCCGAAAATCTGGTGTTGGAAGAGATGGAACGCACTCGCAGAAATCTGGAAGTAAAGATCCAAAATGTCCAGAACAATCTGGACCATATCCAGGAATACTACCGGATTACCCGCTTAGAGCAGGACAATGCGGTTATGATCCTCCGCATCGTATCCGACCTGCAGAATCGGGTCGAGATACTGGAACAGAAAACCGCATGAGATTCTCATATTTTTTTTCTGACCAGCTGATTTATGGGTTGCAATTTCTTGCAAAATGATGTATATTTATGAATGTTTCAAAAATCCCAGGAATTCGGTTAATCTCAGGAAGGAACGATGAATTATGAAAGAGAAAGTGATCTTAGCTTATTCGGGCGGTCTGGACACCACCGCCATTATCCCGTGGTTAAAGGAACATTTTGATTATGAGGTGGTCTGCTGCTGTATCGACTGCGGCCAGGGCAGCGAGCTGGACGGGCTGGAAGAGAGAGCCAGACTGTCAGGCGCCTCCAAGCTGTACATCGAGGATCTGGTGGACGATTTCTGTGACAACTACATCATGCCCTGCGTCCAGGCCGGCGCCGTGTATGAGCACAAGTATCTGCTGGGCACCTCCATGGCCCGTCCCGCCATCGCCAAGCGGCTGGTGGAGATCGCCAGAAAGGAGGGCGCTTCTGCCATCTGCCACGGAGCCACCGGCAAGGGCAACGACCAGATCCGTTTCGAGCTGGGCATCAAGGCTCTGGCTCCGGACCTGAAGATCATCGCTCCTTGGCGTATGACCGATGTATGGACCATGCAGTCCCGCGAAGATGAGATCCAGTACTGCAAGCAGCACGGCATCCATCTTCCCTTCTCCGCCGACTCAAGCTACAGCAGGGACCGGAACTTATGGCACATCAGCCACGAAGGCCTGGAGCTGGAGGACCCGGCCAATGAACCCAATTACGATCATCTCCTGGTCCTGGGCGTAACTCCGGAGAAGGCTCCCGATGAAGGCGAATATGTGACCATGACATTCGAGAAGGGAATCCCCACCAGCGTCAACGGGGAGAAGATGAAGGTCTCCGACATCATCCGCAGATTAAACGAGCTGGGCGGAAAGCACGGCATCGGTATCGTGGACATCGTGGAGAACCGGGTCGTGGGCATGAAATCCCGGGGCGTCTATGAGACTCCCGGCGGAACCATCCTGATGGAGGCTCATGATCAGCTGGAGGAGCTGGTCCTTGACCGGGCCACCATGGAAGTGAAGAAAGACATGGCCAATAAGATGGCTCAGATCGTGTATGAGGGCAAATGGTTCACTCCTCTCCGGGAAGCGGTTCAGGCCTTCGTCACCTCCACCCAGGAGTATGTCACCGGCGAAGTAAAGTTTAAGCTGTACAAGGGCAATATCATCAAGGCAGGCACGACCTCTCCCTACTCTCTGTACAGCGAGTCCCACCATGACGCCGACGGTTTCATCACCCTCTTCGGGCTGCCGCTGAAGGTCCGCGCCATGAAGATGGCGGAAGTCAAGAAACAGTAGAGATCCATTCCCCGCCCACGGGGTGCAATAAAATACCCGTAACATTTCAGGCGGCCATGGCTCACCCATGACCGCCTTGTCATCGAAATTTCAGAGGCACCTGCAGCCGCAGGAACATAGACCTTTTTTCGCTGTCAAATACATTGAACTCTGTCAGCACCTCACAGATATAGTCTCCGCTGATGGTATACTGATGGTCCCTGCAGTAATTCAGGAGCCTTCCCGCATACTCCGGCTCATCGTCGAAACTGTCCAGATAGATACAGGCGTACATGGCGCTGTCGATGGAACGCACCGACTCATGATCAGGAAAATCATCATCCACAAAGAGAAAGATCTCGTGGGAGATCATCCTGAGAGCCAGAAAATCTTCCCGTCCCAGGATGGTTCCGGCATTGCAGTAATAGACCTGGGGCAGTCCCTGGCTGATCAGGTCTTCTTTCAGATCTTCCAGGATCTCTTCGTACACGGAGATGTCATGCTCATAAAAATTCGTATCCGTGTGCATCACGTACACTTTCCGGTGAGGGATGTACTCCACGGTGATCATGCCGCAGTCCGGCGCTTTCCGAAACCTCTCCACACTCTCGATAGCCCGGGTGATGGCCCCCATCCGCAGCTGCAGCTGACTGATTTCCTCCTTCACCTGCTTCTTCTTGCTGATCAGGGTGGACTCAATGAGCTGGATATCTTTCTTTTCCAGAATCTCCCGGATCTCTCCCAGACTCATGCCCAGTTCCTTCATATACTGGATCATATCCAGTCTGGCCTTCTGATGGATACTGTAGTACCGGTAATTGGTCTCCGGGTCCGTGTAGCATGGCCTTAAGATTCCCACCTTGTCATAGAGCCGCAGAGTCGTAATGGAAACCCGGTTGAACCTGGCCATCTCGCCGATCTTCATCATCTTATCATCCATGGATATCCTCCCCTGAAGTCTGATCCAGCATCAGAGTTTTTCGTGATTCTGTATACTTTTATTATAGTAATTTTTCTGTTTTTGGCAAGATATTTTCTAAACCATGGCTTTTTCTCTTCTTTTTTCGTCCATTTATCTTATATAACCCCACTGTTTTTTTCCATTTTTCTGTCGATTTGTCCATTGATCCTTATCCGCAGAACTGTCTGTTAATTTTTCCACAATCTTCCTTGACTCTCACCCTGGACGAGGATCTATACTATAACTATCACAAGAATACACTTTGTCCATCGAGAAGGAGGTTTTCATTATGAGCAAGATTAAAGTGGTACAGTACGGCTGCGGCAAGATGAGCAAATATATCCTGCGCTACCTTTACGAGAAGGGCGCACAGATCGTGGGCGCCATTGATGTAAATCCGGAGATCGTGGGTATGGATGTAGGCGACTACGCAGAGCTGGGCGTAAAGACGGGCATCCTCATCAGCGACAATGCCGAAGAAGTTCTGGACAACACGGATCCCGATATCGCAGTAGTCACTCTGTTCAGTCTGGTAAGCGACTGCTATGATCATTTCGTAAACTGCTTAAGCCGCGGCATCAGCGTGATCACCACCTGTGAGGAAGCCACCTACTGCTGGACCACGGATCCGGTCCGGGCCAATCACCTGGATGTTCTGGCCAAGGAAAACAACTGTACTTTCGTAGGCAGCGGTATGGAAGACACCTTCTGGGTAAATATGGTCAGCATGGTTGCGGGAAGCTGCCACAATATCAAGAAGATCGAAGGCGCTGTCAGCTACAATGTAGAGGATTACGGACTGGCTCTGGCCAAGGCTCACGGCGTGGACCTGACACCGGAAGAATTTGAGAACCAGATCGCTCATCCTGAAGTTCTGGAGCCCTCCTATGTGTGGAACTCCAACGAGGCCCTGGCTGCCAAGATGGGCTGGACCATCAAGAGCCAGACTCAGAAATGTGTTCCCTACTTCCATCAGGGAGACCTGTACTCCTCCACCATGGGCAAGGACATCAAGGAAGGCAACTGCATCGGCATGGCGGCTGTCGTGACCACAGAGACCTTCCAGGGTCCGGTGATCGAGACTCAGTGTATCGGCAAGGTATACGGACCTGATGACGGAGATATGTGCGACTGGAAGATCACCGGAGAGCCGGATACGGAATTCCATGTAGTGAAGCCCGCCACCGTAGAGCACACCTGCGCTACCATCGTAAACAGGATCCCCGCAGTGCTCCGCGCTCCTGCCGGCCTGGTTACCATGGACGAGCTGGATGAGATCGAGTACATGACTTATCCCATGGAGTTTTACTGCTAAGACGGATTATACGAAAAAAGGCAGCCATATCCCCGACAGGATGTGGCTGCTTTTTGATCAAAAAGCTTAATTCAGATAAGCAATATCCTCATTTTGAGGAAGTTCAAAATACCTGATATCCGGATTGCCTTCCAGCCCCAGAAGCCGGACTGCATTGATACGCCTGTTCTTGCAGGTGGAGAAATAATAGGTTCCGCTCTCTGCACACATGGCGCTGATGCACAGCGTCTGGTCATAGGCGTCGCCTGCCTCATCCTTCTCAGGCCGCATGACGATTCCTTCCGGGATATTCACGGCAGAAAACTGATTGAACATCCGGGAGATCCCATCCACTTCATTTTCCCCTTTAACCGCATAATGTTTCATGACAGCCATCCGGACAAACCGGGATGGGGAAGAATAGTCGCCGGGCAGGCCGAAACCGCCGCCGGAGCTGATACTGACTCCCTGGATCTTAAGGTCGAGAAAATCATGAGAGGCATCCAGAATATTGGATACCGAAGCATAGTTGCACAGATTGGTGTGCTGCCACGGATAACCCGGACTGTTGGTCATGACTCCGATGGTATCCCTGTGAATCTGCAGGCCTCCCTCATCGGGCTCAATAATAATGGTTTCTCCGGTCCGGTCGGAAAAAATATAATGGACCGTCATCTCACATCCAAAGATCTTCTCCCCCGTAAGATTTAAAGAAAGAACCAGGGAAGCCGCCTCTTCCACGGAAGCACACTGACTCAGCAGATATCCTGTAAGGAATCCGGGATGAATATTCATGTGGCGGCTGTCCCTCACCTGGTCATAGGCCGCATATCCGGGATAATTCAGCAGCCCTCCCATGACCCCCATCTCGTTCACCCCATCCACCATGACCGGAGAGGCCAGACCGGTAATGGCCATTCCCCCGAAAGCATACCGGCTTCGCACAAAATCCCGGTATTTCTCATTGATCTCCAGCTTCAGGGGATAGTTTCTGGGGACCACTGCGATGCGGTTTCCTTTCAGATTTCCGCACTGGTCATAAGTTCTTCCCAGAAGATGCATATTGTCTTTGGTCTCCCAGGTAAAACAGGTGCAGCCCATATCGGCAAAGGGATTCTTGGTATTGTTCATATCTCTGATCAAACTCCTTTCCGGTCTGTAAAAGACTTATAATACAGTGTATCCGTCAAGGAGTTTTCTGATTCAAAGAATTTCTTTTACTGGGTCAGATCCGCAAACCGATACATGGGCTCACCCTTCTCGTTGACCTCAACCCCTGTAAGCCTGGGGTGGTTCCGTCGATGGGCGCCATGCCGATCTGGGTAAACATAAGCCCCAGCATGCCTGCCAGAAGACCGCGTACCATATTTCCGGAGGAAAGGGTCACCGCCAAGGCAAAGATGATGCCTCCGATTGCCATAGGCATGAAATCCGGTCCAATATCCATAACTTTGGACTTTGGCAGTATCTTGGCCATAACCATCATCAAGACCGAAACCGCCATAAAGAACACGCCTGCTATAATGTCCCCATATTCTTTAAAGAACATGTTCCATTCCCCTTCCAAAGAATAATTTTTACCTTACCAATACGGGTTTCTTGCAGTCATATTTCCAGTATGGAATCAGATACTGCATAGCCATAGCATCATCGCGATCATGGGATGGAAGCTTATTATAAAGCGCATTGGCCTCCATAACCTTTTCCATATCAATGGTAACACCCATACCAGGCCTCTGGGGAACCTGAAGATATCCGTCTACGATCTGAGGAGTATCTTTTAACAGGTTCTGTCCATCCTGCCAGATCCAGTGGGTATCCAAAGCTGTCGGATTACCCGGAGCTGCCGCAGCCACATGGGCAAAGGCAGTGAGCGTAATATCAAAATGGTTGTTAGAATGGCTTCCCCAGGTAAGGCCCCAGTCATTTAAGATCTGAGCCATCCTTACACTTCCGCCGAATCCCCAAAAATGAGGATCTGCCAGCACAATATCCACGGATTTCAGCGCCGCCGCATGATAGAACTGCCGCCAGTCTGTGGCGATCATATTGGTGGCGACAGGAAGCTTCACTGCATTTTTAAACTCTGCCATTACTTCCCGGCTGGAATATCCTGCCTCAGGACCGCAGGGATCTTCAATATATGTAAGAATATTTTCCATAGGCTTGCAGATCTCCACAGCCTCGGAAAGACTCCATGCGCCGTTGGGATCGATATTGATCCTGCCGTCGGGGAATGCTTTCTTCAGCCCGCGGACCGCCTCCATCTCTTCACAGCCTTTTAAGACTCCGCCCTTCAGTTTAAAGTTTTTAAACCCATATTTTTCATGAAGGACCTGGGCCTGCTCCACAATACGCTCCTGCGTCAGCATCTCCTGGCGGCGAAGCTTAAACCATGGATCATGGCTTTCGCTTTCATCAATATAGGGCAGCCCCGGATTAGCCTTTTCCTTATCGCTTACATAGAAAAGGTACCCCAATGTTTCTACCTGATCCCTCTGTCTGCCGTCTCCCAACAATTCACACATGGGAAGATCCAGGTACTGTCCCAGCAGATCCAGCAGAGCACATTCAATGGCCCACTCGGCTTTTACCACAAATTTCAGTTTGCTGATATCCAGAGTCTGGATTCCTTCCCCGTCGTCTTCAGCAGCCCTCTTGCTGCATTTATGGATACTGTCCAGAATTGCGCGGTATCTGCCCACAGGCTGTCCCACAACCAGGGGAATACAGCTTTTCAGGGCTTCACAGGTATAATCCCCGCCGTGGATTTCTCCGATTCCTGTGTTCCCGGCACTGTCCTTTAAGATTACCAGATTTCTGGTAAACCAGGGGGCATGGGCCCCGCTCAGGGTCATCAGCATACTGTCATATCCTGCAACCGGAATAACCTGCATCTCTGTTACCGTTGGTGTTCCTTTTACTCCCATACTATAATTTCTCCTTTTCCGTCAGCCAGCGGACATACGGATATTTCGTCATTTCTCCCATATATCCGTTTTCATTTTCTCTGTTTGTATCCAATAATATCAAAAGGAAACAGAAAAGGCCAATTCATTATTATGATTTATGCTATAAGAAACGCTAATAATATCAAGGGAGACCCTCCTGCCTCTCCTATCGTACCAGACAAGGTCTCTTGGGATCAAACTTCCAGCCCGGAATCAGATACTGCATTCCTACAGAGTCATCTCTTCCTCCCAAGCAGTTGTCCAGGTATACCTGGTGGGCTTTCCTGATCTGATCCATATCCGCCTCAATTCCAAGACCAGGTTTCTTCGGCACGGCTATGCATCCGTCCACGATCTGCAGAGGCTCTTTGGTCAGTCTTTCAAGACCCTCCTGCCAGATCCAGTGAGTATCCAGCGCGTTGTACTCTCCGGGAACTGCTGCTCCTACCTGAGTAAACATAGCCAGCGAAATATCAAAATGGTTGTTGGAATGGCTTCCCCAAGTGTATCCGAAGTCATGGCACATCTGGCCCACTCTTACAGAACCTGCCATAGTCCAGAAATGCGGGTCCGCCAGAATGATATCTACTGCCTGAGATTCCAGAGAATGGCTTACCTCTCTCCAGTCTGTGGCGATCATGTTGGTAGCCGTCGGGAATCCGGTGCGGCGTCTGAACTCGCTCATGATCTCTCTTCCAGAGTACACGCCCTCGGCTCCGCAGGGATCTTCACAATATGTAAGAATGCCTTTCATTCCCTTTACATATTCCACTGCCTGCTCTAACAGCCAGCCTCCGTTAGGATCCAGGTCGATCCTCGCCTCGGGAAATGCCTTTTTCAGAGCGCGGATCACATCCATTTCCTCGTTACCCGGAAGCACACCGCCTTTTAACTTAAAATCCTGGAAACCGTATTTTGCATGAGTCGCTTTTGCAAAAGCCACGATGCTGTCTGCATCCAGAGCTTCTTCGTGGCGGATACGATACCACTCACAGTCAGAATCCGGTTCAGCGTCATAGGGCAGGTCTGTCTTCTTCCGATCTCCTACAAAGAACAGATAACCTAACATCCGCACCTTATCCCTCTGCTGTCCGTCGCCCAGCAGCTCACATACAGGAACTCCAAGATGCTTTCCTAACAGATCCAGACAGGGCGCTTCGATCGCCGTGATCACATGAACTCCTGTACGCAGGTCGAAAGTCTGGTTTCCTCTCACGTCTTCCTCGCCCTTGGAATCCAGATACTTCTTAACCTTCAGCAGAGTACTCTTATACTCAGCTACCTTTGTGCCTTCCACCAGCGGAATACATTCTTCCAGTGCTGCAGTAATCTTCTTTCCCCCCGGAACTTCACCTACGCCCATCTCGCCGTTGTCAGCATACAGAACAACCACATTTCTGGTAAAATACGGTGCATGGGCCCCGCTTAAGTTAAGCTCCATACAATCTTTTCCTGCTACGGGCCATACTTCCATTTTTTGAATTACTGGTGACATCTGTTTACCTCCTGTTAATTAATTTTTTAACAAATAATTGTATCACGTATTTGCTATGATTTAAGTATACTCCTATAATTTCTATAAGTAAAACTCTATTAATTTTTAATTACTCTTGATTTTATTAATAGTAATTCTTGATTTTTATACTGAAATAAAGTACACTGAAAAGAGAAAAACCACGGAACCGCCAATACAGTCCCATGATTTTGTAAAGGAGAACCGGTTTATGGATACCAGGCAGATAGAATATATTCTGAAAATCGCAGAAGAAAACAATATTACCAGAGCCGCGGAAAAACTTTTTATCACCCAGTCCGCCTTAAATCAGCAGCTGTTAAAATTGGAAAAAGACCTGGGCACTTCCCTGTTTCACCGTTCCAGGACAAACTGGCATCTGACAGAAGCCGGGGAAACCTATATCCGCAATGCCAGAGAGATCCTTCAGATCAAACGGGATACCTATCAGATGATCCATGATCTGTCCCAGGGCAAACGGGGACATCTGTCCGTAGGCTTCACTGCCGGAAGAGGTGCCGCCATGTTTACTTCCGCCTATTCCGTTTTCCATCAGCAATATCCCAACATTACCATCGTGCCCAGGGAAGGAGTAGTCAGGGACCTTCAAAAGCTGATTTCCCAGGGAGATCTTGATATCGGTTTCCTGACGCTGACGGATAAAGACCGGACCTGCGATTCCTATGAAACCATATACACGGAAGAGATTTTTCTGGCTGTGCCGTCTATCCATCCTGCCGCAAAAATACGGCCTCCC
>CAJUJV010000079.1:9352-17800 GCA_910586845.1 uncultured Hungatella sp.
TCCCAGGGGCGATTCTTACGCCACTATGGATATCCGTACACTTCAGCACGAGCCTTTTGTCGTCATGGACAAACAGTCTACCATGCGGACTCTCATTGACACAATTTTTTCCAATGCCGGCATCCAACCCCAGATTTTGTTTGAAACAGGCAATAATCACACCCTCCTGTCCATGCTTCAGGCCAATCTCTGCTGCGGAATCCTGGCATATTACTATGTAAAAAACATCCCCCCGGGAATTACCTGCTTTCATCTCCCCGACCATCCCTCCTGGAAGTTTGTGGCAAGCTACAAAAAAGGGCGTTATCTCAGCAACGCTGCCAGAGGCTTTATTGATCTGATGAAAGGCCAGTGGTCGGAAACCGGCCAGCAGATACCTCCCGGCCCTGTGCAGGCGGACGGATCATGATCCGTTAAGTAATAGGCGCCGGGTTGAAGAAGCACATATCATTGTGGAATCCGTACTTATCGCTGTAGGGCTCCCTGATCCCGCTGGCCACGTCAAGGATCATGTCAAATATCTCCCGACCCACGTCGGCGATAGTCCTTTCGCCGGTAGCCACGTCTCCCGCGGAGATGTCGATCAGGTCAAACCAGTGATTTTTCATCTCGTTGCGGCTGCAGACCTTGATCACCGGGCTGATGTCCAGGCCGTAAGGCGTCCCCCTTCCGGTCATGAACACCTGAAGCCCGATGCCGCTGGCCACCTGGCTGGGACCGCAGACGATATCGCTGGCCGGGGTAGCCGCATAGATCAGACCATGTTTCGTCGGCTTTTCGGCAGGTGACAGCACCTCCACGATCTGGCTGGTGCCGCTTTTGGCAATGCTTCCCATGGCCTTCTCCACGATATTGGCGAGGCCGCCCTGTTTGTTGCCTGGCGTGGGGTTGGCATCCCGGCCCACGCCGCCGTCGGCCAGATATTTGTCATACCATTTCATCTCTTCTGCCAGTCTGTCGCGGGTATGAGCATCTGCGCATCGGGCTGCCAGCATATGAACCCCGTCCCGCACCTCGGTCACCTCGCTGAACATCACCGTGGCGCCGCCCCGCACCAGCATATCCGCCGCATATCCTGCGCTTGGATTGGCTGACACTCCGGAAAACGCATCGCTTCCCCCGCACTGCATCCCGATCAGAAGATCACTTAAGGGCAATTCTTCCCGCTTCCTCTCATTCAGCTTCTTCAGCTTTTTCTCCGCCATCTCCATAATAGCGTTCATCATGGCATCGTGTCCCCCATAATCCTGGAGAGTCAGTACATTCTCCGGAGTGATATCTTCTTTGGGCAGCACTCTGTCATAAGTCAGCTTCTCACAGCCGAGTCCCACCACCATGATCTGGCCGCCGAAGTTGGGGTGGCGGATCACATTGGTTATGGCACGGATGGGAATGTAAGCCAGAGGTGCGTTGATGGCAACGCCGCAGCCGTATGGATGGGTTACGACCACAACTCCGTCTACATTGGGATACTTGGGAAGCAGTTCTTTCCGGATCCTCTCCACCGCCACCTTCAATACTCCTGCCGCACACTGAACAGTGGTCACAATTCCCAGCAGATTCCTGGTTCCTGCCGGTCCCTCCGCATTTTTATACCCCATCCAGGTGGTCCGGACAGGCATGGGCAGATCCTCGTTTTTTACCAGATTGGTGCCGAACTCCATGTCATCTACAGAAGGACTCTCGGGCAGATCCAGCATGTGCTCGTTGATCCAGTCCCCCTTCCTGATGTCATGGATGGCATATCCCAGGACCACCCCGTATCGGATGATCTCTCCTCCGGCCGGGATATCGCACAGTGCAATCTTGTGGGCCTGGGGGATGTCCTGATTGGCAGCGATGCCCTCCACAGCCTGAGTTCCCGCCCGGATGTCCCTGACCGCAATGGCCACATTGTCTTCTTCGCGGATCTTCACATATAACCGCTGACTCATGGTAAATTCCTCCTTTTCTGCATAGATATCTTTTTGTAAGATTTATTATAATCCATCCTTTTTTCTAAGTAAAGTTAATGGTAAATTTTTAAAACTTAGTTTTTTTAATTATTGTTTTCTAAAAATAGACGAAGAAAATTTCTTGTATTTTGTTGTGAAAGTCAATATAATAAATTTTCAAGTTCTAAAAATTCCAGAACATGGTCTGGAAACAGGAGATACTATGGACTTAAAACAGTTAGAGTCCTGAGACAGCAGGCTCTCATCACGGAAGGAGAACTGGACTTAGGCTTTATGACCCTGTGCCAGGGCCAGCGGACCAGAGACAATTACATCACCTTATTTGAAGAGGAGATCGTCCTGGCCATTCCCCGGGGCCATCCCCTTGGCTGCAATGCGGCTCCTCCGGGAGAGCCTCTGGCCGTCATGGATCTGGCGCAGCTAAAATACGAACCCTTTGTCCTCATGTACAAAGAGTCCACCATCCGGTCCATGATCAGAACCAGGCTCTGCTGCGGCGTCATCCCCTGGCATTATGTAAAAAATCATCCTGACGGAGTCGCCTGTTTTGCCCTTCCCTCCCATCCCATGTGGGAGGTGGCGGCCAGCTACGGAAAATATTCTTACCTGAGCAATGCCGCCAGGGAATTTATCCGCCTGGCCAGAGAGTTTTGGATGAACTGACCCGGATCAGATCCGAACGCAGATCAGTGTTGCAGCTGCCTTATATTCCGAAAGGTCACTTTCTCCTTATCTCTGTCCACCCGGATGTAGTGAATCCTGCTGCATTTGGCATAATTCAGACCCAGATATACATCCTGGGTACTGTCTCCTGCCGCAAGAGAATAGCAGATCTGCTGCTTCTTGTTTTCCTGTTCTACATATTCTGCCATAGCCAGTACACCTTCCTCCGTACACCGGCCAAACAGATTATCACCGCCGCTCATATAGACCACACCGCCCTGATCCTCCAGAAAACGGCAGAACCGGGACAGTGTGTTCTTTATGGATTCGCTGAACTGCTTTAATTCATCCAATCTCTCTTCTAATATGTACTGCTGAAGTCTTGTGCCCACAGAGTCTCCGTCGATCGCAATATACATGTCAGCTTTCTCTCCCTGATTTTTTGATAAACTCCCAAAAATCCTCGTTCACACGGATGTGCTTTATGATCTCAATGCCCATATTGATGACAATTCTGGCCTCATCCTCTGTCAGTTCGATGCCGTTTTCTGAATAATGGGCTGAAATATTACGGTATTCCCTGAGAGAAGCCAGAAGATTGGTAATGCCGGCCAGCGCAAGGATTTTTTTGTCTTTTCCGTTTTTTACATAGCTTCGAGAAAAAAATGTGAGGATCCCTACGGGATCCCGGTCCGCTGTAACAGTAACTCCGTATTTCCTGCAAAACCGCCTGCAGCGTTCGTCTGCCTGTAAAAAGGCCAGAAGCGAATTGATGATTTTCTCGTTTCCTATGGTCACATTGGACACCACGCTGCGGTAGTCATTTCCGGAAAAAAATCCTCTGATCCCGTTGAGCAGTCCTTCATAGATCACTTTCATCGGCCCCCCGGACCGTCTCTCGCTTTCTGAAAACAGTTTCTGAAGTTCATCATTATAATAGATCAGGTCAAAGCAGCTGATCTTGGCCAGCTTGTTCACACAATCGATTTTTTTCATCTTCACATAGTCATAATCCCGTCCCCGAATCATGGTTTCAGCCGGCGCCGTTCTCAGCATCAGATAATAGATCCTGTCGATCTGACACAAATTCGCGGCCATAAACAGCAGAGAAGACGTGACTTTCTGCCCATTGCTCAAATCCACAATCTTCTCTTCTTTATTGGAAAATGCCTCAAAAAGCAGCTGAGTATCAATACTTCCGTCATCATTCAGCCTGATCCCCTCACGGACCAGGCTCCCGAAATATTTTCTGTAAATCTCGATCTGCTCGTTCTGCAGCTTCTCACTCTCGGCGCTGTCAAAGATCACCACTCTGCGGATCATAATCTGCGGTTCCGACTCTTTTATGGCTTTTGCCACAAGCTCTACTGTTTGCAAATTAATATTCCCAACCGTATACAGTACCGCCATATGAACGATCTCCCTTCTTAATCCTGCCGCCCCGTTAAAACCGATACAGATTCAACCCGATCTCCCGGCTCATCTCCCTCTCCACGGTTCCCTCGATCTTCGTCACCGTGATCTCACCGGTGGCGGAGATAAAGCACTCATTCAGATGGCCGCCCAGGATCCGGTTCGCCTCATCGCAGACATTGATGTGAAAATGGAGATAGGGTTCTCCCTCTTTCTCGGAGATATTCCCCACCAGAGAAGTGATCTCCATAGGTCCCTCAAAGGTATTCTTCTTGTACACTTTATTCACCGTGTCAAAAAGCCCTACGGTCACCCGGTCACAGGCTCCCAGGCCCACGGCGCTGCCCAGCCTGATCTTCTCCTCCCTGCAGAGTTTCTCTATAGAAGCCAGTACTTCCTCTCCTTTATCGATTCTAAGTACATAATGATTCCCAAATCCCCTGTATTCCATAATTTTCTCCCTTTCTACACCATATCCAGATAAGTCTTTTGGGTCGGCCCCGGAAATTCCTTCTCGATCAGTCTCAGATCATACTCTGTCAGCACGATACGGGCTCCCCCTGCGTTTTCCAGCACATGTTCTCTCCGTCCGCTCCTGGGTATGGCGATGGTACTCCCATCCCGCACCACAAACCCCAGAAGCACTTCGGAAACCGTAGCCTTATGGCTGTTTGCAATCCATTTGAGAGTCGGACTCCCATAGAGGCCGCGGCGGAGGTTTCCCGCCTGAGCCAGAGGAGAGTAGGCCATGAGAGGAACACTGTGTTCCCTCATCCACGGCAGCAGATCATATTCGATGCCCCTGGAGCCTACATGATACAGCACCTGGTTCACCGCGCAGTTCTTCCCCCCGGGCACAGACCACAGCTCCTCCATATCGTCGGTGTCAAAATTGAACACGCCCCAGCGGCGGATCTTCCCTTCCTTTTTCAGCTGCTCCATACAGGCCACGGTCTCCGACAGAGGGATCCCGCCCTGCCGTCTCCGTACATCTCCGCGGTGTCGATCAGAGTCATGCCTGACTCGATCCCCGCCCTCAGAGCCTCCTGTTCTCTCTCCAGCCTGTCCCTGTGCTCTCCTAAAAACCAGGTGCCCTGCCCGATACAGGGCACCTGGGTTCCGTCCGATAAGATAACCGTTCTGTCCATCAGTTCTTCATCTCCATCCCGACGCGGATCAGACGGAACATCCGCTCGGCCGCGTTCACATACAGTTCTCTGGCCCGCTCCAAGGCCTCCTCGATATCCATGGCTCCGTTGATCGTAGGCAGAATACTCTCCACTCCGAAGTCGTAGATCTTCTCCGCCCCGTCTCCCATGCCGCCTACCAGGGCCACGGCCGGAATCCCTTTGGCCCGGCATCTCTGCCCGATGCCGCTGGGGACCTTGCCAAATGCAGACTGCCAGTCGATACGTCCCTCCCCGGTGACTACCAGATCCACCCCCTCAAGCAGGCCGTCAAAGTCCATGAGATCCAGCACCGTCTCGATCCCTGATTTCAGTGTGGCACGGAGAAAGACGCACAGAGCCGCACCCAGACCGCCGGCAGCTCCTGCCCCCGGAATCTGATCCACATCCATACCCGTCTTTTTCAGTACTACGGCAGCGTAATTTTTCATGCCCGCTTCCAGTTCATCCAGGATCTCCGGCGTTCCGCCTTTCTGCTTTCCGAAGGTATAGGCAGCTCCCTCCGGCCCTGTGAGAGGATTGTTCACATCGCACATAACCGTAAAGGAGGCCTCTGCCACTGCCGGACAGATCCCTGTCGTGTCAATATCAGCCACTTCTGCCAGATCCCGTCCGTATCCTTCCAGTTCCTTTCCTTCCTTATCCAGGAACCGCACTCCCAAAGCCCTCATGGCGCCCATGCCGCCGTCGTTGGTAGCGCTTCCTCCTATGGCAATGGAGATCTTCCGGTAGCCCTGTTCCAGCGCATCCCTGATCAGTTCTCCCGTGCCGTAAGTAGTGGTATTCAGAGGATTTCTCTTCTCCGGGGGAACCATGGGAAGTCCGGAAGCCGCCGCCATCTCGATGATGGCCGAATCTCCTCCGAAGATACCGTAGGAACTTTCTGTCTCCTCCATCAGAGGCCCGTGGACGGTGAGCACCCGTTTTTCTCCTTTAGTCACGGTGATCACTGCATCTACAGTCCCCTCCCCGCCGTCTGCGATGGGAACTCCGGCCGTTTCACATCCCGGGATAATTTTCTCTGCCGTCTCTGTCAGCAGCTCAATGATCGTCTCGGATGACAAGGTTCCTTTAAACGAATCCGATGCAAATAAAAATCTCATATACCCTCCTGTCTGTGTGCATGAAACCGCTCTTCTCCTGCCGCGGGATCACACTCTCATATTTTTAATGCACAGTAGACCGGCATAACAAGGGGGTCGCCGGTCTGCTGCTGCAATTCTATTCTGATTGAGGTAATGACAACGATAACGCTCAGATCAATCCGGCCTTCTTCATCTCGGCCCTGATCTTTTCAAGAACCGGGCCTTCTGGAGTGGCCAGGTTCGGTGTGTAGGGAACTCCGATATCCCGTCCCCTTAAGTTTGCCATATCTTTTGCCGCCACCGGGAAGCTGGCTCCGTCCATGGACAGTCTCACCGGATTCAGTTTAAACTGAGCTTCCAGAGAGCCTTCCAGGTCCCCGGCCACGTACTTGTTGTAAACGTCGGTGATCAGCTCCGGCATAAAGTTTGCCGCAGTGCAGACTCCGCCCACGGCGCCGTGGCACATGGAGGCATACAGCAGAGTATCCTTGCCTCCGAAGACCTTGAAGTTTACGTCTCTGGTCCTGCGGATAAACTCGGCTGTCTGGGTGATGTCGCCGCTGGTATCTTTCATCCCCACAATATTGGGAACTTCGTGAGCCAGCCTTTCCACCAGATTGCCGGACAGCGTGTAGTTGACACGGCCCGGATTATTATAGAGCAGCATGGGAGTGTCGGGGACCGCCTCCGCAATGGTTTTAAAGTGCAAAAACAGCTCCGCTTCCGTAGGTTTTAAAAACATGGGCTGCAGAACGGAGATCCCTGCGGCGCCGTTTGCCACCGCCATCTTTGCCAGGCGGCAGCATTTCTTCGTGCTGATGGCTCCGATGCCGAAATATACCGGCACCCTGCCTGCGGCCTGATCCACCATGATCTTCAGGCCCCGTTCCATCTCGTCTTCCTCGATGACATAGAACTCTCCGTTGCTGCCGAATGCCAGGATTCCCAGAACTCCGCCATCGATCACATAGTCAACCTGCTCTCTCAGTTTGGCCTCATCGATCCTCTCATCACCATCGATCGGAGTCAGGATAGGCACTACCACACCCTTGATAAAATCTGTATTCATACCGGTTCTCCTTCTCATTGCCCGGCGGCCTGCCCTGGCGGGACAGGCCCCGGGTATCTGGGGTCCTATTCACAGAATATCGTGAATGACAGCCATTACTCCACGGTTACGTTGGCGATCTTCTCGTAGTACTTGACGATGCTGGAGTGATCTTCCTTGTCAAATCCCTCGGACTTTAAGAACTGCATGATCTCCATCAGCTGTGCGGTCAGCGGAACCGGAGAACTGATGGCATGTGCCGCATTGAGAGCATTGTTCAGATCCTTGATGTGCAGCTCGATACGGAATCCGGGCTTGAAGTTTCTGTTTAACATCATGGGAGCCTTGGCATCCATAACCGTGGACCCTGCCAGGCCGCCGCGGATAGCCTGATATACCAGCTCCGGATCCGCGCCTGCCTTCTTGGCAAAGGTGAGAGCCTCGGATACGGCGGCGATATTGACCGCAACCACGATCTGATTGGCCAGTTTAGCCACATTTCCTGCACCCAGCTCGCCCACATAGACCACGGAACCTGCCATCACCATGAGCAGATCATAGTACTTGTCAAACAGCTCCTTCTTGCCGCCTACCATCACGGACAGGGTTCCGTCGATGGCCTTGGGCTCCCCGCCGGATACGGGAGCATCCAGCATATCGATTCCCATCTTGGCCAGTTCCGCGCCGATAGCCTTGCTTTCTGTTGGGTCAATAGAGCTCATATCGATGACAACAGAACCCTCATGAGCGCCTTCGGCCACACCGTTTGCACCCAGGACAGCCGCCCTCACATGGGGGGAGTTGGGAACCATGGTGATCACCACGTCGCACTCCTGGGCCACTTCTTTTCCGTTGGCCGCAGCCCTGGCGCCGCAGGAAACCAGATCTGCAACGGCCTCCTGATTAAAATCAAATACTACCAGCTCATGGCCTGCCTTCACCAGATTCTTGCTCATAGGCCTTCCCATAATTCCCAAACCGATAAATCCAACTTTCATCTCAATTACCTCGCCTTTCTTCTATTATATTTTATTCTTCAGGAGTTCTTTGCCGGTGCCGGACCGTTTTTTCTGCCGGTCCGTCGGCTTATGTCTGGA
>CAJUJV010000080.1 GCA_910586845.1 uncultured Hungatella sp.
TGGTTGACGATCCCGAGCTTCTTGAGCTGGTAGACATGGAGATCCGTGAGCTGCTCAACGAGTACGAGTTCCCGGGCGATGACACACCGATCATCCAGGGTTCCGCTCTGAAGGCTCTGGAAGATCCCTCCAGCGAGTGGGGCGACAAGATCATCGAGCTGATGGATGCTGTTGACAGCTGGGTTCCGGATCCGCAGCGTGAGACTGACAAGCCGTTCCTGATGCCTGTAGAGGACGTATTCACCATCACCGGCCGCGGTACTGTTGCTACCGGTAGAGTAGAGCGCGGTACTCTGCATCTGAACGAGGAAGTTGAGATCGTAGGTATCTCCGAGGAGACCCGCAAGACCGTTGTTACCGGTATCGAGATGTTCCGTAAGATGCTGGATGAGGCTCAGGCCGGCGACAACATCGGCGCTCTGCTTCGTGGCGTTCAGAGAACTGACATCGAGAGAGGCCAGTGTCTGTGCAAGCCCGGCTCTGTAAAGTGCCATCACAAGTTTACCGCTCAGGTTTACGTTCTGACCAAGGACGAGGGCGGCCGTCATACACCGTTCTTCAACAACTATCGTCCTCAGTTCTACTTCAGAACAACCGACGTTACCGGTGTCTGCGAGCTTCCTCAGGGAACAGAGATGTGTATGCCTGGCGACAATGTAGAGATGAGCGTTGAGCTGATCCATCCCGTAGCTATGGAGCAGGGTCTGCGTTTCGCTATCCGCGAGGGCGGCAGAACTGTTGGTTCAGGAAGAGTTGTTTCCATCATAGAATAAGTTAAACCATTGAGGACCTCCTGTTTTCGGGAGGTCCTTTTTGCGTTGCACAAAAACTAACGATTGTATTAATAAAAACTATTTGTTATAATAATTGTCGTAAGGAGGGCTGCATATGACCACATTCTGGACGAGACAGGAATTAAAGGAGAGAGCAAAAGCAGGCCTGCGTGTTTTTTACTGGCAGGCATTTCTGGTATGTCTGATTGCCGCGTTTTTGGGAGCAGGGACAGAATCTTCTTTTAATTTCCGGAGCAGAACCGATGCCAGAACCGGTGATATGACCATTAGCAGCAATCCCGGAATCACTTTTTCATACGGAGATCAGGAACAGATTTCTGTCAGGACTCCTTTCTTTCAGGTGACACGATCCATTGAACCCGGCATAGTTTCCCTGTTCCTGAAGATATTTTTAGTGATTCTGATTGTGATAGCAGTGGCAGGGGCTCTGGTTTCCAATGTGCTTCAGGTGGGAAAGAAGCGATATTTTCTGAAAAAGACGGCAGGGATCTGTGAGACAGGACCGGGAGAGATGTTTTCTGCCTTTTCGGAAGCATACTGGAACCAGGTTCTGGTCATGTTTCAGCAGCAGCTGTATATTTTTTTATGGACTCTTCTGCTGGTGATCCCCGGGATCATCAAGTCCTACGAGTATTATATGGTGCCCTATCTGCTGGCAGAGAATCCTCATCTTACCGGGGCAGAGGCCCGGGAACTGAGCAGCCGCATGACGGAGGGAAGCAAATGGGATATCTTTGTCCTGGAACTGTCTTTTATCGGCTGGGATATTCTGGGCATTCTTCTGTTCGGGATCGGGCGGATCTTCGTGGCTCCCTACAAGGAGGCCGTCTATGCAGAATTATATCACAAAATGAGTGAGGGATCCGGAAAGGGAATGAATTATGGGATACAGGATTTTACTCTTTGATGTAGATAATACCCTCCTGGACTTTGATGCCAACGAGGAAGAATCTTTCCGGTCCATGATGGCGGAGATGGGAGAGAACTGGACAGAAGAGATTTATGATACTTATAAGAAGATCAACTCCGGGATCTGGAAACAGATTGAGAAGAAAGAGATCACGGTGGAGGAAGGGGTGAACCGCAGGTTCTCCGATCTTATGTTCCGCTATGGAAAAACGGTTGACGGGCGGCTGTGGGAGAAGACTTACCGGAAATATCTGAACCAGGGGATCCAGGAGATCCCGGGAGTGCATCAGGTCCTCCGGGAACTGAAAGAGAAGGGCTATGAGCTGTATGTGATCACCAACGGTGTAGAACAGACCCAGGTATCACGGCTGTCCAGATCCGGCCTGGATCAGTATTTCCGTCAGCTGTTTATCTCCGGACGGATCAAAGCAGGCAAGCCCTCCCGGGAATTTTTTGACTATGTAAAGAGCCACATCCCCGGATTTACGACCAGGGAATCGCTGGTTATCGGGGATTCTCTGAGTTCGGATATCAAAGGAGCTGCCGATGCCGGGATCGATGCCTGCTGGTTCATCAGGGAGAGTGACAGGGAGGTGCGGGAGGCGATGCTGCGGGAGAGCGGGCTGACCCCCCGGTATATCATCGATGAGCTGACGGAGCTGCCTCAGATCCTGGAACATTGAACAGAAAATGTGAAAAACAGCAGCAAAGCGGACGTTTCCTCGTGAAAGTCCGCTGCTGCTGTAAAAGCTGACAGGTCTCAGAACATACCCAGGATATAGTTGGCCAGTCCTGCGGCCAGCTGGCCGTGACCGGCTTCGCTTAAGTGCATGAAATCTACCTGATTGGCTCCTGCGGTTACAAGCTTGTTGGCATCCAGGTAACTGCACCCCATGGAATCGGCAATAAGCCTGAATTGTTCTGCAAGCATCTCGGACTTCTGGGCGCAGCCTTTTCCCATGGTGGCCCCGCAGGCGGTGTCGATGTACTCCCGGCCGATGTTCTGAGGAGTGACAACCAGGATGTTGGGAACGCCGCCGGACCAGCATTCGGTGGCTTTGGCCTTGGCGATGAGGCGTTTCAGCCCAAGACCGATACAGGCGGGAGATACGCCGAAGCGCTCCTTCGTATCGTTGGTGCCGAGCATGATGATCAGAAGATCCACAGGCTCATGGGTCATGAGGCAGGGATAAATATAGTCCAGGCCTGACAGGCCCTCGTGTATGGGATCGTCAAAACAGGTGGTGCGGCCGGACAGTCCTTCCTCCAGGATCAGGTAGCCATCTCCCAGATATGCCTGAAGCAGGCTGGTCCACCGGCTTTCTTCGTCAAACCGTCCTCCTGTCTCGGCGCAGTATCCGTGGGTGTTGGAATCCCCGAAACAGACAATATGCTTTTTCATAATATTCTCCGTTATGGATTGATTTTACAGATCCTTCGTATCCTCGATGGCCTGCCTGATGTCCTTATAAAGCCGGATCAGCTCCGGATCATCTAAGGCTACGGGAAGGAAGGGAAGCCTGGGATCGCCCATGGGACAGCCGTCCAGGGTGATGATGCCCTTGACTGCACCGTGCATGGAGGCAAAGGAGCAGAGGCGATAGATCAGGGGAGTGACAATGGCCTGAACCTGGGCTGCTTTGTCCCACTCTCCCCGGTTGATCAGCTCATCCATCTTCATATACAGTTCCGGCATGGCTCCGTAGGTTCCGCCGATCCCCGCATCGGCTCCCATGATCCGCCCTGCAACAAACTGCTCGTCGGGGCCGTTGAACACGATGAAATCTTTTCCGCCTGCCGACTTAAACCGCAGGATGTCCTGAGCCGGATCGGAGGAGCACTTGACTCCGGCTACCCTGTCATTTTCCAGCATTCTGTGAAACAGGTTCATGGACAGGTTAAATCCCGTAAGCTGAGGGATATTGTAGATGAAAAACGGGAGGTCGGCGGCTTTGGTGATCCCGGTCCAGTGCTGATATACGCTTTCTTCGCTGGGACGGTAGTAGACGCAGGGCACTGCCGAGGTGGCCGCTGCGCCTGCCTTTTCGGCATGGGCCGCCAGCATGGCTGAATGGCGGGTGTCCGCACAGCCGACGTGAACGATGATGTTCATGTCATCCCCGACTTCGTTGACTACGGTTTCTGTAACCAGCATCCGTTCTTCTGTATCCAGAAGAAAACCTTCACCGGTGCTGCCGCACACATACATCTGCTTGACTCCCTTGTCCCGAAAATACCGGGATACGGCTTTTACGGCAGTTACATCCACGGAACCATCCTTTTTGAAAGGGGTGTTGAGGGCTACGGTTACGTGACGAAATCTGGCTGTTTCATACTTTGACATAGTATACCTGTCCTTTCCTGATTGAAAAATCAAATGCTTGTTGCTATCTGAATCATATCATCATTGGAAGAAGAAATCAAGAAGTATAAAAATTTTTTCTGTTGAGCAATAACTGTTGAAAATAATTTTTATTCATGTTATAGTTAAACTAAGCCATTTTTTACGCTAAAGTCCAATTTAAGGAGGTTTTTCCTATGAATCAGATGAACCAGGCAATTTTAGAACAGATCAGGGGCGGATTGATCGTTTCCTGTCAGGCTTTGAAATCAGAACCCCTCCACAGTTCCTACATCATGTCCAGGATGGCTTATGCGGCCATGCTGGGAGGCGCAGTAGGGATCCGGGCTAATACGGTAGAAGACATCACGGAGATAAAGAAGACGGTGAATCTTCCGGTCATAGGTATTATTAAAGAAGATTATCCGGACTGTGACGTGTATATAACTCCTACCATGAAAGAGATCGATGCTCTTGTGGAGTGCGGGGTGTCCATTATCGCCACAGATGCCACTGACTCAGCCAGAAGACCCCGGCCTGACGGGCGGAGCCTGGATGATCTTTTTGCGGAGATGAGGCAGAGGTATCCGGATCAGCTGTTCATGGCGGACTGCTCTGATTATGAAGAGGGCATTCATGCGGCGGAGATCGGATTTGATCTCATAGGAACTACCATGCACGGCTATACCGAATATACGAAAGGCGTTTCTCTGCCGGATATCGAGCTTATGGGGCGTCTGGCCAGAGAATGCGGCAAGCCGGTTGTGGCCGAGGGCGGTATCTGGACTCCGGAGCAGCTGAAGGCCGCTCTCGATTCAGGCGTGTGGACGGCAGTGATCGGCGGGGCCATCACCAGACCCCTGGAGATCACCAGACGTTTTGTGTCTGCCATCCGATGATAAGGCGAACGACTATGAGGATCGCAGCTTTGGATATCGGGGGAACTTCCATTAAGTCAGGCGTCTGGGATGGGAAGGAACTTCTGGAGACAAGAGAGTGGGATACCAATGCGCGGCAGGGCGGAGCCTATGTCCTGGACCGGGCCGTGGAGATCCTGAGGACCTGCGAGCCCTTTGAGGCCGTGGGAATCAGCACCGCAGGACAGGTGGATTTCCGGGAAGGGATGATCCGTTATGCCAACGACAATATACCCGGATATACGGGGATGCGGATCAGGGACCAGATGGAGTCGGAATTCGGCGTGCCGGCAGCAGTGGAGAACGATGTCAATGCCGCGGCTTTGGGGGAAGCCCGGTTTGGCGCGGGAAAGGGTCATAAGGATTTTCTGTGCATCACCTACGGCACCGGAGTAGGCGGAGCGGTGATTATGGATGAGAAGATCTACAGGGGCAGCATGTACTCGGCCGGAGAGTTCGGCGGAATTCTGGTACATCCCGAGGATCGGGTGGATGGAAAGCCTTTTTCGGGCTGTTATGAAAAGTATGCCTCTGCCACCGGCCTGGTGGCCATGGCATCCCGATATGATGAAAGCCTGAACAACGGCAGAAAGATTTTTGCCAGGATTGAAGAGAAACAGGTCAGGGAGATCGTGGACCGATGGGTTGACGAGATCGTTCACGGCCTGGTCACGGTAATCCATATCTTCAATCCGTCCTGTGTCGTTCTGGGCGGAGGAGTTATGGAACAGCCGTACATCCTGGAACAGGTAGAAAAAAAAACAAGAGAGAGGATTATGGACAGCTTCCGAAACGTAGAGCTTAAGAGAGCGGCCCTGGGCAACCGGGCCGGCCTTATGGGAGCGTCCTGGCTCGCAGGGCAGCTTATGATGACAGATTAAAACCGACTGAAGAGAGACCAGAGGAGGGGTAGAGATGCAAGGTGATTTTTTGGTGAAGATGAGAACTGCATATAATCAGTTTACCAAGGCAGAAAAAAAAGTAGCTGATTATATTCTGCAGAATCCGAAAGAAGTGCTGTTTATGTCAATTACGGATTTGGCGGAGGCATGCCGGGTGGGCGACACCAGCGTATTCCGTTTCTGCAAATCCATGGATTTAAAAGGGTATCAGGAGTTCAAGATGGTTTTATCCCTCAGTCTCAATGAAGACGAGAGGGAGAGCAACCGTTTTTCGGGCAACATCAGTTTAAATGATACATTTCAGGAAGTGGCGAAAAAGGTGTTGAACACTAACATCAATGCCCTGACAGAGACTTATGCCCTGCTGGATGAGGAAGTGTTCAGCCAGGCCATCGACTGCCTGTATGAGGCGGAGAGAGTCGTCTTTTTCGGGGTGGGCGCCAGTATCCTGACAGCATTAAAGGCAACCAATAAATTTCTGCGCATTGAGCCGAAGGTCTACTGTGTCCAGGATTCCCATATGCAGGCCATGGCGGCAGCCATGATGAGTCCCAGGGAAGTGGCGGTGGTATTTTCCTATTCCGGGGCCACCAAGGACAGCATCCATGCCGCGAGGCTGGCCAAGGAGGCAGGGGCGAAAGTTATCTGTATCACCCGTTTCAGCAGATCGCCTCTGACATCCTATGCGGATCTGACGCTGCTCAGCGGAGCCAATGAGGGACCGCTTCAGGGAGGTTCCACATCCGGTGAGATCAGTCAGCTGTTTCTCATCGATCTTATGTACACCGAATATTACCGGAGATATTTTGACGTGTGCAGCAAGAACAACGAAAAGACTTCCGGGTCCGTACTGGAACGGATATTTTGAAGATAAAAAGAACACTGCAGAAGGAGGTTTCGGATACCGTCTGCAGTGTTTTTTTGTATGCCCCGGCTCAGGAGGAGTCTGATTGCCTGTCGCTTTTTGAAACCAAAAAAGAAAAAAATTTTCTTTTTTGAATAATATTGACAAAAGAAATTTTCTGATATATAATTCAATTATTACAATATGCAGTAATAAAATCACCAAGTGATTGGTGAAAATCTCTAAAGGAGGAGACTACATGAGAAAGGTTTTATCTTTGGGTTTGGCGGCGGCATTATTGACGACGACACTGGCGGGATGCGGCGGAGGCGGCGGAACCTCCGAGACCAAGCAGGCGGACGCAGGCACCACGGCGGCAGCCACCCAGGCCCCGGCAGCAGGAGGGGAGACCACTGCAGCGGCGGCAGCGGGAGGAGAGACGGTTGAGATCACCTGGTGGGCATTCCCCACTTTTGCCCAGGATTCCACTGACACGCCGGCAGGTACTTATGAGGCGGAGATCGTGGCAGCGTTTGAGGCTAAGAATCCGGATGTGAAAGTGAAGCTGGAGACCATCGATTTTACATCGGGACCGGAGAAGATCACGGCGGCCATTGAGGCAGGAACCGTCTGCGATGTTCTGTTTGATGCTCCCGGACGTATTATTTCTTATGCACAGAACGGGAAACTGGTGAAGCTGGATGACATGTTTACAGATGAATATGTAAAGGATGTGGGCAATGAGGCACTTCTGAATTCCTGCAAATCTGACGACGGCAGCTACTATATGTATCCTATCAGCACGACGGCTTTCTGTATGGCGGTGAGCAAGCCTGCACTGATGGATGCCGGCGCTATGGGCTGCATCAATCTGGAGGGTGACCGGACATGGACCACGGCTCAGTTTGAAGACATGCTGGAGAGACTGAACGCGGCAGGATATAACGGAGCTACCGTATACTGCTCCGGCCAGGGCGGAGACCAGGGTATCCGTGCATTTGTGACCAATATCTATGACAGTCAGGTGACCAACGATGAGGTGACCGAGTATGCACTCAACGATGAGGGCGGCATCAAGGCCATGACCAAAATCAAAGAGTGGGTTGACTTAGGCTACATGCTCAACGGTTCTGCCTATAACGGCGGCGAGGACGTAGACCAGTTCGTGGCAGGCAACACGGCCTTTACGACTCTGTGGTCCCCGGGACTTGCTTCTCAGAGAGCAGATACACTGGTTGAGAACGACATCGAGGCCATTGCGCTTCCCTTCCCATCCGAGGATGGGGTTCCGGAGCTGGAGTATCTGGTAAACGGTTTCTGCGTATTTGACAACGGCGACGCGGCCAGGGCAGAGGCTTCCAAGCGGTTTATCGATTTCATCTGCAACGATGAAGAGTGGGGTCCCAAGAACGTGGTAAGGACCAGCGTGTTCCCGGTTCGTCAGTCCATGGGCGATCTGTATCCCGGAGATGAGGAGATGCAGTTCTATGCAAGCCTGACCAAGTACTATTCTCCATATTATAACACCATCAAAGGTTTCGCAGAGATGAGAACCTACTGGTTCCCCATGCTGCAGGCTGTGTTAAACGGCGACTCCACACCGGAGGATGCGGTCAACGACTTTGTGGCCAAGGCCAATCAGTCTATTGTGAATGCACAGTAATACCTTTTCCTCCTCATGCAGTATCTGCATGAGGAGACCTTTATAAACAGCACAAGCAGCCATTATCTGACCGAAGTGAGGCCGGCCCTGGACCGGCGGGATTGGAGGAATTATGAAACAGTCCAGATTTAACAAGATCCGTATGAGGGAGACCGTGGTCTCCTACGCATTCCTGGCGCCGGCCCTGTTCTTTTTCTGCGTATTTGTGCTGGTACCCATGATCATGGGAGTAGTGACCAGCCTTTTCCGCTACAACATGAAAGGGATGACCTTCATCGGTCTGAACAATTATGTGAACATGTTCAAAGATGAAGTGTGGAGGAAATCCCTGGTCAATACCGTGATCCTGGTTCTGGGGTCCGTGCCCATCACGGTTCTGTTCGCCCTCTTTGTGGCGGCTCTTACCTATGAGAAGAATCCCTTTACCAGATCCTTTTTCCGCTGTGTGTTCTTCCTTCCGGTGGTCACGGGAACCGTGGCAGTGACCGTGGTGTGGAAATGGATCTATGACCCCCTTAACGGTATTCTCAACTGGCTCTTAAAGAGCATGCACATCATCGAGAAGAATATCATGTGGACCGGCGATAAGAAATTCGCTCTGTGGGCAATCCTGATCATCCTGATCACCACCAGCGTGGGCCAGCCCATTATCCTCTATATCGCCTCCCTTGGCAACGTGCCCAAGGATTATGTGGAGGCGGCGGCCGTGGACGGAGCCAATGACCTTCAGATCTTCTGGAAGATCAAGTGGCCCAGCCTTCTGCCCACCACCCTTTACATCGTTGTGATCACCACCATTAATTCGTTCCAGTGCTTCTCACTGATCCAGCTGCTGACCTCCGGCGGTCCCAACTACCGGACCACCACCATTATGTACTATCTGTATGAGAACGCGTTCAAGCGTTTTGAATACGGATACGCTAATGCCATGGGCGTGGTGCTGGCTCTGATGATCGGCCTGATCAGTTTTATCCAGTTCAAGGCCCTGGGCAGTGACGTGGAATACTAGAAAGGGGGATCAGGCGATGAAGAAGAAAGTAAACATTTTAGACGGGATTTCCATGGCGTTTTTGCTGATACTCAGCTTTATCTTTATCTTCCCCTTCTACTGGATCCTGACAGGTGCGTTCAAGTCTCAGAAGGTTACGGTGAAGCTTCCTCCCGAGTGGTTCCCCATGAACCCGACTCTGGAGAATTTCAGAAAACTGATGCAGAATCCGGCTCTCCAGTGGCTGTGGAACAGTATCTTTATCTGTGCGGTTACCATGCTGATCGTCTGTGTGGTTTCCTCCATGGCTGGATATGTGCTGGCGAAGAAACGGTTTTATGGTCAGGCCACTCTGTTCAGTATTTTCGTGTTTGCCATGGCGCTGCCCAAGCAGGTCATCCTGGTGCCCCTGATGAAGCTGGTAAGCTTTATGGGGATTCATGATACTTCCTGGGCTATTATCCTGCCGCTGTGCGGCTGGCCTTTCGGCGTGTTTCTGATGAAGCAGTTCAGTGAGAACATTCCTACGGAGCTTCTGGAGGCGGCCAAGATCGACGGCAGCGGAGAACTGCTGACATTCAGCAATATTGTTATGCCCATTGTAAAGCCCGGTTTCGGAGCCCTGGCTATCTTTACTTTTATTAATACCTGGAATGATTATTTCATGCAGCTGGTTATGCTGAATTCCAGGAGTAAGCTGACGATCTCCCTGGGTGTGGCGACTCTGCAGCAGGAGTTCTCCACAAACTACGGGGTGATTATGGCAGGCGCAGCCATGGCCGCAGTGCCTATTGTGGCCGTATTCCTGATGTTTCAGAACTACTTTACCCAGGGTATTACTATGGGCGCGGTGAAAGGATAAGGGAAGACATAAGAGTCCGGTTGACTGGCCGGGCTCTTTTTTGTTCTATAGGAAAGTGCGTCCTATAGAACAAAACCCTCCGGGGGATTGCGCACTACGCGCATAATTGCCCGGCCCCGAAAGGAAAAATGAAAAAAGATTGCCCCGGCTTTTGGGCCTGTGTTAAAATAAGATCAGATGGATAAAAGACGGAGGTAGAGGATTGGAAAAGGAGACCCGGTTTCGCAATAAGATCACATGGTTTTCCACGGTGTTCAGTGTGCTGGTAGTGTGGGTCCACTCTGTAAACGGGGAGCTGTTTCTGGGACGGACAGAGGCGGCAGAGAAAGTAATGGCATTTGAAAAAATTCTGGGTTCTACCATAGGACAGATCGCGGTGCCTGGATTTTTTATGATGTCCGGCTATCTGTTTTTCCGGGGATTTCGATGGAACAGACTGGGAGAAAAGTGGAATTCCAGGATCCGCAGTGTTCTGGTGCCCTTTCTTCTGTGGAACGGCATCTACTATCTGGGATATGTCATCGGAAGCCGTCTGCCTGTAGTCGCAGACATCGTGGCCAAAGGAACTGTTCCTTTTGGCTGGTATACGGCGGTGGAAGCAGTGCTGCACTACAGCTATAATTATGTGTTCTGGTATCTCTATCAGCTTCTCCTGCTCATCCTGCTGGCGCCGGTTCTCTATTGGATCCTGAGACGGCCGGCGGCGGGAGCAGCCGTACTGACAGTATGCTTCTGGGGAACATTAAAAGGGATGACGATCCCCTGTCTGAATCTGGATGCACTGTTTTACTATTCCCTGGCCGCTTTCGGAGGGCTCCACGGCAGAGGCCTGGTGGAGAGGGCCTGGACAATGAAAAGATGCGTGGCCGGTGGGGGACTTGTGGCTGCGGCGGCAGCTATCCTCATAGCCAGGTGGCCGGGAGGCATCGGCGAAGGAGTTGTCCTCCGGACTCTGGGGCCTGTCGGGCTGTGGTTCATGACAGACGAGTTTTGCCTGCCGGTTCCGAAGGAGTGGATGAAGTATAACTTCTATTTATATGCCATCCACTTTGCCCTGGTCCGGCTGATCAATAAGACGGCGGCCAGATATTGTCCGGGATACTGGCCGCTGCCTGTGATCTTATATCTTCTGATGCCGGCGTTTATGATAGCCATCAGCACCGTCACCGGGAAATGGCTGAAAAACCATATGCCTCGAACCTGGTTTTTGCTGAACGGAGGCAGGTAAGGAAAATCAGGGATACGATTCAGCTTCCGTCAACGGCGCTGCCCGGGATCCCTTAACAGTTCCACCGGCCGGAGGCTCCGCAGGGCAGGACCAGGCCGGTTTGGGACACAGGAAGTCCGATCTCCTCTGCCGATACAGTTCCGCCGTATCTGGATCCCACCTCCAGAGCGATCATGTAGGAGAGAACCGAGGGAGCCAGACCGGTGGTGTAGGAATTGATCAGGAAAAAGAGGGGCCGGTCAGACAGAAGGTCTGCGCACAGCTTCACCAGAGGATGGATGGCATCTTCGATCTTCCAGATCTCCCCTTTAGGCCCCCGGCCATAAGATGGAGGGTCCATGATGACGGCATCGTAACGGCTGCCTCTGCGGATCTCCCGCTCCACAAACTTTACACAATCATCTACGATCCAGCGGACGGGAGCCTCGGCCAGACCGCTGGATCTTGCATTTTCTTTTGCCCAGGAGACCATGCCTTTGGAGGCGTCCACATGAGTCACGGCTGCTCCTGCCCTGGCTGCCGCTATAGTGGCGCCTCCCGTGTAGGCAAACAAATTGAGCACCTTCACAGGCCGGTCTGCCCGGCGGATCAGATCCCCGAACCAGTCCCAGTTGACGGCCTGTTCCGGAAAAAGGCCGGTATGCTTAAAGCTGAAGGGCTTCAGGTGAAAGGTCAGATCCCTGTACCCGATGGACCACTGCTGAGGAAGATCGAAGAACTCCCACTGACCGCCGCCTCTGTCGCTGCGGTGATAATGGCCGTTGGGCCGTTTCCAGCCCCGGTGGTCTCTGACAGTGTCCCAGATCACCTGGGGATCCGGACGTATGAGGAGAAAGTCCCCCCATCGCTCCAGCTTCTCTCCCTTCGAACAGTCAAGTACTTCATAATCCTTCCACTGGTCTGCTATCCACATAAGCGGCCTCCTTGTTTGCTGATTTGTATCGATTATAAGGGAGAGGCAGGAGGGAGTCAAGAAGAGATAGTAGGAAAATCGTAATAGAATTGAAAGATATGACGGTTGAATAAATCCTCCCATCTTGCTACAATAAGTAACAGGAATCGATAAAAAGAAGGAGAAACCTGAATGAAAAGAAAAGGGTTATTGATAGCAGGCATGGCAGCCGTGCTGATTATGGGCACAGGGATCACATCTACGGCGGCGGCAGGCTGGGCTATGGAGAACGGCAAATGGGTATATTATGACAATTCAGGATACAGAGTAACCGAGGATTGGAAGAAAGGCGCCGACGATCAGTGGAGGTATCTGGATAATTACGGCCAGATGTCCATCGACAGATGGGTGGATGAGTCCTACTACGTGGACGGCAACGGTATTATGGTAGCCGGCAAGTGGCTGAAGCTGAGATCGAATAATAACGGAGAGACCGAGGACGAGCACTGGTATTATTTTCAGGATAACGGCAAGGCGGTGACCAACACCTGGAAGAAGATCAGCAACAAGTGGTATCACTTTGATTCAGAAGGGGCCATGGAGACGGGCTGGATCGAGGACAATATGTATTTTGCCGATGAGAACGGCGCTCTCACCGGATGGCATAAGCTGTATCCGCCGGAAGGAGAAGAGGACGATGAGGACGATCCCTTTGATGACGACGGAAAGAAGTGGTATTATTTCAACAGCAGCGGCAAGAAGTTTGTGCCTGAACTTTCCGGCGGTTCCGAGTACGGTGAGAAGCGGATCGACGGAAGTTATTACTGTTTTGACGACAACGGCGCCATGCAGACCGGCTGGGTCTATCTGGGAACCAGTGTGGCGGAGGCAGGCTCCATAGAAGACTTCCGCTTCTATGATAAAAACGGCAAGGCAGTGACCGGCTGGTATTCCGCAGAACCGCCCAGCAAGCTTGGCGGGTACGAGAACGATGTGGAGTGGTTCTATTTCTCCAAAAGCGGCGTGCCCAAGTTCGGACCCGAAGAAGGAGAGGCCAGCACAAAAGATTTTCTCCGCATCGGCAATAAGACTTATCTGTTCAACCAGAGGGGCAATCCGGTAACGGGTCTTCAGAAGGTATGGGTCAACGAGTCCAAAGGCGAGTACACGGCCTACTATTTTAATGAAGAAACCTGTGTCGTGGAGAACGGAAAATTAACCATAGAAGAAGGCGACGGAAGCAAGACCCAGTTCTATTTCGCCAGCAGCGGAAAGGGTTATACAGGGGTTCAGAACGGATATCTGTACTACATGGGTAAGCTTCAGCGGGCCGACAACGGCACCAAATACGAGGTTATTTCCCTCCCCGGCGGAAGCGGGCACACCAACTATGTAGTCAACACCTCCGGCAAGATCGTGAAGAGCACTTCCGGGGTCAAAGACAGTGACGGAGTCAAGTACTCCACCACCTCAGGCGGAGTCCTGACCAAGATCGACGGTGAAGCCGTAAGCTCCGGCGAATCCTTCCGCAGTCCCGACGAACCCATCTGGGAGTGATGGCCGATCCCATAAAAATATTCAGAGACGATGTGACTGGCTGACGGTGACGGCAGCCAGAAACAGACCTTCCTCACACAGAACCGGGCAACGCTCCGGCAAACTAACTGCCAGCTGCGACTAAGACGCCACAATACGGAGTCCAAGTCTTAGCAGGCAGTGAATTTTGCCTCTGCTAAAACCGCCCGATCATCGTTCTGCTTAGAGGAAGGTCTGTTTTTGTCTGCCTGTGCCTTCGAAAGCCCGTAAGACCTGGATTTTTATGAGGGCGGGGGTAAAATAAGGAAAAGCAAAGCCAAAATGCTTTGCCCCGATATCAATGTCATTAAGAAAAGGAAAATCACGATAAAATAGGGCATTCTTTTTTATCCGGCGGTTGAAAAAACCAAAGGAGAAGTATACTATGAATATAAATATTTATAGTTCGGAATTACATAAACTATGATATAGTTATGTACAAATCGAATTTGTGAGGGTAAAAGTATGGATGGGAAACTTAGAAATATGACTGCGGTCTATCTGGCAAAAAAAGATAAAGTGTTGCTGCTGTATAAAAAAGACGGCAGAGTTGTAAATAATGTATGGACTGGGTCGGCAGGTGGTCATTTTGAAAAAAATGAAATAAATGATGCAAAGGCTTGTGTTCTTAGAGAACTGGAAGAGGAATTGGGTTTGAGATCAGATGATATTGAAGGATTAACACTTAGATATGTTACTTTAAGGTATACGAAAGGTGAAATAAGACAAAACTACTATTTTTTTGCAACTCTAAAAGATAATGTCAATGACTATTTACAATCAAATGAAGGAATTTGTAAGTGGTTTTCTATTGACGAAATAACCCGTCTTGAGATGCCCTTTACGGCCAAATATGTTGTTGAACATTATTATTCGGTGGGGTATCTGACAGATAAGCTATATGTTGGCGTTGCAACAAGTGAATGTGTTGATTTTCTGGAATTAAGTGAATCGTAATTGACACATTCCTACAACACAGAGAGCCGGTGCCAAAGGGAACAACCCTCCCCCCGCCGTCCCCGAAGCCAATTTCTTTTCTCTTACAATTTCCTTCCCCAATTTTTTAAAAAACCTCTTGCAATAATGGAGAAAATGTGCTAGACTAACAAAGCTGTGGCATGATAGCGATGAAGCGAGAGGTTGCTGCTCACAGAAGAGCAGGTTTTCCGTGGAGCGAATGTCAAGTTAGAAAACTGGCGACAAGTCACTGTACAAACAGATATTCTGCAGGCAAGATGTAGAAATTGGTGTGCCTGAAACCTTATGACACACCCGGAAACGTGTACAGTCACCGCTTGTCGTACTTCATGAAAAGTGCGAAAAGGAGGCGACTTTTTTTATGGCAAGTCAGGTAATGAGAATCACATTGAAAGCTTACGATCATCAGTTGGTAGATCAGTCAGCCGGGAAGATTGTTGAGACTGCGAAGAAGGCGGGATCACAGGTGAGCGGTCCGGTGCCGCTGCCCACGAAGAAAGAGGTAGTGACCATCTTGAGAGCCGTTCACAAGTACAAAGATTCCAGAGAGCAGTTCGAGCAGAGGACCCACAAGAGACTGATCGACATCGCTTCTCCCAACAAGAAGCTGGTTGAGACACTGTCCAGACTGGAAGTACCGGCAGGCGTGTACATCGACATCAAGATGAAGACGAAGTGATCAGGATCCAGAACTTGAGGCTGTAGAAGACAGCAGGCGTTCCCCCCCGGAAGGGAACCGAAGAAACTAGTAAATCCAGAAGGGTTGATATAGAAGCAACACTTTTTCCTTAAAGAGGAATCAACATCTCCGGCAGGCCGGAGTCATAGTGTTCCACATATATGACCTGTTTCTAGGATGAACGCGGAAGCGTTCCGCTGTAGATGATGAACAGGAGGTAAAAGTAATGAAGAAAGCGATTTTAGCTATCAAAGTCGGTATGACTCAGATCTTCAACGACGAAGGAGTTTTGACTCCCGTAACCGTTCTTCAGGCCGGACCCTGTGTGGTTACCCAGGTTAAGACCGAAGAGAATGACGGATACAAAGCAGTTCAGGTCGGCTTTGTTGACAAGAGAGAGAAGCTGGTCAGCAAGCCGGTAAAGGGCCATTTCGATAAGGCCGGAGTATCTTACAAGAGATATGTGAGAGAGTTCAAGTTTGACAACGCCGGGGAGTACACCCTGGGCGCGGAGATCAAGGCTGATATCTTTGAAGTAGGCGAGAGAGTCGATGCTTCCGGTATTTCCAAAGGTAAGGGATTCCAGGGCGCGATCAAGAGACACGGACAGTCCAGAGGACCTATGGCTCACGGCTCCAAGTTCCATCGCCATGCAGGTTCCAACGGCGCATGTTCCGATCCCAGCAAGGTATTTAAGGGAAAGAAGATGCCCGGACAGATGGGTAACAGGAGAGTGACCATCCAGAATCTTGAGATCGTTCAGGTGGACGCGGAGAAGAATCTGATTCTGGTCAAGGGCGCTGTTCCGGGACCGAGGAAGTCCTTAGTAACGCTGAAAGAAACCGTAAAGGCAGCTGTTTGATTGCTTTTATCAGGAAAGGAGGAAAACACAAATGGCACAGGTAACTGTTTACAATAAGGAAGGCAAAGAAGTTGACAAGCTGGAGCTGAATGATGCCGTATTTGGAGTTGAGATCAACGAGCATCTGGTTCATATGGCAGTTGTTGCCCAGCTGGCTAACAAGCGTCAGGGCACACAGAAGGCCAAGACCCGTTCTGAAGTATCCGGCGGCGGTAAGAAACCCTGGAGACAGAAAGGAACCGGTCACGCAAGACAGGGTTCAACGAGAGCTCCCCAGTGGAAAGGCGGAGGAATGGTATTTGCTCCCACGCCAAGAGATTACACCATCAGACTGAACAAGAAAGAGAAGAGGGCTGCCCTGAAGTCCGCTCTGACCAGCAGAGTAAATGAGAACAAGTTCATCGTAGTCGATGACCTGAGCTTTGACGTGATCAAGACCAAGAATTTCAAGGCTGTTCTGGACAACCTGAAGGTTTCCAAGGCGCTGGTGGTTCTGGACGCGGAAAGCAATAACGCAGCACTGTCTGCCAAAAATCTTCCGACAGTAAAGACTGCACAGGTGAACACGATCAACGTATACGACATCTTAAAATACAACACCGTTGTTGCCACGAAGGCAGCTGTTGCAAATATCGAGGAGGTGTACGCATAATGGCTAACATTCAGTATTATGATGTGATCCTGAAACCGGTGATCACCGAGAAGAGCATGAACGCGATGGCTGACAGGAAATACACATTCC
>CAJUJV010000081.1:0-3079 GCA_910586845.1 uncultured Hungatella sp.
GGGGCGGAGAGGAGTTTGTCCGCATAAGCGGCCCCGCCCCGGCGCGACGAGCAGGGTGGAAAAGCCTTTCTACTCGATTGCGCAGGCCCCCGAAAGGAGTATTGCCGCCTGTCGGCGGCACGGGGGCCACGCGACGAGTAGGGAAAAAGCCGTCTCTCTTCGATTGTACACGGAAACATGATTAAAATGGAAAAAAATGCAGATACTATGTCATGAACCACCAATTTCCACACAACGGAGAAGGAGGGACCTGACCATGAAAAAATATGGGATCTGCATCCTGCTGGTCCTGGCTACGGCTGTGCTGTGTTTCGGGGCAGGCTTCTGGTCGGCCGGATCTTATAAAACAGAAGAGACCTTAAGCCAGGAATCAGACTCTGAGACAGACACAGAGGCGGAGGCAGAGACAGAGATCGAGAGTCAGACCGTTACGGAGCCCCAACTGGTGATCAACCAGAAGGAAGTGGAGCCGGCAAGGGAAAAAGAAGAGTTTTATCTGGTTTCGGAGACCGGGTATCTGCTGGTGTTTGCCCAGGATCAGTCAACCATCTGTCTCTATACCCATATCCCCATTACAGACTTTCCGGAAAAAGAGCAGGAAAAACTCAGAGCCGGAATCTGGTTTTCATCCATGATGGAGATTTTCCACTATCTGGAGTCCTACACCAGCTGACGGAACAGGAAAATCCGCAGGCGATCTGTAAATATATCTTGAAATAGGCCCGCAAACCGACTACAATGGATTCTGAAATCGAAGTGGAGGAATCCCTATGAAGACACAGGTGTTGATCGTCGGCGCCGGAGCCTCAGGTATGACGGCGGCTGTCCATGCTGCCAGAGCCGGGGCAGAGGTGATGCTTCTGGAACATAAAGACCGGCCGGGAAAAAAAATACTGTCCACAGGCAACGGAAGATGTAACATGACCAATCTGGACCAGAAAAGCGAATATTACCGCTGCAGCTGCCCGGGGTTTGCGGACCGGGCGCTGGACCGGTTTACGGTGGATGATACCCTGGATTTTTTTAAGAGTCTGGGGATCTGGCCCAAAAACAGAAACGGATATATCTATCCCAATTCCGATCAGGCCTCCTCGGTGTCCGAAGCTCTTGTGGAGGAGCTCCATCGACTGAGAGTGAAGCTGATCTGCCAGTGTCATGTCCACAGGGCGGGAAAGAAGGAGGGCCGGTTCGAAGTGGAGAGCACCAAGGGCCTGTTCCGGGCGGATTCCCTGATCCTTGCCGCAGGTTCCAGAGCCGCCCCCGTAACCGGCTCCGACGGCAGCGGATATGATCTGGCTGCCGGTTTCGGCCACAGGATCATAACGCCTCTTCCGGCTCTGGTACAGCTTCGCTGCATGGAAGATCATTACCGGAAGCTGGCAGGAGTCCGGACGGAGGCCGCTTTAAGCCTTTATGCAGACGGAAAGTATCTGGCCGGAGACAGAGGAGAACTGCAGCTGACGGATTACGGGATCTCAGGGATCCCTGTCTTTCAGATCAGCCGCTACGGTTCGGCTGCACTACATAGAAAACAGAGAGTGACGGTAAAGATTAACTTTCTCCCGCAGATGAGTTTCCGGGAAATCCGGGCCATGATGGAACAAAGGCGGAAACACATGGGAGAAAAGACGGGAAGCCAGTGGATGAACGGGCTTTTGAACAGCAAACTGTCCCTGGTGCTGCTGGAACTTGCGGGTATTTCCCGAAATCAGAAGATACAGACCCTCTCGGACGGACAGTGGAAAAGGCTTCTGGAAGAGATCACTTCCTATGAAACCGTAGTCACGGCTGCCAATTCTTATGAGAATGCTCAGGTATGCTGCGGAGGTGTGGATACGAAACAGGTCCATGAAGATACCATGGAATCACGGCTGACAGAAGGTCTGTTTTTCTGCGGAGAGATCCTGGATGTGGATGGGATCTGCGGAGGCTATAATCTGCAGTGGGCATGGTCCAGCGGGGCCGCAGCCGGCCGGTCCTGTGCCGGAAAAAGGAGGAACAGAGGATGATACGGATCACCCAGCTGAAGCTGCCTGTTGACCACGGGCCTGAGGACTTAAGAAAAAAGGCGGCCAGACTTCTGCGGATAAGGCCGGAAGAAATCAGGAAACTGAATATCGTCAGGCAGTCTGTGGATGCCAGGAGGAAGGAAGAGATCCTGCTGATCTACACGGTGGATGTGGAGACTGACGGTGAAGAGCAGATCGTAAAACGTGGGAAAAACAGTCAGATATGTATTGTAAAAGAAGAAGAATATCATTTTCCCGCCCCAGGGGGCCGGCGGCTTCGAAAAGCGCCTGTCATCGTGGGAAGCGGACCGGCAGGGCTGTTCTGCGGATACATGCTTGCCCGGGCCGGATACAGCCCTCTGATCCTGGAACGGGGAGAAGATGTGGAGAGCCGTCACAGAAAGGTGGAGACGTTCTGGGAGCAGGGGATCCTGGACCCGGAGTCCAACGTTCAGTTCGGAGAAGGGGGCGCCGGTACATTTTCGGACGGAAAATTAAATACTTTGGTGAAAGACACGGAAAAGAGAGGCAGAAAGGTTCTGGAGATCCTTGTGGAGCACGGAGCGGACAGCCGGATCCTCTATGTTCAGAAACCTCATATCGGCACTGACGTGCTGAGCCAGGTGGTAAAAAATATCAGAAAGCATATAGAGTCCCTGGGAGGCCGGATCAGGTTCGGAGCACGGGTCACGGATCTGACGGCGGAGCAGGGCCGGATCACCGGTGTGGTGGTCAACGGCGGAGAGCTGATCGAAACCGGCCATGTGGTGCTGGCCATCGGACACAGCGCCCGTGATACCTTTTCCATGCTTCTGGAGAAAGGAATCCCCATGTCTGCCAAATCCTTTGCCGTAGGGCTGAGGGTCCAACATCCTCAGAAGATGATCGATGAATCTCAGTACGGCAGCCAATACCCGAAGATCCTGGGACCGGCGCCTTACAAGGTCACCTGGAAAGCCTCGTCAGGCAGAGGCGTCTATTCCTTCTGCATGTGTCCCGGAGGCTATGTGGTGGATGCTTCCTCGGAACCGGGCCGTCTGGCGGTCAACGGCATGAGTTTTCATGACAGA
>CAJUJV010000081.1:3089-9226 GCA_910586845.1 uncultured Hungatella sp.
CAGAGGCGGAGCCAATGCCAACAGCGCTGTCATCGTCACGGTGACGCCGGAGGATTTTCCGGGAGATTCCCCCCTGGCAGGGGTAGAGTTCCAGAGAAGACTGGAAGAGAATGCATACAAAAGCTGCGCAGGAAGGATCCCCCTGCAGCTTTACGGAGATTTTAAGGCAGGAGTCTGTTCCCGGGACCTGGGAGATGTGGAGCCTCAGGTAAAAGGACGATATGGGTTTGCCGACCTGCGGCAGGTATTTCCGGAACCTTTAAGCCGATCCTTTATAGAGGGGATGGAGGCATTTGAAGGAAAGATCCGGGGGTTTGCCAGGTACGACGGGATCCTGGCAGGCATCGAGGGCTTTATCCCTGCGGCGAGGGAGCAGGTTATGCCGGCGGAATCACGTCGGCAGCCATGGACGGCATCCGGGTGGCGGAACAGATTGCCGGTCAGTACAGTCCGCCGGAACAGGAGATATGATGAATACAACAGAGAGAAACAGACTGAAAGAGAAAAAAAGAATTGTCATAAAGATCGGATCCTCATCCCTGACCCATCAGGAGTCGGGAGAACTGAATCTGCTGAAGATCGAACGGCTGGTAAGGATCATCAGTGATCTGAAAGGGGCAGGAAAGGATGTGGTCCTGGTGTCCTCCGGCGCCATTGCCACAGGAAGGCAGGCTCTCCATCACCGGAAGAAACCGGATACGCTGGCTCAGAGACAGGCTTTTGCGGCAGTGGGCCAGGCCAGGCTGATGATGGTGTATCAGAGGATGTTTGCAGAGTACAGCCAGGTGGCGGCTCAGATCCTTCTGACCAAGGACACCATGGTCAACGACGGTTCCCGGCGCAACGCCCGCAATACCTTTGACGAGCTTCTCCTTCTGGGTGCGGTGCCTATTGTCAATGAAAACGATACCGTATCCACGTCGGAGATCCCTTTTCTGGACAGCTTCGGAGACAATGACCGGCTGTCTGCCATCGTGGCGGCGCTGATCGGAGCGGATCTTCTGATCCTGCTGTCGGATATAGACGGACTCTACACCGATGACCCCAGAACCAATGAGAAAGCGCAGTTTATCAGCCTGGTGTCGGAGATCACCGGGGAGTTCCTGAATATGGGGAAGGCCACTTCCGGAAGCGATGTGGGAACCGGAGGCATGGCGGCAAAGCTGGCGGCTGCCAGGATCGCCACGGACAGCGGTTCGGATATGGTCATCGCCAACGGAGAGCAGGTGGAGGTGATCCACCAGATCATAGAAGGGGAAGAGAAAGGAACCCTGTTCCTGGCCCACAGGAACCGGGATTTTGACCTGATGCATTATCTGAACCACGAATATGAAAAGGAGGAGCAACATGATCACTGAGGAGATGATCGGCAGGATCAATGAGCTGTACCATAAATCTCAGAAAGAAGGACTGACTGAAGAGGAGAAGCGGGAACAGCAGGAGCTGAGACAGAAGTATATCCGGTCTATCCGGACGAATATGCGCGCCAATCTGAACAGGATCTCCGTGGTGGAGGAAGACGGAACGGTAACGGATCTGGGGAAAAAATATGGAGGGATAAAGGAATGCTGACATTAGACGAGATGGGAAAAAAGGCCAGGGAGGCGGCCAGGGTCCTGGCACGTCTGGGAATCAGGGAGAAAGAAGAAGGCCTTCGGGCTGCGGCCGAAGCTCTCACAGGCGGTATGGAGGAGATCCTGGCCGCCAATGAAAAGGATGTGAAGGCGGCCGTGGAAAAGGGGATGAAGCCGGGCCTGGTGGACCGTCTGGCTCTGGATGAGCAGCGTGTCAGGGCCATGGCCGACGGACTCTGCAAGGTGGCGGCCCTGGAGGATCCCATCGGGGAAGTGACGGCCATGAAGCCCCGCCCCAACGGGCTGCTGATCGGAGAAAAACGGGTTCCCCTGGGCGTGGTGGGCATGATCTATGAGGCCCGCCCCAATGTGACGGCGGATGCCTTTGGACTGTGTTTTAAGACGGGAAACGCGGTCATTTTAAAGGGCGGAAGCGATGCCCTCTGTTCGAATCAGGCTGTTACAAAACGGCTCCGGGAAGGCCTTACCCGGCAGGGGCTGCCGCCTTATGCGCTGCAACTTATAGAGGACACGGACCGGGAGACCGCCAGAAGGTTTATGACCCTGGACAGATATCTGGATGTGCTGATCCCCAGAGGAGGAGCAGGCCTTATCCGGACCGTGGTAGAGAACAGCACCGTGCCGGTGATCGAGACAGGAACCGGAAACTGCCATATTTATGTAGATGAGACTGCCGATTTTCAGATGGCTCTGGATATCATCGATAATGCCAAGACCCAGAGGATCGGAGTCTGCAACGCCTGCGAATCCCTGGTGGTCCACAGAGCGGCGGCCCGGGAGTTTCTGCCCTGCTTAAAGAAACGGCTTGAGGAAAAAGGGGTGGAGATCCGGGGCGATGAGGAGGCGAGAGCCATTGTTCCGGAATTTAAGGCAGCCACGGAAGAAGACTGGGGGACCGAATACCTGGACTATATCGTATCCGTGAAAGTAGCAGGATCTCTGCAGGAGGCTATCGAACACATCAACACCTATAATACGGGACATTCGGAGGCCATTATCACATCGGATTACAACAATGCCAGAACTTTTCTGGAAGACATCGATGCGGCCGCAGTCTATGTCAATGCCTCGACCCGGTTTACGGACGGATTTGAGTTCGGATTCGGGGCAGAGATCGGTATCAGCACCCAGAAACTTCATGCCAGAGGTCCCATGGGACTGAAAGCCCTGACGACCACAAAATATGTGATCTGCGGAAACGGTCAGATCAGATCCTGAGAGGAAACCACAGATGAACAGGAGATCACAGAGAGCGGACAGTCCCTGCAGGTCCTGCGGCGGACAGCTGGTGCGGATCAATCCTTATGAGTGCCAGTGTACTTCCTGCGGCAGAAAATATTATATATCTGCAGACCGCCACCACAAGGTATCGGTCCGTCTGTCCATGGGGAAGATCATTTTGCTCTGCATCATGGGAGCTATCCTGACAGGAGCCCTGGCTGTGGCCGGATACCAGTATTACACAGGCCGCCTGGTGGCTTCTGCCAGCCGTTTTTCGGTGGTGTTCCGTGATTTTCTCATGGAGGCCTACGAAAAGCCCGTGGCCGACATCAGCGAGGAAGACCTGGAAAGAATGAAATATTTAAAGATCCAGCGGGACGGGGATTATGTGTTTACATACAGCTTTGAAGACGTGTACGACTACGCTGATCAGGAGCAGTATGAAAAGACGCTGCATACCATCCGGACAGAAGGCCGGAAGGAAGATTTTTCTCCTACCAATATTCAGTATTTTACGGGACTGACCCGGCTGGAACTTTACACGGAGGCATGGCAGAATTATGAGCTGCCGGAGAAAAATGTCCTGCGGTATCTGATCTGTACCGACGGACTGTCCAGATACGGGACTCCCCGGTTTTTTACCCAGGTGAATCCGGACACTCTGGAAGAGGTGCTGATCCTGAAGGCCGGGAACCTGGAAGATTTCTCTTTCATGGAAGACCTTCGGGGGATCCGGGGATTTCTTCTGGAGGAGGCCTCTCTGAAAAATGCTGACATGTTCCGTGGGTTTGACAGATTAGAACAGCTTGTGCTGTACCATGTGTCCATGGAAGAGGAGGATGCTTTTGAGATCGTGGAAGAGCTTCTGTCCCTTCCGTCTCTGAAACGGTTTGCCATATCAGGAAAATCGGCCTGGTATCTCACAGAAGATCAGTGGGGGCAGCTGGAGGAGAAATACGGAGACAGAGTGGTAATGATACGGGAATAAGAGGGGAGGATCATATGGGGGATCAGAACGGAAACAGCCGTAATGACGACCAGTATACTATCCGGACCCGGTCTTACAATGAGAAGCCGGAGCTTATGGGTCTGGAGTGCAAAAACTGCGGGGGCGTCCTGGAGCTGACGGACAGGACCCATGCGGTGTGTCCTTACTGCGGACAGAGATATCTGATCGACGAGGCAAAGGGGACAGTGATCAATATTCAGGTGGATTATACCGGGGACAATGAGATGCGCCGGGCGGTGAACAGCGCCAGGAATGCACTGCTTATTTTCCTTGCGGTGGCGGCAGTTCTGGCAGTCATTATCCTGGGATTTAACATAGCGGCAAAAAAATCCGTATTTTCCACATCGGATTCCGATATTCCGGTGGATGCCAACGGGCAGCTGCTGGTGATCTTCTTTCAGGATATTTTCGGAAAGGAATACAAGAACATTACGGCAGAGGAACTGGACAGCATCCGCTATATCCGATGTTTCTATGAAAGGGAGGGAGGGGAGAGCTTTAACGCCATCGCCTACAGCTTTACGGACTACAGAGACTGCGGCAGTGAAGAGGAGTTTTTTGAGACCGTGAAGAAATGGACTTACCGCATGAAAAGCGTATCCTGGCCTTCTGATTTTACCATGCTCACGGGGCTGACCCGCATCGACAACAGAGACGGAGTATGGATGTCCCTTCAGTCCTTTGCTCCGGATAATCAGATCACCTGCGTGGACACGGATGACAGGCTGGATACCGTGGCCTCTCTGCTGAATCCGGAACAGATCCAGGTTCTCCACATAGGGATCATGGGGAACAACTTAAAAGATATCGGCCTCTTTCCCAATCTGGTGGAGCTGGAGATGGATACCAACATGTCGGGAAAGGCCGTGGACCTGACGGGACTCGGACAGTGCCGGAAACTGAAGCGGCTGAAGCTGCGCTGCGGAGATACCTATACAGGACTGGAGAGTCTGGGAGAGCTTCATGACCTGGAAAGCCTCTTTATCGATAAGGTGGAGCTGGGAGAATGCCGGTTTCTGGAGAACCTGACCAGTCTTCGGGAACTTTCCATCTATACAGGGAAGGAGCCGGACCTGTCGCCCCTTGAAAAACTCCCCGGGCTGAGGAGCGTTCACTTTCTGAATACGGAATACATTCCCGCCGGGGAGATGAGAAAACTTGAGGATGTGGAAGAACTGACTGTGGCAGTCAATGACATGGAAGCCCTGGAAGCCGTCTCCGCCCTGAAGGGCCTGCAGGTCTTAAAACTCCACATGTCCGTCAAAGAGTACGGGGTTCCCACAGACGTCTCCTGCCTTGCAGGTCTGTCAGGCCTGAAAAAACTGTATCTGGACAATTTCTGGGACTCGGAACTGACAGGACTGGAAGGAATCTTAAATCTTCCGGATCTTAAGGTTTTCCGCTACGGAAAGAGGATGTCTTCCGACACAAGAATTTTCATGACACCGGATCTTCTGACAGATAACCCGGCTCTTGAAGAGGTGGGGTTCTTAAACTGCTTTCCCAGAGATCAGGATACGGGAGAAGATCTGGATTTCGGCTTTCTCGCCCACTACCCCAATGTAAAACGTCTTTACCTGGACGGCTGTGAACTGACGGACATCTTCTTTGTGTCTCAGATGGAGGATTTAAGGCAGTGCAGCCTGCAGGACAACGATATAGAGGATCTGTCTCCTCTGACCGGCTGCAGGAAGCTGGAACTGGTGTCCGCGGACAGGGAAGCCGCGGCGGGGGTCCGGTTTTCCTCTGATGTGGAGGTCAATACAGAATCCTATATCACGATCTATGACTAGAGATCCGGGGAAGAGGCGGAGAAAATCATTTACATCGGTTCATAATTTTATTATAATAGCACCAAGACCATGCCAGCTATAAAAGGCATGATGCAGGAGGGGTATATGGCCAGAACACAAGTGAAGAAAACACCAGCTGCCAGACAGGAGAAGGCTCCGGCACAGACAAAGATTCCCATGAGGGAACAGACCAGCGATATGGTACTCGCCATGGACATCGGGACCAGGAGTATCATCGGCATGGTGGGAGTCGTGGAGGACGGCAAAGTCCATATCATCGCTGTGGAAAGGGAAGAACACGCCCAGAGAGCCATGATAGACGGACAGATCGAGAATATCGAAAAGGTTGCGGTTCTGGCGGGAAAGGTGAAGAAGAGACTGGAAGAGAAGACTCATATCAGGCTTACGAGAGTCTGCGTCGCCGCCGCGGGACGGGCCCTGAAAACGAAACGGGCCGAGTATGAGATGGAACTGCCGGGCACTCAGCTTATCGACGATGAGATCATCAGCCGCCTGGAA
>CAJUJV010000081.1:9236-13327 GCA_910586845.1 uncultured Hungatella sp.
AGGAGCCATCACCAGGGCGGAGGAAGCTTTTGACGCGGACAATGAATCCGCGGAAGATGCCAGACGTTTTTATCTGGTAGGTTATACGGTGTGCCAGTATTATCTGGATCAGTATATGATCTCCAATTTAAAAGATCACAGAGGACGTCAGATCAAGGTGGACTTAATCGCCACCTTTCTGCCCAGCGAGGTGGTGGAGAGCCTGTACACTACCATGAACAAGATCGGTCTGGAGGTGGCCAGCCTTACTCTGGAGCCTATCGCCGCCATCAATGCGGCCATTCCGGAGAATATCCGGCTGCTGAATCTGGTTCTGGTGGATATCGGAGCGGGAACCTCGGATATCGCCGCCTGTACCGGAGGAAGCGTCACCGGTTACACCATGGCCACCATGGCGGGGGACGAGATCACGGAGACTATCATGAAACAGTATCTGGTAGATTTTTCCACGGCAGAGGCCATCAAGGTTCAGCTGGAAGAGAAAGAGGAGGTCTGTTATTCTGGGTATGGAAAAAACCCTCTCCAGAGCAGAGATTTTCAGGTGTATCCAGGGGACCGAGGAGGCCTTGTCCAAAGAGATTGCGGATAAGGTGGTGGAGATCAACGGCACGGCTCCGTCAGCGCTGTTTCTGGCCGGCGGCGGCAGCAGACTGGCAGGACTGAAGGACAGTATCACTCAGGCTCTGGGCATGGAAGAAAACAGGGTAGCCATTGCCGGTAACTATTTTAAGACCAATGCCTGGTCCGACGAGTATGATCTCAATAATCCGGAGTATGCCACTCCCCTGGGCATCGCTGTTTCTTCCGGACTGAATATGATTAATGACAGCTTCCGGGTCACCTTAAACGGCCGGCCGGCGAAGCTGTTCCGCAGCGGTACCTTTACGGCCCTGAATCTTCTGATGATGAACGGCTATAACTTCCGTGATATCATGGGCCGGGCCGGGCTGAACCTGACGGTGACGGTCAACGGGAGGAGGAAAGTGTTTTACGGCACAGCCTCTGACCCGGCCTCTCTTGTGATCAACCAGAAGGAGGGGAAGCTTTCGGATGTGATCCATGCCGGAGATTTCATTGACTTTGTCCCGGCTGTCCCGGGGGTGGATGCAAAAGCCTGTCTGGGAGATATCGAGGGAGTATCCCTTCATGCGGAGGTGACTCTCAACGGGATGCAGGCCTCCTTAAAGACCATGCTGAAGAACGGAGACGTGATCACCGTAAAGACACCCAAGGGAGAGGAGACGGATCAGGAGGACGAAGGCAGCAAAGGCCAGGCAGAGACGGGAGGCTCCGAAGACAGAGAGACCGTTTTCCGGGAACCGGCGCAGGAAGCTGCCGGTGAGAAGCAGCAGGAGACAGAGGTGACAGAAGAGAAAGAGGAAGCCAGAGAGCGTCAGGAAGAACCGGAGACCGGGACGGCCATGGCAAGGCTGGGAAGACTGGGAGCCAGGGTGATCCCTGTCCAGAAGGTACCGGAGGAAGCGGCCTCTTTTGGGCAGAGCGAAGAAGGGGCGTCTGCCCAAAAGAAGACGGCAGAGCTTCAGGAACAGGGAGAACTTCTGACTCCGGCCCAAGACCGGGCCGCTGCGGCAGGCACTGTCTCAGAGTCCGTACCGGAACCGGTACCGGAAGAACCGACGGTCGTGTTCCAGCTCAACGGCTCCCCCCTCCGGCTTCCCAAAAAGGAAGACGGACGCCCCTATTATCTTATGGATCTGATTCAGTATTCCGGAATTGACCTGGATCATCCCAAGGGCACAGTCACCCTGAAGGTGAACGGAGAGTCAGGGAGATTCCAGCAGGTTCTGAGACCGGGAGACATCATAGAGATCGGGGAAGAGGAACGGCGATGAGAATACTGGTTGTCAATGATGACGGGATCGGGTCTGCCGGGATCTGCTGTCTGGCAGACCTGGCAATGCAGCTGGGAGAAGTGTGGGTGGCGGCGCCGGAGGGCCAGTGCAGCGCCATGTCCCACCGTATTTCCGTATATGGCGCCATCAATGTAAAGCGGGAGAACGATTTCCCGGTAAGGGGAGTGAGAGCATACAGGATCGGAGGTACGCCTGCGGACTGTGTGAAGGTGGCTCTGGATCATCTTATGCCTGAGAAGCCGGATCTGGTATTTTCCGGCATCAATCACGGATACAATGTGGGAGTGGATATTTTGTATTCCGGCACCGTGGGAGCTGCCATGGAGGCGCTGGTCAACGGGATCCCGGCTATGGCCTTCTCCAGCGACGACAACCGGGACCGAAGGGTGCCGGACCGTTATCTCATCCCTGTGGTGAAGGATCTGCTGTCCAGAGAGATCGGAGGAAACCAGATCTGGAATATCAATTTTCCCTCCGGAGATCCCCGGGATGTAAAAGGGATCCTGAGGGACCGGCTGATCTGCCCGAAATCGGCTTATGAGACCGTGTATACTCCCCTGGAGGGACAGGGAGAAGATGTGAAGCTGGCTGTCTCCAGCATCCGGCAGTCCGAGGCCCCGGAAGGCACTGATATGGCCGCGGTCTTTGGAGGATACATCTCTATAGGAAAGGTGGACAGCGGGGTGCTGGCGGGGAAGCGGCTGGTCTGACCGGAAAATATAAACTATATAAAACTTAAAATCTCCTGAAACAGGCCGATATAATATAATACCAGTTAATCCATAAATTGGAAAAGTCGGGTTTGAAGAAGGAGGAGAAAATTATAACATTGAGGAGAAAGTATACAACAAAATTATTTGCAGGTCTGGGGGTTGCTCTGCTGACAGCTATATCATGCAGTTTTATTTTGTATGCATATGAACGGCCTAATAATGTGGCGGAGGTCGAACCTAATAACACACGGAAAACTGCTCAGACTACCACACAGAATAATGAAATTATAGAAAAAGTCGCAGATCTTGACTTTTCCGGAAGATACAGCATATCCGGAAAGGCGGATTCCACAGACGATGACTGGTATAAAGTGGTTCTTACAAAAGGGGAGCAGTATCTGTCGGTGATTCATCCATACGGCGATCACGCAACCTGTGTTGAACTTCTGGACTCAGACAATCATGTCATAATTCCTGAGACTTACGGCACCAGGAGAAATGTTGTCAAATTTGATTCTGAGGGCGGAATTTATTATGTACATATAAAGGGAGCTCTGGAAGAAGAGTCGGAATATTCGCTGTTTGTAGGAACGCCTATGATCAGCAGCGGGGAAGTAAATGTGTTATTGAGCACATCGCCTGCAAGCGGGACGATAAAAAGGACCTTTTCTCTGGCTGATGAAACCGTACTTCCGGAGAATGCCATTGTTTCGAAGATCGTCCTCCGCGATCTGCTGGTGGGATTCAGCAGTGCCTGTGTCGCTAATCCTGATTATCCCGACAGTATCACTTACTCCCGCACGTCGTCGTCAGGACCTGTGGGATCGTCAGGTATCAGCTTAAAGAGCAGCTGGGACATAACATTTTATCCCAAAGAAACCGTCAAGTCCCTTCCTGTAGTCAGTTTCCAGTACTGCTATCCGGTGTGTGACAGTACCATGTATGAGTATTCTCCTACATTAAAAAAATAGAAAGGGTCTTGGATGGAAATTAATTTTTTTAAGGATCATTTTCGCGGCACCAATGTGTACAGAACAGTAGGTTCTGCCCATAAAGCAATGCTGAATGCAGTTGACAGGCTTAACAGCAGTGGCAGCTTTACGCGTATAGGGGATACGATTACATTAGATGATGGAACGACGATGAATGTCCATGAGATACCCAAACTTAATATCGGGCTTTTGAATACGGTTTCCGCGAAAGACAATGTTATGGATTTTGGAAGCGCCCGTTATTATAAATATGTAAATTCATCAGGATATAGCAGGGCCATATTTTCGATGCCGAAAGGAAGTCTGTGCAGGCCGACGTCGGAAGATATTGATCTTACAGATTATGACAGGGAGACAGATAGATATATCCACTTTTGGAACGATCTGGCAGGCGGGAATGCGCTGATGCTTACCCCTGAGATTTGGCCCCGATACGGAGTTACAAAGAGCCAGATAAAGGATTATCTCGACGAAGCAGGAATATCCAAAGGATTCTTCTCCGTAAAGGTCGG
>CAJUJV010000081.1:13337-16775 GCA_910586845.1 uncultured Hungatella sp.
AGGACCTCGGAATTTTTTTACTCCGAATCGAAACAATATCCCCTTTACAAAAAGGAAGATTATGATCTTCGATATTATACCATGACCTCATCGAATTTCTCCTACAATAAAAGTGTGTTTAGCTGTCTGGAGCCGGGAACGGAGATCACGATTGCCGGAGAAAAATATGCCTTAAAAGATGATTTAACCCTGGATATACCTTACGGGACGGATATCTATGATATCCAGATTCCAAAGCATACACATACAAAAAAAGTACCTTCTGGCATTGACTATAAAGTGTAATAAATTTACAGAATTTTGCCTGATAAGTATTGACTTCGCCCAACTCGAATGTGCTACACTTCTGTTACATCAGAATTTCTGCGCCCGGTCCAAAGCCCTTTTAACCGGGCGCAGGTTCACAGCAGAAGGAGGATGAGAGTTATGGCTTATTTAGGCGAGGAGATCAGAAAGCTGGGATTCGGCCTTATGCGTCTGCCCATGAAGGGAGAGGTCATCGATGTGGAGCAGACCAAGGAGATGGTGGACCGATTCCTGGAAGCGGGCTTTACCTATTTTGATACGGCGTGGGCCTATGCAGGGAGCGAAGATGCCATCCGTCAGGCTCTGGTGGAGCGCTATCCGAGAGATTCGTTCCAGCTGGCCACCAAGAATGCGGCCTGGATCAACTGCAAAACCAGGGAGGAAGCGATCGTTCAGTTTGACACGTCTCTGAAGCAGACGGGAGCAGGCTACTTTGATTTCTATCTTCTCCACAATCTGGGAGAGTCCAGAACCCGTTTCTTTGACGACTATGATATGTGGAGTTTTGTGCAGGAGAAGAAAAAGGAAGGACTGATCCGCCACGTGGGATTTTCGTTTCATTCCACACCGGAGGAGCTGGAAGAGATTTTGAAAGCCCATCCGGAGACAGAGTTTGTGCAGCTTCAGATCAACTACGGAGACTGGGAGAATCCGGCCGTTCAGTCCAGGGCCTGCTACGAGACGGCCAGAAGATACGGGAAGCCGGTGATCATCATGGAGCCGGTGAAGGGCGGCATGCTGGCCAATCCGCCGCAGACCGTGGCTGAGATCTTCAAGAAGGCGGAGCCGGAGTCTTCCTGTGCCTCCTGGGCCGTCCGGTTTGCGGCCAGTTTGGAGGGGATCATCACGGTGCTGTCCGGCATGAGCAATGTAGAACAGATGAAGGACAATCTTTCTTACATGAAAGATTTTACCCGTCTGTCACAAGATCAGCAGAAGACTTTGGATGAGGCCAGAAAGGCCCTGGCTCAGATTCCGCTGATCCCGTGTACATCCTGTAACTACTGTGCCAAGGTGTGCCCCGGTAATATCGGCATCTCCGGCACGTTTACGGCCATGAATTATCTGACTCTTTACCGCGACGAGGCCGCGGCAAAGCATCAGGAAGGCTGGCTGGTAGGCGGCCATGGCAAAAAGAAGGCCGCCGAATGTATCCGATGCGGAAAGTGCGAGCAGGCCTGTCCCCAGCATATCCGGATCCGGGAAGAGCTGGAGAGGGCTGCCGCGGCTCTGGCATAGAACACAATGATCAGGAATGTGACAGATTCTTTTTGTCTGCCATGTTGGTATCGTCCGGTATGATGTGGGATATGATGTCCTCATAATGCCGGACTTTCTGCTCCATATAGTTTACCACATCCTGAGCTTCCTTAAGCCGTCTGTAAGCCAGTTCTCTCTGTTTCAATATAAATCCGTAACGTTCCGGCAATTTTCCGTCTCCTTCTTCGCAGAGTCGGCAGTAAGTCTGGATATCCTCGATGGAGATTCCGCATTTTCGCAGGCACTGGATACTGTTAAGCCAGTTAACGGATTCGTCGTCAAAGATCCGGTGATTATTTTTGTCCCGCTGGCAGGGCAGCAGGCCCTGGTCTGTGTAAAAGCGGATGGTATGCTGTGTCGTTCCCATTTTATCTGCAAGTTCTTTTACCGTATAGGTCATATCATTTCCTCCTGTGTATGTATAGGGTCTCCCTGGATTATACCGCAAATAAGATAAAATTTATAGGATCGTAAGAAAATCCACACCAGTTTTTTCAGATTTGTATGATAAGATTTCATCATAATACCTGTAGACCGACAAACTGCAAGAGGGAGGCAAGCCATGAGATTCAGAAAAAATATCCTGCTTTTTTCCGTCATGCTGCTGGTACTCAGACTATAAAAGAAACTGAGACTGTAAAAGAGGTCCATGAGACTCAGAAGAGATCACCGGAAGAGACTTTGATCTCCGGTGGGGAAGCTTCTGGTGTGAGGCAGTACGTGGGCCTTCGGGGACATATCAAGGAGGTGAGGCAGGACGCCGCGCTGATCAGCTCGGACACCGATGATTTCCCAGGAGTTTTCTGGGTGACAGGCGTTCATGAACTGGCAGTGGAAGAAGAACTAAAAGGAGGCACCTCTGTTTTTGTTCTGATGGAGGATACGGGGGAGAAAGAAGGGGACGGTATCAGGCGGTTCAGAGGAGAACAGCTGACAGCCCTGCCCGATGAAGACGAGACGGCGCGGCATGACATCCTGCTGACCTCTCCTCCGCCCATGACGTTGACGGACCTTTTATCCAGCGTGTATCATCCCTTTGAAATATCTGCCGGCAGCTACAGCTGGACGATGGAGGAAGACGGAGAAGGGAAAGGAGTGATCGCCTGCGGACCTGCTCCTACGGATGAGACGGTGATAAAGTCTGCGGCAAGACTGAAGCTGCCGACCTATAACCGGATGGACGACGTGATCTACAGCCTGTCCTGCGCTGCTCTTCCGGATACGCTGACAGTACGCCAATGGGATTCTTCGGCTGCAGGAGATCCGGAGGCACAGGAGGAGAGCATCGCCATACTTTATTACTACATTCCTATAGTGAGTCTGGAGAAGGGCAAGATCTACGAGTTTACGGCGGAATGGAAAAAAACGAATCTGGAGAAAAAAGGGTTCTGCGGAAATGCAGGCTATGTGCTGGTGACAGAATGACGAGAAATGACGGTTGACATTTCCATGTTTTCCCTTTACAATGAGACACAAACCATAACTTCATAGAAGATCAAGTGCCGGCTTTACGAAGCCGGGTAAAAGAGAACCGGGTGAAAGTCCCGGGCGATCCGGTCACTGTGAGCGGGGAGCGATCCTGCAGCATACCATTGTGCAAAAGCATGAGAAGGTGCGGGAGAGCAGAGATCCGTGAGCCAGGAAACCTGCTTGATCTGTTATGTTGGCGCTTCCTGTGAAAGTATGCCAATAGAGATGTACCGTGTTTCCTGTCCCTTTAGGGACCGGGGATGCCGTCGTGGAGACAGGAAGGTTCCTATGGGAGCCTTCTTTTTGTTCTATAGGAAAGTTGCGTCCTGTAGAACAAAAATCCTCCAGGGTTGCGCACTACGCGCATAAGGAAGATGGTTGCTGCCGCAACCGCGCTACGGC
>CAJUJV010000082.1:0-310 GCA_910586845.1 uncultured Hungatella sp.
CATGCCGAGTTCAAACATCTCCGTGAGAGTGCGGGTGACTGCCCGGTTTAAAGCCTCTTCTGTCAATATGATCTCTTCCTTTTGAAATCCATCCGGAACAGAATGTGTCTCGTAATAGTCATTGTTCCCCCGGTCATAGGCTTCCCGGCCGTATTTGTTATCAAAAAGCCCGCTGATCAGGTCCACGCCCGCCTGATTTACCGCGAATCCGATGCGTTCCGGCTTATCCAGCATCTCCACGCCCCAGCTCATATTATGCACAATCCCCGTGTCAGAATTGATGTATCCCTGAAATCCCATCTGTTCCCGC
>CAJUJV010000082.1:320-9655 GCA_910586845.1 uncultured Hungatella sp.
GCGAAACCGTAAGGCTTCAGTTCCATGGGGCTTAAATGATGGTCTGTCTGGGGAGCACTTTTTTCTTCTGATGGTTTCGCGTAATATGGCATAATGGAAGCTGCATGGTATTTTACTGCTGTCTGAAATCCCGGGAGATGATATTTTTGAAGGGAGCCTTCGGTCGGGTATACATTCCACTGCCCCATCTGATAGTGAGGATCAAAACCGTTTTCTCTGGCGCCTCCGCCGGGAAAGTGCTTCACCGTCATTGCCACTCCGTCTGCTGTCACTCCATGGTCGCTTCCCTGAATTCCCGGAATCAGATGAGAAAAGATTTCGCAGACCAGTTTTGGATCTTCTCCAAAGGTTCCGTAGCTTCTCTGCCACCTTGGGTCGGATATAATGTCCGCCATATACATGTATCCTTTCTTTAAGCCGGTGCTGTCCCATTCCCGGCGGATACAGTCGGCAAACTCATCTACCAGCCCGATGCCGCTGCCTCTCACCGCGGCAGCAATGCCCAAGGTGCCGGGCCATGTGGCAAACACGCCTGCGGCGTCATTCATGCCGAAGACCGTCTCCCCGTTTTCATTCCGGGAATTAGATACCACCTGCACCGGCACAAAATGTCTGCATTCTTCCGCAACGGCATGGAGCTGATTGATCCAGTCCGTCAGATCATCGGGGGTCGGATTTGCCCTTAAAATCAGATGGCGGGCAAACCAGTCTTTGATCAGCTCCGTGGTTCCGGGCAGGTGCTGTTCTCCGAATATACTCCTGCCGTGTACCTGGGCTTCATCTAAAACGCCGGACTCGTCAGGTACCGCCTGATGCCCTTTGACTCCGCAGGGGTATTTCCCCATGCGCCAGTCGGAGATAAAAAGCTGTGCGATCTTTTCCTCTGTAGTCAGCACGTTCACATAGGCCTGCGCTCTCTCTTCTGCCGGAAGCCTCCAGTCGTCAAAAGGCTTATATTCCCCCGATCCGTCCAGATCTTTAAAATACAGCCCGTCCTGTTGGATAATGGTGCGGGAAACCGTCCCTATGGTTGATCCCCCCTGATTTTCATAATATCTTACACGATCCGATGCCTTTTTTGCCATTCTTACACTCCTTTTTTCACTTTTGGGCTAACAATTTTATATCAATATGTTTTTTATTCCTTATTCCGTGGAACGTGTTTTGTAAATGTTACGGTAGGATTGAGGGGACATTCCTACATTAGACTTAAATACTTTGGAGAAATAGTTGTTGTCCAGATATCCTACATAAGCCGCAATCTCCTGGACGCTGGACTCGCTGTTGGCCAGCAGCTGTGCAGCGATGTTACAGCGCCTTTTTGCCAGATATTCCTTTATCGTCATGCCTGTTTCCTGAAAGAACCGGCTTACAAAGTTCCTCTTTTTCTCCCCTGCCGCCAGGGCAATCTCCTCTGTGGTCACCGGCCGGCTTAAATGAATCTCCATATATTCCACTGCTCTCCGCACGGTAGGGGACCAACCGGATTGATGCCCCTCCCATACCTCGTCGCAGAGTCTCCCAATCATTTCGGTTATGAGGCCGTTTATCTCTGTCGTGGATCTGCTGTGTTTCATCCTTTGAGCATATTCCTGGCTGACAGAATCAATAAGTACAGGGCTGAGCCCGCCCAGTTTGGCCCCGATCCGTATCAACGTTCGTATGATGGCAGCCCCTACCAGCCGATCCTGTACGCTGTCCGATATAAAACGAAGGTCAGATGTGACCTTGCTCATCTCCCGCCACAACCGGTGAGCCTCTCCTCCATTGCCCCGGCTCACTGCCTCAATGAAACGATCTTCCAGGCCATAACGGCATTTCACTTCTTCTGTGTTGGTGTAGACTTCCGAAAAAGTTAAAACCGGGCTTGGGCCTTCTGAGTCTACATACAGAGTTTCCACGGCTCTCCTTCTGTCATCCAGATTCTCCGCCACCACAAATGCCGTCTTAACAGCCAGTTCCCGGCTGATAATAGGCAGCTTGCAGCGATAAGCCTTATACATGGGAAGAGCAGCTTCCGATGCGTTCATCTTTACGAGAAGAAGCCTGGCTCTCCGCTCGCTCCACTCCGTTTCCACATATGGTCCCAGCAGCACCCACTGCCCGTTGGTCTTAAAGGCAGTCAAACGCGTACCCATAGGCTCATCCAGATTATATATGTAATCTTCCCCGCCCTGCTGCAAAAGCGCTTCCAGTCTCTGGGCCGTGTAGCATTTCTGCAGCTGAGGGGAGAAACAATATTTATGTTCAAAGTGTTTCAGGGCATTCGTGGTCCCGTCATAGAAAGTCAATGTCATCCCTGTCAGCGCAGGGACGAGAACAGCGGACGATTCCAGAAAATTCATATACAGCACCTTCCATTTAAAATATGGGGGTGGTCTGGTTCAATCCGCACTTTTTCCTTCTCTTCTATCAAATAGCACCACCCCTGATACTCGCTGTTTTTGTACAGCCCGGCTACAATCCGGCACATCCTCTGATCCAGTCTGTGATAGACGACTCGTCTCTCCCAGGGCAGCCCCAGGATATAATCCTGCTCCGATTTTTCCAGTACTTTCAGAGCCTGAAGGTATCGCTCCGGTTCACGCCGGCTCCTAAGCCCGAAATCGCAGGAAACATAGGCGGAGATCTTTTGGCCCTCCCTGCCGCAGCGCCCTGACAGGTAGGACAAGAGACTTCCGTCTCTTTCTTCGCGGAAAACAGTTTCTTTCCATTGAATCGGTTCTCCTCCAAAGCCCTGAACCGTCACTCTCCGAAAACTTTTCCTCCCCCAGCTGTCGTATTCTGCCACGAAGTCATAGGCCTCCTGTTTTGCTCCTGTCCCGGGCTCATCTAAGAGCAGGATCCCTTTATCAAGAAAATGCTTCCACACGGTGTTCCGGATCCGATCCATGGGCGTGGGAAAATCCAGTTTTTTCGAAATCTCATCCACTGTATAGCCGTGGTCCGCCAGATGGCGGATGGCCCCGCCGCTGGCGGTCTCAAATGTAAAATTGGCCAATGCCTGTCTGAAGTATTCCTGTTCTGCCATAACTCTCTTTTGTCCCCTTTTGTCTTTCCCAGTATAACAAGTTTTGAGGAAGAATTCAACGGCAAATCGCCGGTGCGGGGAACTTACGAGATCATGTTCTGTTATTCAAACAGCCTCTCCCGGGTTCCGTCGGGGATCCGGCTGGCCAGAATCAGCAGGATTCCGAATACCGATACTCCCAGAAGCAGCAGGTAAAGTCTTTGATAGGTCCCATGGTCCAGCAGATACCCGCAGACGGTCTGGAACCCTACGGTGAACAGGCTTTTCAGGGCCGCCACCACGGCCAGGGCCGTCATCTGGTACCGTTTGTCCACGATGGAGGCGATCACTTTCAGGTTGATCATGATGTAGGCCATAGTGGCCACGGATTTGGTGAGGAAGGCAGCCGCCGCCTGAACCGGGGCGAAAGGCACAAGAGCGTATACTGCGAACTGGATCACAAGCAGGGAAAATACCGCGGTAAGCAGCGTCTTGTTTTTCATGCGGTCCATGAGCCTGCCGGAAAACATGACGATGGGAAATTCCATCAGGGTGGCGGCGAAGATCACCGTGGCAGCCAGGTCAATGGTCATGCCCTGTTCCTGGAACATGGAAGGGAGAAAGGTGCTGTTTACGTTTGTGGCTCCATAAAACAATCCCGTGATGACCAGATACCACAAAAAATCTTTGCCAAAGGCCATCTTCCCCTTCCCCGGCTCCTTGTCTCTCGCCGCCGCTTTTTCCGGCCTATCCTCTGCCGTGACATCCTGGGTCCCCAGGAGTCCTGCCATGCACAGCACCATGCCCATGCCGCATATCTGGTACATAGCTCCGGGGGAGACATAGCGGTAAAGGATCCCGCTGACCTGGGTTCCCACGGCGTAGCCGATGGTGCCCCACACCCGGATCTTGCCGTAGGGGAACCGGGATACGGTGGCCATCTGCTCCACCGCCGGGTTGGTGCCGTTCATGCCCGCGATCATCAGACTGTAGACCGCCGCCAGAAGGGGAAAGGCCGACAGCATGGGAAACACATAGCTCAGGATCCCGTTTATGGCAAGGAGCCCTCCGCAGACCAGCCGTTTGTCCAGCCGGTCGCTTAAGGCCCCCACCACAGGCTGCAGGGCCACGGAAGCGGCCAGGGAGGCGGACACGGTCAGGCTTACCTGGGATGCTGAATATCCCCTGTCCATGAGATAGACAGAGATCAGCCCCTGCATCATAGCCAGGGACAGATAGTAAAAGAAATACATCAGAAAATAACTGCAGTAGCTTCCTCTAAACTGTTTCATCAAAACCTAAAACCTCCCTAAGAACTTTTTAAGCGTCTCATCGTCTGCTTCTGACCGTGAAATTCAATCTGTCTGCCATAAGTATTTAGCGATAAGCGTTTTCAAAGATTGTCAGGTAGTCCTCGTCAGAAAGAGGCAGAGGGTCGGCGGTGATGTCTCCTCCCATGACCTCATGGACCTTGGCGGGGTATTTCTTCAGTTCTTCCCTGGTGATTCCCTCGCCGCTCATCTTAAGCTCCCCGCATTCCACGTCGGCGATCAGCTGATCCAGGGCAGCGATGAAATCCTTTCCGCTGGCTGGATTCTCCACGCCCATGGCTCTGGCCATCTTCTTCATAGGCTCCTCGGCGGCTTTCCTCTCGGCAAAAAAGTCATAGTAAGCGTGGGCGATCTCGATCAGTCCCGCCCCGTGAACCAGTTTGTCGTGGAAGCTGCCCATAACGTGTTCCATGGTGTGGGCGGAGGTACACATCATATAGTATCCGGCAAGGCTGTTGGCAAGGGCCATGTAAGCCCGGGCCCCCTTATCGCTGCCATCCTTTACAGCGGCGGGAAGATATTTGGCTACCAGCTCGATGGTTTTTAAAGCGAACATCTCCGCCATAGGATGGACGTTTTTGTTGACTACGGTCTCGGAGGCGTGGAAGAAGGCATCCATTCCCTGGTAAGCCGTAAACTTCGGCGGCACGCTCATCATCAGGTCGCTGTCCACCACAGACAGGGTGGGGAACATGGACGGGAAGAAGATCCCGGTCTTTTCCTGGGTCTCGTCGTTGGAGATCACGGCGGCGATGTCCACCTCGCTGGCGGTTCCGGCGGATGTGGTGATACAAACAACAGGGATAGCCGGGTTGGGGGCGCTCTTCTTTTTTCCTGTGGCGCTTAAGGAGTAATCCCAGATGTCTCCCGGGTTGGCCGCCATGAGGGCGATGCATTTGGAGCAGTCCATAACGGAGCCGCCGCCCAGGGCGATGACGAAGTCGCAGCCATTATCCTTTACCGCATTTGCCCCATCCATCACGTTGATGTTGGTGGGATTGGGACGGATCTGGTCAAACAGGGCGTAGGACACTCCCGCCAGTTCCAGTTCCTTTTCCAGCTTCTCCAGATAACCGTATTTTTTCACGGACTGGCCGTTGGAGGTTATGATCAGAGCCTTTTTCCCCGGGAGGGATTCGTTGTGAAGTTCAGAAAGCTTTCCTGGTCCGAACAATACTTTCGTGGGCATATAAAAATTAAAATTGTACATGATTTTTTCCTCGTTTCTTTTTGATTTTTTTGTTTTATTTTTGGCGTATACAGGACGGCGAAAATATAGCCGACCCGGCAGATAGGGGAATCAACCCCTTACTTGATTTACTGTCCTGCCGCTTTCAGCAGTCTGTCCGCCCAGTTGAAGGAACAGAAACCGGAAGCGCTGAGGGTTTTTAACCGCTCTTCATAAGAAAGTTTTTTCAGGTTCCCCATCTCCTTGATGGCGGCAAGACGGTTGGCTGTGGGATCAATGGCTCCGTTATAAGTTTCATTTTTCAGATTAAACATAATTTTTTCCTCCTCAAACTGTGGCGTCAAATTCTTCGGAAACATTTTTAAGCAGCGAGATAATCTCCAGGTGCTGGGGACACACTCCTTCGCACTGACCGCAGCCGATGCAGGCCGAGGCAGCCCCATGTTCGCCCTGGGTGTGATTCTTATACCAGGTGTCGTATCTCCGGTTGGAGCCGTAGGTCTTGGCGCTGTTGTATGCCGTAAACAGGTCGGGGATCTGAATCTTCATGGGGCAGCCCGGCACGCAGTAGCGGCAGCCTGTACAGGGGATGGTGGGGAAGGACAGAACCTTTGAGGTCACTTCACGGACAAGCCCATACTCATCCTCGCTCATGGGCCGGAAGTTCACGAAGGTATTCAGATTGTCCTTCATCTGCTCCTCGTTGGACATGCCGGAGAGGACGGTCATCACTCCATCCAGGGACCCAATGTACCGGAGGGCCCAGGAGGCGGCGGATTTTTCCGGGGCGTAGTCTTTATAGATTTTCTCAATATCCTCCGGGAAAGCTGCCAGAGTTCCGCCCTTCACAGGCTCCATGACCACCACCGGTTTGTTGTGTTTCCTGGCGGTCTCATAGTTCTTCCGGGACTGGATCACCCCGTTCTCCCAATCCAGATAGTTGAGCTGCAGCTGAACAAAATCCATCTCCGGGTGATTGGTCAGAACCTGGTCCAGAAGTTCGGCATTGTCGTGGTAGGAGAAGCCGATGTGCCGGATCTTTCCCTGTCTCTTCATCTCCTGAAGGAACTCAAAACAGTGATATTTTTCATAAGTGGGCAGATGACTTGCCTCGATGCTGTGAAGGAGATAGAAATCGAAGTACTCTACCCCGCACAATTCCATGGATTCCTTGAAAATCCGCTCCACATCCTCTTCGGACTGCAGTTTCCAGGCCGGGAGCTTGTCGGCGATGGTGAAGGAATCCCGGGGATACCGCTCCACCAGAGCCTTCCTCATGGCCGCCTCGCTTCCGCCGTAAGCGTAAGCCGTGTCAAAATAATTCATCCCTGATTTCATGAAGGCATCCACCATGCGGGTGACTTCATCCTGAAGAATATTTCCGTCTCCATCCTTTGGAAGACGCATAAGACCAAAACCTAATTTTGAATTTGATAACATGTTTTTTCCTCCTGAATCTATGTTCCGTGGCTCGTATCTGATACCTATTGTAATGAAATTTTTCCTGCTGGCAAGGATTTTGGGACAGTGTGTAACGGCGTTTACATATTTTCTGCCGAACAATGGAGAAAATGTAAACGCCGTTTTAATAAGTGCCGGGATAACGGGCTTTACAGAGCCGTAGACGTGAACGGAATCCTGTGTTAAGATAAGAAACAGATGTAAGAAATGGAGGAAAATACTGATGATAAACAAGAAAAAATCAGAGATTCTGTTTGCTGCTGTCATCTGATTGTGATCGGATGAGCTTCTTCAGATTCTGCCGGGAATGTCCACCGGAATCTTATTTTCCTGTCTTACGGCGGAGGCCATGAAAGGGATTCCCCTCTGCTTTAAATCCACGGCTATGGGATTTTATCAGGCAGTATATGCCCTCGGGATGACCGCGTTTCCTGTCATGTGCGGAAAGATCACGGCAGGCTTCTCCATGACCACGGCTTTTTATACTCTGGCCGGGATCTGTTTTGGGGCCGCTTTGATCGCCAGTTTTTTTTCGCCATTGGTTTCTCAAAAAAACGATGAATAAAATTCTAAAATCGGGGAATCCTTACTACCGAAGCTGTAACCAGAAAATCAGCCCATGATGTCTTAAAAGTCAGGAGGTCTTCTTTATGAACAAAATGTTAGACGGGATCGCGCTCACCATCGGGATCATCGGAGCCGTAAACTGGGGACTGATCGGATTTTTCGACTTTAACCTGGTGGAATTTATCTTTGGAAATATCTGGCTGTCGCGGATTATCTACGCGGTAGTAGGCCTGTGCGGGCTGTATCTGCTGACGTTTTATGGAAAAACCGGAAGGATGACAGGCAGCGGGCAGGCCTGACCTGAGATGTATCGGAAGCGAAAGAGACAAGGCGCGAAGTTCCCAGGAAGAACAGGACTTCGCGCCTTTTTCTGAATTTTCGGATCCGTTTCAATCAGGCTTCCCGGATAAGTCTGAGAGCGTTCAGGGTTCTGGTATAGAAATCTTGTCATTTCAACGACTTCTCAACCGTAGCTGTAGTCTCATATTGCCCTCATCTTAACTACATCTCCAGATCCGCGAAAAACATCTCATAGAAATCATCTTCGCCTTTCAGCACAGGAGAATTCTCCCCGCCGCCGTTGGTGCTGCGCTTGATGGCGGCATAGAATTCCTCCCCGGCGTCGATGAGATCCATCTCGTAGAGATCATACCCCATCTGGCGGCATTTTACACAAAAAGCTTTCAGAGGATCAGGCTGTTGCCTTGTATGTAAAAACTCCTGGCGGAGTTTGGGATCTTTTTGGATCTTGGATTTGATCTCATCCAGTGTTTCCCCGATATTCATCATAGCCTCCCTTGAAACGCGGTTTTTACCTTAAGTCATAGTCTTTATCTTAGCATATCCCGCAGTTGCCCGCAAGCTGATCCTTCAGGTTTTGCCGGGGATATCCATGGTGTCAGAGCAAATCCGCCGGAGTATTTAGGACATATTTATATGTATGATCTTTACAGAGACCTTCCGGACAGAAACCGCATTTTTCAAACAGTTTCCGGGAGGCGGTGTTGTGTTCCAATATACGGCAGAAGATGCGGTTCAGCTGAAGTTCATGGAAGCCGTAGGAGACAAAAACTCTTACCGCATCCTGCCCATATCCTCTGTTGCGGGCAGATTTTATAAGCTTAATGTAAATCTGAGCAGTCTGTTTTTGGGATCCGTTACCGGAAAAGGCGATAATCCCCAGGCCGTTCTGAGGCTGCGCCTTATCTGCTATGATCCTTCGGACATTGCCGCCCAAATCCGACGGGGCGTCAAACCAGGACATCTGGTGATCGTAGGTTTCCGGGCATGGGTAACCGCCTGTTATTTTTATGGTCTCGGGATCCTGGATCAGGCTTATGAGCATCTCTCTGTCCTGCTCTTCGACACATCGGAGAATAACTTTTTCGCCTGTAAGATCCGTGCATTGGGACCGTTCCACCGTTCTCATCCCTTCCCTCTGTATTCTGAAAGAAAAAGTCCTGCAACTGCCAGAAGGGTTCCTGCGGCCGAGATCCAGGTCACTGGCTCTCTCAGAATCAGCGCTGACGTGGCGACTGTAATGACAGGAACCATGTAGATATATACGCTGGTTCTGACTGCTCCCAGCAGACGTACCGCCGTGTTCCATGTGACAAAGCAGAGGGCAGAGGCCCCCAGTCCCAGGTAAACCATATTGAGCAGACAGGTGATATCTCCAAACCGTTCCGGTCTCAGCTGAAAGTCAAAGAAGAACAGGGCGGGTACCATAAAAAGAATGCCGTAGAAAAATGTCCTGCGGGTCGTAAGGAGAACCGGA
>CAJUJV010000082.1:9665-12424 GCA_910586845.1 uncultured Hungatella sp.
CGAGGCTGCTGATCTTTTTTGAGAGGATCGAGTAGCACGCCCAGACAAAAGCTGCCATAAGAGCCAGGATATCGCCGGCAGGATTCAGTTCCAGTCTGGAACCGTTAAAGCTGATGAGCCCGATGCCAGCCATGGCAATCACAAATCCCATAAAAAAATGGGCCCCTGTTTTTCCCTTCTCTTCGCCGGAATCCAACAGCTGCGACAGGATAACGGTAAAGAATGGAGCCACGGATATGATGACGCTTACGTTGGAAGCCATGGTAAAGGTGAGAGCAATATTTTCCAGCAGGTAATACAGGCAGATGCCGCACAGCCCTGCCAGGGCAAAGACGGCTTCCTGTCTGACAGAGGGGAGTTTCAGCGGTCTGGGACAGGCCAGAAACAGCGCCAGATAACCCAGGAGAAACCGAAAAAACAGGATCTCTACGGGTTTGAAATCCAGCAGCAGGATTTTGGTGGATGTGAATGTGGTTCCCCAGATCATGATCGTAATCAGTGCAAAACCGCATCCCAGAATCGACTGTGTTTTATTTTTCATGTTGCCTTTCCCCCTCTCCACAGGCAGTTTACCATATTCTTCTGGTTTTGTCTTGTAAAATATGGTCTCTTTTAAACCGAATCTTTGCCTGGGCCGTCCGGCTGTCCGGTTTCCGGATAATCCCTGTCCTTCCAGTACCACCATTTTAATTTCTCAGGCTCGTGGTATTCATGTTCCGCAAAATATACCGCGCAGCGGAACACGTACAGAACACATCGATCGTCCTGAAATCCCTTTTTCAGACAGTCCAGCTGATATAATTCTTCAGGGTCTCTGCCTTTCAGATCGGCGATGCACCGGATACCGATATTTTGAAGGTGGCGCTCCATGTCAGGCCCTACGCCTGGTATTTTTTTAAATCGCTGTTCATCATCGTATCTCCCTCTCCTTTCTCTGATATTCTATCACAAAAGTCCCGTTTTTGACAGGATATATTGTCATGTGCCGGTTGCCTTCCCTTAAAAATACGTCTATAATAGCAATGATACCATGCTGTGCCATAAAGCACAGAAAAATAAAAAGAGAGGAAATCGTTATGCTAGGTCTGTTTGAAAAGAAGAAAACCCCGGAAGAACGGCTTGAAAAATGTCTGGAGAAAAAGGATTGGGACGGCCTGGCCAGGGCCTATTATGACCTGGGAGCCGCCGCCATGGACCAGGGAGACTTAAACAAGGCGGTTCTGTGGCTGAATCGGGCAGACACCGTCTACAGCGCCAGTGACGGAACCTATGAGAGGACGAGCAAAAAACGGCTTTTCCACAAGGAGATCGTCACCGACTGTTCCGGCCGGATCGGTACTCTGGAGGAGGAAGAAGATCTGCTCTACAACAGGATTCCCGCGGAGATGGAAGAGAAAACGGAGAAACTGACAGATGTTCAGGCGCGGATTCTGGGGCTGTTGTCCATGGCCCGTCTGGTCAGGCTGGGGGAAACCTTGAGCAGGCTTCCGGGCTGTGAAGTGCTGGGAGAACTGGGGTGGGCGGCTGATGTCATACTCAGGTCCTTCCAGGAACCGGTGACTCAGGAGGAATACGGCAGGCTCATGGACATTTGCAATGACCTCTATGATTTCGGAGATTCGGAGGCGTTCTATGCCGGTGGCCAGATCTCTGTGCCTGGAGGAGACCCCTTCCAGGTCTTCGATTTAAACGGTATGGCGGGGGTTCATCTGGAGCTCAACAGCTATATAGACAGTCATCTGCGCTTTTTAAGCGCATTAAGTCAGGGACAGGAACCGCCGGAGCCGGACAGCTGTATGGCGGGCTGTACTCTGCTGCCCGACTACTATGTGCGCACCGGGGCCGAAGATTTGGAGCAGGTTCCTCAGATCAGGGCAGAACTGAGGCGGATCTGGGGTGATTTTGACTTTGTCCGCTCCCGCATTACCTGGGAGCAGGTGGCTGGACGGGTGAAAGAATACCGGGTTCTGGATCTTTTAGGACAGACGGAATGAGAGAAAAAGTGAGAACTCTTCCCAGAATTTTATTTTCCGCGCCCTGCAGCGGCAGCGGAAAAACCGTCGTCACCTGCGGGGTGCTGGAGCTTTTGAACCGGCGGAAGATATCCTGCGTCTCGTTCAAATGCGGGCCGGATTACATTGATCCCATGTTTCACCGGTACGTCCTGGGAGTCACTGGCTATAACCTGGACAGTTTTTTTCTGCCGCCCGGGGAGGCGGCCAGACTGTTTGAGGAAAAGACCAGGAAGGCGGACATGGCTGTCATAGAGGGGGCCATGGGGTATTACGACGGGGTGGCCGGAATCACAACCCGTGCCAGCGCCTGGGAGGCGGCGGGGCTGACGAACACGCCTGTGATTCTGGTGGTAGATGGAAAGAAAAGCAGCCTGTCCCTGTTAGCCCTGGTAAAAGGATTTCTGGAATATGAGAAAGACAGCCATATCAGGGGGGTGATCCTGAACCGGACCAGCTCCATGATGGCCCAAAGACTGAGACCCCTGCTGGAGGAGATGGGAGTCCGATTTCTGGGAGCCATCCCTCAGTGTGAGGAGGCGGACTGGGAAAGCCGCTATCTGGGGCTGACACTGCCCGGGGAGCAGGAAAGGCTTCGGGAGAAAGTGAAAGCTCTGGCAGACCGCCTGGAGTCCTGTCTGGATATGGATGGAATTCTGGAGCTGGCGGGGACTGCTCCCCCCATTGTCCGACAGAAGCTTTCGGATCCCTCCCGTATTCCCGCTGCCGGCGCGACGAAGACCGGAC
>CAJUJV010000082.1:12434-16196 GCA_910586845.1 uncultured Hungatella sp.
TTTTACTATGAGGAAAACCTGGAACTGCTGCGAAAGCTGGGCTGGGAGCTGGTTTTCTTCAGCCCTCTTCATGACGAGAATCTGCCCTGTCCGGGGCTTACGGCGATCCTTTTCGGAGGCGGATATCCGGAACTGTATGCCAGAGAATTATCAGAAAATCAGTCTATGCTGGAGGCGGTCAGAACGGCTGGTCGTCACAGAGTGAAGATTTTGGCCGAATGCGGAGGATTCCTCTATCTCCATGAGACTCTGGAGGGAGCCGACGGCCTCTCCTACCCCATGGCCGGCATTATCAGGGCAAAGGGATACCGGACAGACAAATTATCCCGGTTCGGTTATATTTCTCTGTTGGACAGTCATGGAAATCAGGTGGCAAGAGCCCACGAATTTCACTACTGGGACAGCACTCTGCCGGGGATGGACTTAAAAGCCGTCAAACCTTTCAGTACCCGGTCCTGGAATTGTATGTATGTGACTCATGAACTGATAGCCGGATTTCCTCATCTGTATTACGGTTCCAATCCTCAGTGGATCAGGGAATTTCTTGAATCGTAGGGAAACTCAAGCACCGCTTGAATAAAAAATCATAATCTCTATCCAGGCTTGTTGGAGATTTTGCACGGTTTTTTTTATAATGATTGTGAAAGGAAGGTGTGCAGGATGAAAGAAAAGAGTACCTCGTATTACCTGATTCGGGACAGGATCATTGCTAAACGGGAAAAGGATGGAAAATGCTGTAAAGACTATCTTCTCAGAGATGGGAAATGGGTCGAAGATACCTCATATCGATTTGAAGACACAGGCATCTTGTTGGAAATGGATGAGATTTCTGAGGAACAGGCTATCTCTATTTTAAATCAGCATATTTTAGATGTCCTGAAAAGTAAGTGGAAAGCAGAGTTTGCAGTGAAAAAAGAAGAATGGGATAAAAACCCCAGGTGGCCCGCGAAACTTGTCAAAACAAAGTTTATACTGAACGGCGTGCAGTACAGTTTGTTTCCGAACGACATCGGATTGACATATGATTCCTGGGACCAGGGATTTATGGAAACTATCCAGTCGGATATCAGTGAAGATCTGGAAGTGTATGGAGCCGTAGATATCCACAACATCGGATTTATCGATTAGGAGGAGAACAATGAGCATAGGTGCAAACATACGGAGATTAAGAGAAGAAAAAGAATTTACTCAGGAAAAGATTGCCGATGAGCTGGGTGTCTCTTTCCAGGCAGTATCGTCCTGGGAAAGAGATGAATATAAGCCCGATATCGACAAACTGCTGAAGCTGGCGGAAGTCTTTGATGTCTCTGTCTCCGCATTGGCTGAAGAAAAGCGAAAAGTTTTTAAGACCAGAGATGCGATATACAATTGGGAGCACATGAAGACCTATGTGAAGACCACTGCCAGAAATTTTCAAATGTCAGATACATTAAAGGCAGTTGACTTTGCCGTTGCGGCGCACGAGGGCCAGACAAGGAAAAGATCAAACACTCCATATATCTATCATCCGCTTAATATGGCTTGTCATGCTCTGTCTATGGGAATCAAAGAAGACGCTGTTATCGCCGCGCTTCTTCTTCATGATGTGATCGAGGACTGTAATAAGACTGAGAGTGATCTGCCGGTCAGTGAAGAGGCAAAAAGAATAGTGGTTCTTGTGACACATAAAAAGACGACCGATACAGACAGGGAAGCAGTTATGGATTCCTATTATGGCGCTATTGCTGCAAATACAAAAGCGGCGTTGGTCAAATGTATAGATCGGTGTAACAATCTGACTACGATGTCCTGGGGACTCAGCAGGGAGAGGATTTACCGGCAGATCACTGAAACAGAAAAATACTATCCGGCATTGTTGAAAGCGATCAAATCAACTACGGAGTACGATGATGCGGCATGGCTTCTGCAGTATCAGATAGAAAGCATGCTGGATATATATAAAAGGCTGATGTGATCATATCATGCAAAACCAATGGGCAGAAAAATGTGTCAGCAGAGCTTAAGCATTTTTTGCTGTGAATGAATAAGATCCTTCAGATATTTTTCGGATTTTACCTCCTGACAATTTTTCGGTATTCCTCTTCCGTATTTATATTGACACCCACAGGACTGTCCTCCCCGAGAGAAAGGATCCTGGCTCCGGATCGAAAGATGAAATCTCTCATTCGGTAATTTCCTTCCAGGATCATCTCTTCCATCAGAGGGATGGCGGTTTTAGGATAGATCCCGAAGAGAGGATGAACCTGCTCTCCGGTCCGGACCACCATGACCCGGTCCCTGTCTCCTTGCTCCCGGAATCGTTCTGTTACCAGGTCTACGGTTCTCTGGTCGATCAGAGGCATGTCACAGGCAGCCACAAACAGTGCCTGTTCCCGGCAGGACAGAAGCCCGGAACAGATTCCGCCCATAGGTCCAAGCCCGGGCAGAAAGTCTGTGACCATGGGAAGTCCCAGACTTTCATATCGATTCCTGCCCTCACAGGCTACAGACAGGTAGACAGCCGAGAAAGAACCCAGAGCCTTTCTGATATGATCATAAAAAGCAGCTCCACGATAATCCAGAAAAAGCTTGTCCTGCCCGTTCATCCTCCTGCTCTTTCCGCCAGTCAGAATATATCCCGCTATCTGATCCTGACAGTTCCCGGCCGCCGTCTCTCTCATATTTTACTTCCTTTCTGTTTTCAGTGCCATGATCAGGAAATTCAGCACCACAAAACCTATGATCATCGTAGTCAGATAGATCTGAATTCCGCTCAGCTGACCGGTCAGAGCCGCCAGACTCTCCTGCCCTGCTCCCTTGAGATATCCGGTCATCTTGTTGGTGGCCACGATACCGATGGCCATTGGGAAAGTGAGCCCTGCAAAGCCGGGATGAAAGGGAAATGAGAAAAAATCAGGCAGTTTCACCACGATAAATGTCAGAGAGGCCAGCACACAGCCGTAGAGCACATACAAAATCATCGGGGCAGGATTTGGTATCACATTCAGATAACTGACCACACAGAGACTGCAGGGGGCCAGAACGACTGCCATGGTGTGATACACAGCCGGTTTCACCTCCACTTTAAGGAGCCTCCATACCATAATCGGAATCAGAATCACATAGATTATGATCCCATAATAAACGATCCCTGTCAACAGCCCCTTCATTCCCATGGATCCCCCCACCACGCAGCTGACCATAATTCCGTTGTAAGTCACAAACCAGCTGGGGACAAAGGTGTTGACGTCACGCTTTTTGATCACATTTCGGAAGGTAAACAGGCAGATGTGTATGGCATGAAGACCAATGGCAGCAAGCCAGATCCCCTTCCCCAGTATCGGTACATAATCAAAATAATAGCTTCCAAGAATCATCAGCACCATGTCAAACCCTGCATACAGACTGCACGGTACCACATTGCCGTATTCTCTGCGGCAGGTGTCCGTGAATCTTAAAAGCTTTCCCATATATAGGATGATAATAACCGTAGCCGCCCACATAGTCAAATGTCGGATCCAGGAATATCCTATACCGGAATACACATTGGACAGGGTCAGCGCTCCCACAAAAGCAGGCAGCACAGGCACAGGCATTCTCTCTATTCGCTCCATAGATTCCTCCTTCTGTCAGTCCTCGTAATAGTACTCAAAGTTTTCATCCATATGAAAGAAATCAGAATAATCAATATCGAATACAGGTTTTTTGACTTTTGTGATATTGATTTTTCTGGCAATCAGCTGCTGCAGGATACCGCCGTAGGCCAGGTCCCCCTGCAGCACG
>CAJUJV010000083.1:0-14937 GCA_910586845.1 uncultured Hungatella sp.
CGGTTTTTCCGCCTCCCTGGCCGTGGGCTGCGGAGGGAGAAGCTACGTGGGAAACCTCCATTTCTGTACGCCTTATGCCATTACGAGACAGGGCTGTCTGGCAGAACTGAAGGCATACCTGGAATGTGAGGATCATACCAGAATCCGCCACGGGATCTTTCTTTCAGAGGAGGAACAGAAGAGAAGATACGTGATCCGGCATATTCTGATCCTGCCGGGACTGGATGAAAAAAGGTATCGGGACCGGTTCGGGACCGGCGTGCTGGAAGATTTTCCTCTCCTTGTCCGGTGGATGGAGGAGGGATTTCTGAAAGAACGGGAGCTGTCAGCAGATACCCAAAGGAGCGAAAAGGATTCGGGCCGGACAGAGGTCAGGGAGAGAACGGAGGGCCCCTGGCTGACTCTCACGGAAGAAGGTCTGGGACTTTCGGACTATCTGGGGCCTCAGCTGATCTCACCGGATATCCGCCGGAGAATGGAGGAGTGGGACTGTGATCACGGAGAAAGCAGTGGTTCTTTACCGGGGAAGTTTAAAAAGCTGTAATTACGGATGCAGCTACTGTCCCTTTTCCAAACACAGGGGTTCCGGGAGAGAGTATGACAGGGACAGAGATCAGTGGTTCCGGTTTGTGGAGAGTCTTCTGGAAAATGGCGGCAAAGCCCCGGAGAGATCCACAGGAGCCGTGATGGTGGTGCCTTATGGAGAGGCCCTGATCCATGACTGGTACTGGCAGGGGCTGGGCCGGCTTACAGCGGGGACAAGTCTGGACTGTGCGGGGGCCCAGACCAACTTAAGCTTTTCTGTGGGCCGGTCCGTGGACCTGTACCGGGAGGCAGGAGGACAGACGGGGAAGCTGTCTCTGTGGGCTACTTTCCATCCGGAGATGACAGATGTGGAAACGTTTGCAGATCAGTGCCTCCGGGTTCGGCGAGAGGGCATCCGGATCTGTGCCGGGGCTGTGGGAGTGCCGGAGAACCTGGAATCCATCCGCCGCCTCAGACAGCTGCTGCCCCGTGACATGTATCTGTGGATCAATAAGATGGACGGCATGGAACGGCCTTATACGGTTTCAGAGAGGCAGGAGTTCGAGAAGATCGATCCTTATTTCTCACGGGAACTGGCAGCCGTGGAGGCCGATGAAAGCCGGTGCAGAAACCGCTTTTTTGTGGAGTCTGACGGGAGAGTCCGAAGATGCAACATCAGCCGCGTGCTGACGGAGAACTGGTATGACAGACTGCCCGGACAAAAATCCCGGATGCGGGCAGGGTGCGGCAGGAAACGATGCTCCTGCTATCTGGCATACGGCGGCAGAGAAGATGTGATGAACCGGATCCTTTTCGGCTCTTATCCCGTATTTCGGATTCCCAGAAAGATGAAAGCGGTTTTTCTGGATATCGAAGGGACTCTGATTCCCAGGGGAGAGACGGAGATCTCTTCCTTTGCCAAAAGGGATCTGGAACTTCTGGCCAGGCAGGGGACAGGCCTTTTTTTTGCCACCACGCTTCCCGTCAGAGAGGCCCGGAAGCGCTGCCGGGCCCTGTGGCCCCTGTTTTCCGGGGGAGTCTTTGCGGGAGGCGCCCATGTGGTGCTGAGAGAGGAAAAAGGAGAGAAGGAAGTTCTGTATCCCATGGACAGACGATGGCTCCGGATCATGAGAGAAGAAGGGAGAAACCGCCGTGCCAGAGTTTTGGCCTGGGAGAGACGGGGGATTCTGTACAAGATTACGCTGCTGAGACCCAGACAGCTGCCGTGGAAAGAAGACGAGATCCGGGAGGTATCAGAGAACTGTGACAACAGGGGAGAAGGCCAGGTGAGAGTTTTTGCGGAAGACTGCTGCCTTCAGGTTGTTCCATACACAGCTTCCAAGGCAGAGGGAGTGAAGACCCTCTGCCTCTGGCTGGGAATTTCTTTATCAGAAGCGGCGGCAGCCGGAAATTCGGCGGAAGATGAAGAGATGTTAAGGATCACCGGGAATCCGGATCCTTTCCTTTCAGACGATCCGTAAATACCAGATAGCCGTAGACGGCGGCGGGAACTACGATGGTGCAGAAGAGCGCAGCCATGAGACAGCTTCTGGCAAAGGGACTGTCTATAAAAGCCAGGACCAGGGCGGCCAGATACAGGCAGCCGATGAGGATCAGGGCGGCTATGGCCGCCACACGTTTTTTCGTCATAACAGAGATGCTCCTTTCCTGAGAGGAGAAGACCCGGGATCATACATCCTGGGCCAGGTTCTCCCAGACTTCATACAATTGTTCCAGCTGTTGTCTGACAGCTTCTTTTTCTCTGTGAATCTTAAGCAGTTCTCCGGCGTCTGAGGCCACTTCCGGCCTCATCAGCTGCTCATCCAGTTCCGAATCTCTGGCTTCAAGAGAGGCGATCTTATCTTCTGTCTTTTTCAGTTCATTCTGCTTTTTACGAAGCTTTGCCTGCTCTTCTTTTCTGGATCTCCAGTCCTGCTTTCCCTCAGACTGGGCGGATACGGCCTGGCGTGCGGCAACAGGGGAACCTGCGGGTCTGTCTGTCTGATCCTGATCCCCTTCCCCGGCGTTTAAGCTGTTCATCAGTTCCCGTTTCTCCAGATAGTAATCATAGTTTCCGATATAATTAAGGAAGGTCTGGCCGGACAGCTCCAGGATCCTGGTGGCAGTCCGGTTAATAAAATACCGGTCATGAGATACATAGAGCACGGTGCCTGTATAGCGGTTTAATGCCTGTTCCAGAATCTCCTTGGAGGTAATGTCCAGGTGATTGGTAGGCTCGTCCAGGATGAGAAAATTGGCATTGGACAGCATGAGTTTGGCCAGGGATACCCGTCCCCGCTCCCCGCCGCTCAGATCACCGATGCGTTTGAACACATCATCCCCTGTAAACAGGAAGGCAGCCAGGACATTGCGGATCCTGGTGTTGTTTAAGGAGGGATATGTGTCCTGAAGCTCGTCGAAAAGAGTTTTTTCCATATGAAGAACCTGGTGATCCTGATCGTAGTAGCCGATATGGACCCGGGTTCCAAGGGTGATCTCGCCCCTGTCCGCGGGCACCATCTCGTTGATGATCTTTAAAAGAGTCGTCTTGCCTGTTCCGTTGCTGCCGATGACGGCCACCCGCTCTCCGCGCCTGATGTCTATGTCCACATGAGAGAAGAGATGATTGTCTCCGAAAGATTTGGCCAGATCCCTGACCGTGAGAACATCGCCGCCGCTTATGATGTCCGGCTCCAGTTTCAGAGACATCTCGTCGTTGACCTCTGCAGGTTTCTCCAGCACCTCGATCTTGGCCAGCATCTTTTCCCGGCTCTCCGCCCGTTTGATGGATTTCTCCCGGTTAAAGGATTTTAATTTGGCAATGACTTCTTCCTGGTGGCGGATCTCCTGCTGCTGATTCAGCCAGGCCTTCATCCGGGCTTCCCGGATCATGGCCTTCTTCTGGCTGTAGGCGGAGTAGTTGCCCTGGAACACAGAGCCGGTTCCCCGGTCCAGTTCGATGATCTTGGTAACTACCCGGTCCAGAAAATACCGGTCATGAGCCACGATGATCACGGCGCCTTTGTAATTCATGAGATAAGTTTCCAGCCAGGCGATGGATTCCATATCCAGATGGTTGGTAGGCTCATCCAGAAGGATAATATCCGGTCTGGACAGGAGAAGCTTGCCCAGGGACACACGGGTCTTCTGACCTCCCGACAAAGTGGAGATTTCCCGGTCGAAATCCTCATCGAAAAATCCCAGACCTTTCAGGACGCCTGTGATCTCGCTTCGGTAGCTGTAGCCGTTATCCAGTTCAAACTGATGGTTCAGCCGGGTATAGGTTTCCAGCATGTCCTCCAGTTCCTGCCCCCCGGCATGTTTCATCTCCAGCTCCAGGGTGCGGATCCGTTCTTCCATGTCAATGAGATGGCGTTTTACCTCCAGAAGCTCCTCGTGGATGGTCCGGTGGCTGGTCAGATCCTGGTGCTGGGCCAGATACCCCAGAGTCTTCCCTCTGGAGAGGACCACGTCGCCCTGGTCGGCGGCCAGTTCCCCGACGATGATCTTTAAGAGCGTGGTCTTGCCGGCCCCGTTGATGCCCACAATGGCTGCTTTTTCATAATCTTCTATATGAAAAGAAATATCGTCCAGTATCACATCGGTACCAAAGGATTTGGAGATGTGGCTGCAGGATAAAATCATAAGTTCCTCCTTCAGGTATACTTCTTAAAGCTGCGGTATTAGTATAATATAAAATCCAAAAACTTGCAATCCTTCCTGCAGAGGCGAAAAAACGATTGTTTGTTACCAGCTGATTGTTCTTTATCAGGAAATAATTTGACATTAATTTCATGACTGGGTATAATATGCATCAGTATAGATAGAAAAGAGGAATATGGGCGTGGACTATAAGCCAATCTCAAGAGCAGTGATCGCCAGACTGCCAAGATATTACAGACATCTGGGAGAGTTGATGGAAGAGGGAGTGGAACGTATCTCGTCCAATGATCTGAGTCAGAGGATGCATGTAACTGCTTCTCAGATCCGTCAGGACCTGAATAATTTCGGAGGGTTCGGACAGCAGGGGTATGGATATAATGTAAAGTACCTGTATACAGAGATTGCGAAGATCATGGGGGTTGACCGTCAGCACAATCTCATCATTATCGGAGCAGGGAATCTGGGGCAGGCCATCGCCAACTATGCCAATTTTGAACGAAGGGGGTTTATCATCAAGGGCATGTTTGACGTGAATCCCCGGCTCATCGGACGGGTGGTAAGAGGAGTGGAGATCCGGGGAGTGGAGGAACTGGAAAAGTTTATTGTAGATAATCAGGTCCAGATCGCGGCTCTTACCATACCGAAGACCAAGGCTCCGGAGATCGCGGACCGTCTGGTAGCCGCCGGGATCAAGGCTATCTGGAATTTTGCCCACACGGATCTGGTGGTTCCCGACGACGTTGTGGTGGAGAATGTTCATCTGTCGGAGAGTCTCATGCGTCTTTCCTACCGGGTATGCAGTATGCAGGATCAGAAAGCTCAGAAGGAGAAGATAAAAGAAGATAAGGCCCCGGAAAAGGAGAGGCCGGAAAGAAATGCGTAAGTCATGATTGCAGGAATCGGAACTGATATGATCGAGATAGCCCGTGTAGAGAAAGCCTGTAGAAAGCAGGCTTTTCTGTCACGGATTTATACGGCAGAAGAGTGCCGGCAGGCAGGGAAGACCATCTCCCGGCTTGCTGGCAATTTTGCTGTCAAGGAAGCGGTAGCCAAGGCTCTGGGGACAGGATTCAGAAGCTTTGGGCCTGAGAGCATCGAGGTGCTGCGGGACCGGCTGGGGAAACCTTATGTGAGAGTCCTGGGCAATGCGAAGGAGAGGGCAGAGGAACTGGGGATCACGGAATTTCATGTGTCTATTACCAATACCAGAGAGTATGCCGTAGCATTTGTGGTAGCGGAAAAGGAAGACAGGAGGGATTTATGAGATATCTGGTAACAGGAGAACAGATGAAGGAGATAGACGGGTATACCATCGGGACCGTGGGGATCCCTTCCCTGGTCCTTATGGAGCGGGCCGCCATGGCAGTGGCCAGAGAGGCAGAGAAGCTTGCAGGAAAGGCGGACAGTATCTGGGCAGTGTGCGGAACGGGGAACAACGGGGCAGACGGCGTGGCGGCAGCCAGGATGCTGGCGCTGAAAGGATACTCCGTGACCGTTATCCTGGCAGGCAGTGAGGAGAGAGGCACCAGAGAATTCCACACTCAGCTGGAGATTGCCAGGAAGCTGGGGCTCTCCATAGCAGAGTGGAAAGACTTTATTCCCGGCCGGTGCGGCCTGGTCATAGACGGAATCTTCGGCGTGGGGCTTTCCAGAGAGGTGGAGGGAGAGTACCGGGAGATCCTGGAGAAGATATCTTCCATGGAAGTACCTGTAGTGGCCGTGGATATCCCGTCGGGTATTCACAGCACCACGGGCCAGGTCATGGGGGCGGCCGTGAAGGCAGCCGTGACGGTGACCTTCGGCTGGGAAAAACTGGGGTCTGTACTTTACCCGGGAAGAGAGTACTGCGGCAGGGTGGTGATCGAGGATATCGGATTTCCCCCTGTCAGCTTTCAGAAGGCAGGCCCCTCTGCCTGGACTTATGAGAAGGAAGATCTGTCAGGACTCCCTCTGCGCTCTCCCGGAGGCAATAAGTACTTCTTATAGCCGGGTCTAAAGGCATGAGCGGTGCAGCCTGTCTGGCGGCGCTGGCGGCATACCGCATGGGCGCCGGGATGGTGAAGATAATGACTGTGGAGGACAACAGGACGATTCTCCAGCAGCTGCTTCCCGAAGCCATGGTCACGTCCTATGAGCCGGAAGAAGTGACCGGATCAGAATCCGATGCCGGTTTTCCGGATGATTCCGAAAAAAGCTGCTGTGCCGCCTGGGAGCGGCGCATGGAGAGAGAATGTGCCTGGGCGGATGTAATCGTAGCCGGTCCCGGCCTGGGCCAGGAGCCCCATGTGAGATTTCTCATCCGGTCTCTCCTGACAAGTGTCTATGTGCCGGTGGTTCTGGATGCGGACGCTCTGAATACGATGGCCAGATATCCGGAACTGGAACAGTATTATACGGAAAACATCATCATCACACCCCATCTGGGGGAGATGTCCAGGCTGACGGGGAGGAGTGTGGAAGAAATCCAGAAGAGGGTCGCGGACACTGCAACAGAGTACGGCAGCCGCCATGGCATCGTCTGCGTGCTCAAGGATGCCGCCACGGTGGTGGCCGGGCGTGACGGGCAGTGTTATGTGAATACAAGCGGCAACAGCTGCATGGCAAAAGCCGGTTCAGGAGATGTGCTGGCAGGAACCATCGCCGGACTGCTGGCTCAGAAGATGGAGCCTTTTGACGCGGCGGCCCTGGGAGTCTATGTCCATGGTCTGGCCGGAGACCGGTACAGGGCAAAACATGGTCCCGCAGGGATGCTGGCCAGGGAGCTGGCAGAAGAACTGGAAAATATCACGAAAGAAGGGGACAGAAGATGAGACCTTATACAAGAGTGTATGCGGCAGTCGATCTGGATGCGGTGGAAAAAAATATGGAGGCCATGAAGGCGGGGCTGACAGAGGGGACGGCCATTATGGGAATCGTGAAGACCGACGGCTACGGCCACGGAGCGGTTCCTGTTGCGAAAGCCATAGATCCCTATGTGTCCGCGTATGGAGTGGCAACCATAGACGAGGCCATAAATTTAAGGAAACACGGCATCACGAAACCGGTTCTGATTCTGGGGGTGACCCATGAGAGCCACAATGAAGAGCTGATCCGGTATGAGATCCGTTCCGCCGTGTTTCAGAAAAAACAGGCTCTGGCCTTGTCTCAGACAGCCGTCTCCATGGGCCGGCCGGCGCTGATCCATCTGGCACTTGACACAGGCATGAGCCGTATCGGTATGAAAGCCCATGAAGCCTCGGCAGACCTGGCTATGGAGATCAGCCGTTTGCCGGGGATCGTGGTGGAGGGGATCTTCACCCATTTTGCCAGGGCCGACGAGACCGATAAGACCAGCGCCGGAAAACAGCTGAAAGAATATCTGGATTTTGTGAAGCTGCTGGAGAGCCGGGGGCTGCAGATCCCCATAAAGCATATATCCAACAGTGCAGGCATCATAGATATGAAAGAAGCCAACTGCGATATGGTCAGGGCAGGCATCTCCATTTACGGCTTATATCCCTCCGATGAAGTGGACAAAAAGAATATCCGCCTTCATCCGGCCATGGAGCTGAAAAGCTGTATCACCTGTATCAGGACCATAGAACCGGGAACGGCAGTCAGCTACGGAGGCACCTTTGTGGCGGTCCGCCCCACGGTAGTGGCCACGGTGCCTGTGGGCTACGGGGACGGTTATCCAAGAAGCCTGTCAGGAAAAGGAAGGGTCCTGATCAGGGGAAAGAGCGCTCCCATCCTGGGCCGGGTGTGTATGGATCAGATGATGGTGGACATAACGGAGATCCCGGAGGCAGAAGAAGACGATGAGGTAACTCTTATGGGACGGGACGGCAGCGAGGAGATCACGGCAGAGGAGCTGGCCCGTCTGGGAGAAGGATTCCATTATGAGATCATCTGCTGCATAGGAAAAAGGATTCCGAGAGTGTACATAAAAAACGGGAAACAGGCAGGGAAAAAAGATTATTTCGACGATCCCTATGAAGATTTCCGATAGAACGGTCCGCTGACAGGCACATGGGAGGCAGGGAGAAGAATAGAATAATCACAAGCAGCATGAATATGCCGCCGCAAACAGGTTAATACTACAGGTAAGAACTTGATTGACGGAGTGTGAAGACGTGATTATAAGACGAGGAGACATCTATTATGCAGATTTGAGACCGGTAGTGGGCTCGGAGCAGGGAGGCGTGCGGCCGGTTCTCATTATCCAGAACGACGTGGGAAACAGACACAGCCCCACCGTCATCTGCGCTGCTATTACTTCCAAGATGAACAAAGCCAAACTCCCCACCCATGTGGAACTTGATGCAAGAAAATGTGATATAGTAAAAGATTCCGTGATCCTGCTGGAACAGCTGCGGACCATCGACAAGCAGAGGCTGAGAGAGAAAATCTGCCATATTGACGAGGATCTGCAGAAGAAAGTGGACTATGCTCTGATGGTCAGCCTGGAACTGCCTACATAGTCTGCCATTGACGAAACACATGGAATCTGATATGATTGTCCGGTAAATGGAAAAATGACGAAAGAAGGAGAGTTATAAAAGATTCATGGACGATGGGTATTGGCCTTTCAGTTTGTTGCTGTTTTTAGGGTTTGTTCTGCTGGAGGCCATTTTTTATGGATTTGGTGCTGCAGTCCGAAATATGAATGAGAGCAGTCTGGAGCGGGAGGTGGAGCTTGGCAGTAAAAAGGCGGAAAAGCTTCTGCGCATCGCAGGCAGTCCCTCCCGGTTTATCGATTCCATACAGATTGTCAGCAATGCCGTGGGCATGATCATAGGCGCCTGTATTCTTGGGAGATGGAGCCGCGGGCTGGAGACGGCTGTCCTGCAGACGAAGCCGGAGGGAGGTTTTCTGGCAGGAACCGCCAGCCTTGTGCTCACAGGTGTTCTGATTCTGGCTGTCATGATCAGCTTCGGAGTGATCATTCCCAAACAGTGCGGGGCCAGAGCTCCTGAGAAATGGGGATACCGGCTTCTGCCGGCAGTCAATGTGCTGATCCTTCCCCTGCTTCCTTTCATATGGCTGGTGTCGGGCCTGTCCGCAGGGATCCTGAAGCTGTTCGGCATCGACATGAACGCCAGAGACGACAACGTGACAGAAGAAGATATCATGTCCATGGTCAATGAGGGCCATGAACAGGGAGTTCTGGAGGCTGAGGAAGCGGAGATGATCACCAATATCTTTGAACTCAACGACAAGGATGCCGGAGACATCATGACCCACAGGACTAACGTGGTGTCCATCAGCGCGGCCCAGACCCTGGGAGATGCCATCGGATTTATCCTGCGGGAAGGCAAGAATTCCCGGTATCCTGTTTATGAGAAGGATATGGATGACATCATCGGCGTGTTACATATGAAGGATGCGGTGATCTACGGGGAAAATGAAGAGTGGAAGGACAAACCCATAGGCGAAATACCCGGTCTTCTGCGGGAGGCCCACTTTATTCCGGAGACCAGGAACATCGATACCCTGTTCCGGGAGATGCAGTCCCAGAAGATCCACATGGAGATCGTGATCGACGAATACGGTCAGACAGCCGGGATCATTACAATGGAAGATATTCTGGAAGAGATCGTGGGAAATATCCTGGATGAATATGATGCGGAGGAAGAATTTATCCTGGCACAGGAGGATGGATTTATCCTCAACGGCCTGACGCCTCTGGACGAGACGGCGGAAGCCTTAAAGATCGAATTCCCGGAAGAGGAAAAGAACTCCTATGACACCATCAACGGATTTCTGATCTCCAGGCTGGACAGGATCCCGAGGGAGGACGAGGATTCAGAAGTGGAATACGGAGGGTATCTTTTTAAGATCCTCAGCGTGGAGAATAAGATGATCCGCTCCGTGAAAGCCACTCCTATCCCGGAGAAGGAAGAGGAGACACAGGAAGAGGAAGATAAGGACGGAAAATGATACGGATTTTGAGAGACACACAGGAGATGCTGCGGGACAGAGGATTTCTGAAAAAGACGGTGATGATCGCTCTTCCCGTGGCCATGCAGGGGATGCTGAACACGGTGGTGAACCTGGTAGACAATCTGATGATCGGCAGTCTGGGTTCCACGGCCATCGCCTCCGTCGGACTGGCCAACAAGGTCTTTTTTGTATTTACGCTGCTGGTCTTCGGCGTGAACAGCGGTTCCGGCATCCTGGCAGCCCAGTTCTGGGGCAATCAGGACATAAAAAATATCAGAAGGGTTCTGGGGGTGGCCCTGACCCTGGCAGTGACGGCGGCCGTGGTTTTCATGGTTCCGGCCTGTCTGAAACCGGAGCTGATGATGAGGATCTTCACCACCAGCGAGGCCAGTATCCATATGGGGGCGGCTTATCTGGCGGTGGCGGCTTTTTCCTATCCCTGTACGGCTGTGACCAACACCTATGTGGCCATGCTGAGAGCGGTGAACCGGGTCAAGGAGCCTGTGATCATCAGCTGCGTGGCCATACTGGTCAACATCTGCTTTAACTATATCCTGATCTTCGGAAAATTCGGCGCTCCGGCTATGGGCGTCGTAGGCGCGGCGCTGGCGACCCTTATTGCCAGAGTGGTGGAAGTGATCTCTATCATCTGCGTGGTATATCTGGGCAGGACTCCTCTGGCCTGCCGTGCCAGGGAACTGTTTGGCTGGTCCGGAGAATTTCTGGCCCGTTTTTTTGTCACGGCGCTTCCGGTGATCATCAACGAGTTTATCTGGGGACTGGGCACTACGGTGTATTCCATGGCTTACGGGCGGATGGGAGACGATGCGGTGGCGGCCATCACCATCGCAACCACTATCCAGGACATTGTGGTGGTGCTGTTCCAGGGATTGAGCGCGGCGACGGCAGTGATCCTGGGCAACGAGATGGGGGCAGGGCAGTTAAAAAGGGCGGAGGTCTATGCCAGAAATTTCTTTATCCTCCAGTTCCTTGTGACCGTGGCCACGGCTCTGTTCTGCGCGGGTATGAGGTGGAGCTTTATCTCCCTGTATCAGCCGGGGATCAGCGACCAGGTAGCCATGTCCGTAAGCCGCTGCATCATCGTCTTTGCCCTGTTCATGCCCTTTAAGATGTTTAACTATGTCAATGTGGTAGGCGTGCTCCGGAGCGGCGGAGACACGGCCATGTGTCTGTTTATAGATACCAGCGGCGTGTGGTTTATCGGGATTCCTCTGGCCTTTATCGGCGGACTGGTGCTGAAACAGCCGATCCATATCGTATACGGGATGGTACTGCTGGAGGAAGTGTATAAGGCGTTCATCGGGTATTTCCGATACCGGCAGAAGAAGTGGCTGAGAAATCTGACCGTGTAGTCCTTTCGGGGCCTGACACAGGAGAAAAATCTGCTTGTCAGACAGAAAAAATAGTGTTAAGATATTTGAGATATGCGCGGAATGTGCAAAAGGACGAGATGGAGAAAAAGAAAAGGAGTGTTAGTTTATGTCAGGACATTCAAAATTTGCCAACATCAAGCACAAGAAAGAGAGAAATGATGCGGCCAAGGGCAAGATCTTTACGGTTATCGGCCGTGAGATCGCAGTGGCCGTGAAGGAAGGCGGGCCGGACCCGGCCAACAACAGCAAACTCCGGGACGTGATCGCCAAGGCCAAGGCCAATAACATGCCTAACGACACCATCGACAGAGGCATCAAGAAAGCGGCAGGCGATGCCAACTCCGTCAACTATGAAGTGCTTACTTATGAGGGATACGGACCTAACGGCGTGGCCATCATCGTGGATACGCTGACAGATAACAAGAACCGCACCGCGGCCAATGTGAGAAGCGCCTTCACCAAAGGCGGCGGCAATGTAGGAAGCCAGGGAAGCGTGTCTTATCTCTTTGATAAGAAAGGACAGATCATCATTGACAAGGAAGAGTGCGATATGGATGCAGACGAGTTGATGATGCTCGCGTTGGATGCCGGAGCGGAGGATTTCTCCGAGGAGGAGGACAGCTTCGAGGTCTACACAGATCCTGATGATTTCAGCGCCGTCAGAGAAGCACTGGAAAAGGCGGGGATCCCCATGATGGAGGCCGAGGTGACCATGATTCCCCAGACCTGGACCGAGCTGACAGATGAGGATGCCATCAAGAAGATGAACCGGATCCTGGATCTGCTGGATGGCGACGACGACGTCCAGGCGGTATATCATAACTGGGATGAATGATTTACTGATATAAAAGACGGCACCGGAAGATTTCCGGTGCCGTTTTATCTTTATAACTTACCAAAAGGTATACCTTTTGGCATCCCTGTACTTTCCACTTAAACAGCTATAAGATTACTATGAAATTCACCAAAAGTCAATAGAATACTCTTATTTTATTCTTTTTTTTGTTCATTTTCCCCAAATTAAAGTATTATCCAAAAGGTATGGTTTTTGATCTCTCCCTGTTCCTGACACAGATTATGAGAAAGGAGGCAGATGATTATGGCAGAGACAACAAATACACAGACCAAACATGATGTTCCCAGGTGTACCTGCTGCGGCAATGTAGGCCCCTGGAAAGTGGAGCCTGTTCTTCTGGGAAAACACTGGGCTATCGGAATCGTACTGATGATATTCGGTTTTGTACCGGGGCTGGTTTATCTGGGCGTCACCGTTGCCATTCGGTCCAACGAAGATCACCGTGCAAAGATATGCACCAGCTGTAAGGCGAGAAATATGTTTACTTTCCTTTACTGATCTGATGGTTTAAAGGATCACGGAAGTTCAAAGGAGTGTGCATGAAACTGTTTTTGAAGATTTTTAATAAGCGGGGCAGGATCTTTCCAAGTATTGTCCAGGTGATCCTGACGGTCATGATCCTTCCGGCCCTCTGCTTTCTTCTGTCCCTGCTGACAGGCGGGGACAGGGCTTTTTCCATGATCACAAATCTGCTGGGAGAGTTGTCCATCACCGAATACTGGGTTGATCTGCTTTTGCTGCTTTCGGAAGACCCGGGGAGTATCTCGGGCATGAACATTTACCGATTCTCCATTCAGTATATTGACGCTGCGGTTTTTGAAACCTGTGTCATCGGGATGTGCGTCAGTCTGTGTAAAAATATCGGAGTCATCGTGGGGATACGGGGAATTCCCCTGCTGCAGAGTATTCTTGGAATCTTTCTGGGATGTATCATGGCCTGTTCCTTTGAGGTGAGCAATGATATGAGCACACTGTTTTACTGTGCCATGCTGATTATTCTTAATGTAGTGGTGATCTGGCTGATCCCGACTCATGCATTTTACAGAAAATTTCTGGCCACGCTTCTGGGACTGGGACTGCAGATCATCGTAGCCGTTTTCTCGTCGGGATATGTGGTCTATCTCACTCTGATCAGAGAGGGAAGGATCAGGGATCTGAATATAGCGATCCCCTGTCTTCTGGCGATTTTTGTACCTTTAGGGGCAGTTGTGGCCTTTGACTACTTTTTCCTAACTCCGGAAAAGGATTCGTTGGGGCTTTAAAAAAGGAGGATGATCTGGTAATGAATCAATTGATAATACAAAATGCCGAATGTCTCGCCACGCTGGTAGGAGTCGTTCTTTATGAACATCTGAAAGGCATCACGGCCTCTCTGGGTATCGGATTTGCAGCTCCCCTCTTTGGCATTGCCCTTACCGGCGCAGGCGTAATCATGACGCTGATTTCCAAAAAAGACTGGAGAGGAAAAGGAACGGCGCTGGCCATCCACGGAGTTCTCTGGCTTTTCAAGGGCCTGGTTGCCGGGATCGCCGGATTTGCAATCGCCGGTTTTATCATTTATTACTGTTTCATGAGAGAGGGCAGGAACCAGAAACCGGAAGAGAGAAGAGAAATGACCATACAGCAGCTTCCGGCTTATCTTTATTCCGGCAGCATCTGCTACGGCCGCAGCACCGATTTCGGATGGGGAGTAGAGTATGTTAATGAGAGTGATCCTTCAGACAAGATCACCATCACCTCGATTATCGGTGCCACGGCCAGTGAAGTCAGTACCAATGCAGGCCATTTTTATTTCTGATGCCTTGCATAGAGAAGAAACCTGTGATATGATAGTCCCGATGCCATATATGGTGAAAGGACTATCATGGCCAGCAGAAAAGTTTATCTTGTGGACACCGAGAATGTGGGGACCGCATGGAAGGACATCCTGCCTCAGAAGAGCAGCAAGGATGTGATCATCCTTTTCTATACGGAACATTCGCCGGGCATCTCCTATATGGATCTGAACGTGATACGGGAGTATCCCATGTCCTTTGACATGATCTTATGTTATCCGGGAAAGAACGGGCTGGATTTTCAGATGGTTTCCTATCTGGGCTATCTGATCAAGACAGCGCCCAAGTCCGAATACATCATCGTGTCCAATGACACAGGGTTCGACTCCGTGGTCAGGTTCTGGAGCGACAGGGAGATCGAGGTGTGCCGCAAGAGCAAATCGGAGCTGACAGCTCCCCAGAAGAGCGAAACAGAAGATGAGGATGTCAGGATCATGCTGAAAGAAGCATTATCGGAAACATACCACACCGAAGAGTATTTAGAAAAGATTCTCCAGATGATACACAATTACAGCGTCAAACAGCTGCAGGGCCTGTATTTTGCCATGCAGAAAGAACTGGGAGCGGAGACCGGGATGGAGATCTACCGCCAGTTAAAGCCCCAGCTGAGAAATATTTATAAAAAGATACCAAAATAATTGAATGAGACATATATGGCATCTCTTTTCTAAGTACCGAGACCTGTTACAGGTCTCTTTTTTTGCCGGGAAGAAAGCCTGTTCTTGCCCTTTTGAGAAAAATA
>CAJUJV010000083.1:14947-15796 GCA_910586845.1 uncultured Hungatella sp.
CTATACTGAAAAGAAAAAGGAGACAGAGAACAGTGAAAAAGAGCGCCAAATGGGGAGCGGTGCTGATCTGCGCGGCCGGGCTTGCCGTGTTTTGTTATACGGGCAGTATGAGAACTGCCAGGGAGAACTGCGGTATTCTGACTCCTGCCAGAGACGGACAGGAAGATCCGGGAGAGGATCCGGCACAGGCGGTCATTGAGGACAGTCAGGTGCCTCTGACGCCGGGGCCCGGTACGTCGGAGGGGGAGGAGAACCCCTATATCAGCCAGGTAGTGGCTCTGGTCAATGAAGAGAGGGCCAAAGCGGGCGCGGCGCCTCTGGAGAAAAGCGATCAGGTCTGTATGGCAGCTGCCATACGGGTGAATGAGATCACTTCCAGCTTTTCTCATACCAGGCCTGACGGAAACGCATACAAGACGGTCCTGAAAGAAAACGGCATCGAATACCGCAACTGCGGGGAAAACATCGCTTTCGGCTACCGGACTCCGGAGGAAGTGGTGTCTGCCTGGATGACCAGTGAGGGACACAGGGCCAATATTCTGGATGAGAAATATGACGCCATCGGCGTGGGGTACAGGAAAGACAGCGGCGGTCAGGGATATTGGGTACAGGTATTTATTCTTAAAAAGTAAAGATCACGAGGAGGAAAAGAGATGCAGTATCGTACATTTGGAAAAACAGATATGAAGGTGTCGGCTCTGGGGTTCGGAACCATGAGACTTCCGGTTCTGGAAGACGGGACGGTCCATGAGGAAGAGGCCATTGCCATGATCCGCCATGCCATCGACGAGGGTGTCAACTATGTGGACACCGCATATCCCTACCACGGAGGGACCAGCGAGCTGGTAG
>CAJUJV010000084.1:0-1548 GCA_910586845.1 uncultured Hungatella sp.
TTTTTAAAGTCCGTCCCGTCTGTTTGGCCCAGCCCATGGAACAGCCCTCTGCCAGCATAAGCACCCAGCCGGAATCCGCCGGCCTGTCTCCGGCATCCAGTGCCTCGCCTCTTAAGTAGGCGGCTGTGTGGGGACCGTCTGCCTCCCATGATTTCCACCGGAGCACCTGCTGTCTGTTCAGATACAGGGCCAGGCTGTGGGAGGGTTCCAGCCGGTTCTTTTTCATGGTTCCCAGATGGAGTCCCGGGCGGAGGACACGAAGGCCGGACAGATCCGGGGCCTGCTCCGGCAGCAGATAGAGCTGTTCTCCGAACAGGACCAGACGGTTTAAGGCAGCCGGTCCCAGAAGGGAAAGTCCCTGGTCTGTCAGGGTCTCCCGTGCAAAGTCCATCCAGAGATCTTTTACATGGCGGTCTTTGACACAGGCCGGGCCCTTCTGGTTTCGGAGGCTTTCATCGGGGGCTTCCCCGTTTTTTTTCAGGACCGCTATATAGTGGCCCTCCCCTTCTGTCAGGTGAGGCCAGATGCGGAACGTATGTTCCAGGTCCTTTCTGTGACCGCTGGTCCACTGTGGCCGTCCGGGGCTGAGGCCGGGACGGATTTCTGTACATTCTACGGAAAAATCCGGATTGTGATCCAGAAAAAATTCTACGGTCTCCTCGTTTTCCCCGGGTGAGAAGGTACAGGTGGAATAGACCAGGCGGCCGCCCGGTTTCAGCATCACGGCGGCCCGGTCCAGAAGCTCCCTCTGCCGCAGGGCGCACATCTGTGAGTTTTCCGGACTCCACTGTGATCTGGAAGCCGGTTCCTTGCGGAACATCCCTTCTCCCGAACAGGGGGCGTCCACCAGGATCCTGTCAAAGAAACAGGGAAAACGGCCGGAGAGGGTGTCCCCATCCTCATTGACCACCACTGCGTTGGGGATCCCCATACGTTCCACATTCTGGGAGAGGATCCTGGCTCTGGCGGGATGGATCTCATTGGCCACCAGAAGCCCCCTGCCGCCGAGACGCCCTCCGATGTGGGTGGTCTTTCCTCCCGGAGCAGCGCACAGATCCAGGATCCGCTCGCCGGGCTTCGGGTCCAGAAGCTCTGCGGCCGCCATGGCACTGGGTTCCTGGATATAGAAGACGCCGGCATCGTGAAACACATGTTTTCCCGGCCTGGTCTCCTCCTGGTAGTAATATCCTTCTTTGGCCCAGTGGACCTTCCTCAGGCCGAAGAGGGCCGTCAGCTTTTCTATATCTGTCTCCCCGCCGGATTTCAGGGGATTCAGACGCAGTCCCTGGGTTCTTTCATCGCTGTAACTGCGGAAAAATGCCTGATATTCTTCTCCCAGAAGCCGTTCCATCCGGGAGAGAAACGGCTCCGGGAGTTCCGGATACTGTTCTTCTGTTGTCATAGGGGAGCCTCCTTTCGGTTCTCAAAAAATGGAAATGCTTCGATGGCTTCCAGAATATCCTGAAAATCTTCCCGGGGAGCCAGGTCGATATACTGCCGCAGGATCTCGTTCTCCCGGTGTTTAAAGGGAGAGTAAAAGATATCGTA
>CAJUJV010000084.1:1558-10958 GCA_910586845.1 uncultured Hungatella sp.
CAGATAGATCCTGATCTCTTCAAAATGCTCCTTTAAGTCCTCTACGGTCTCTAAGTCTCTGCCCAGGACTTCTCTGAGACGGCAGCCGCTGGTGAGCCGGTACAGGTATTCTTTCCATTTGGAAAGGAGCAGCTGCCAGAAGGCCTCCTCGCTCTCCACGATGCCCAGAGCGGCCATGACCGCCGGATTGAGAAAATAATTTTCAAAGGAGTAATATTTCAGGATGAGCACATTGTGGCGGCGGACCTTGGGCAGTTTGTCTGCATCTTCCATATTCCGCTCATCATAGTAGGAGCACAGCTGGGAGGCCAGTTTCTCCGGGTCCTTGCCGTCGCTGTCCCTTATCATGAGAAACTGATCCTGGAGATATACCTGGTTCATGTATTTCAAATTGGCGTAAGTCTTGATATTGGTGCAGCTGTTGGTAGTCAGTATGGAGATCCGTGACAGCCGGCCCTCCCGGTCGCAGACCTCGGAGTAATATTTCTCCAGCAGCAGAGGCAGACGGCTTTTATCCTGTTTTCCCTCCACGATAAAGACAAAATTTACATTTAAAAGATCATTGGCCCCATAGCCCAGGTCATCCAGGATCTGGTCCACATCGGCGTGCTCCCTGACAAGGGGCCGGTGATCGGGACCGGAGACCACCTGGCAGAGCTGGCGGCTGGTAAAGTTGGCGATCAGATTAGGCGAATGGGTGGTAAAGATCACCTGGTTTTTCCTGGACAGGCGAAACAGGATGGCACCTGCCGTCTTCTGCAGGGAGGGATGGAGGAACAGCTCCGGATACTCTACCATGATGATGCTGGGGATCCTTTTTTCGCTGTCGATGTATGTTTCCAGCAGGGACAGCATGTAGATGCTCTTCATGCCGTTGCTTAAGTCTTCCACAGGGCCGGGCCGATGCTCAGGTGTGCGCCGGGTCTCTGCCGAGACGCAGAACAGGGAATCGGGATTGCAGGTGAGAGAATAGAGGATCTCTTCGGTCCCCCCGTTTTTCCGGTAGTTTTCATTGACCTTTTGGGAAAAACTGCTCAGGTTCAGCTGATACATCTTATATTCCAGGAGCCGGGCCGTCTCGCACAGCTTCAGCTCTTCCGGCTTTTTCTGGTTGATCAGGCCGATGCAGCTGAAGCATCGGCTGCATACTCTGGCCGGATTGAACATGCAGGTGTTGGAGCGCATGAGCATCAGCTGCTCGTCTTCCTGAAACATCAGCAGATCTTCCTGAAAAGCAGTCAGCTGCCGGCCCGTATCGATAAAGTACAGGCGGGGCAGCACTTCCGGGATGAAACGGTTGTGTTTGCGGAAGCCGTCGCTGTAGCGGATATCCCCGCTGTGGCTGATGACGCAGGTGAAGGACAGTTCCCGGCCGTCGAAGGAGGGAAGCTTGGCGGAAAAATCCCTCTTCCAGGCATCGGATCTCTTATACTGACTGACGATGCCTCCTGCCCGGAACTGGTCTAAGTCCTCCTCCGACAGGGACAGCACCATGGAGATCTCGATATTCTGCCTCTTCTCGTTAAAATCCAGGTCCGTCGCCTCATAGTTTCCCAAGGCGGCCCGGATAGCTTTTAAGATACCGGTCTTTCCCGTATTGTTCTTACCCACCAGGATGAGGGCGTTTTCGATATTGTGAATATCCAGATTCTGTACGGATCTGAAATTGCGGACAGACAGGCGGGTGATCTGCATGGGGACCTCCTTTCAGGAACAGGTATTGTCAAGGTCATTATAGCGAACTCCTGATCTGTCTGTCAATGCGAATGTTATGTCTGGGGGCCGCCGTCAGTTCACGTCCTGCGCTTTGGCGCAATTGCCATATTTGTCATAAGAAGGAGGATTACATTGAAATTTTTCCATTTATCGGACCTTCACATCGGTCTGAAACTGATCAACAGAGATCTTGGGGAGGACCAGAGATACATTTTAAAACAGATCACGGAGGCCGCAGAGAGAGAAAAACCGGATGCGGTGGTCATCGCGGGAGACATCTATGACAAGGCGGTTCCCTCCGGTGAAGCCGTGGAACTGTTTGATGATTTTATCACGGATCTGACGGCGGCGCTTCCGGATGGGACGATCATGGTCATCAGCGGCAACCATGACAGTGCTTCCCGTCTGGACTGTTTCAGAAAGGTCCTGTCCGGACAGGGCCTGCATATGATCGGGATGCCGCCCCGGACGGAGGATGAGCATATAGAAAAGGTTACTCTGCAGGATGAGTACGGCAGGGTAAATTTCTATCTGCTGCCTTTTGTAAAGCCTTCCATGGTGAGAGCCGTGGCGGGTACGGAGGAGAACGGCGGCAGCCTTTCCTATGATGCCGCCGTCCGCAGGCTTCTGGAGAGAGAGGCCGTGGACGAAAGCCAGCGCAATGTCCTCGTGAGCCATCAGTTCTATCTGCCGGCGGGAAAAAAGGCGGAGGAGACGGAGAGGATGGACTCGGAGATCCGGACCGTGGGCAACATCGACGACGTGGGAGATATCGATCAGGTATGTGCCGATGTTCTGGAGCCCTTTGACTACGGGGCCCTGGGCCATATCCATAAGCCTTCCCGGGCAGGCAGCAGCCGGTTCCGGTACTGCGGTACGCCCCTGGCGTGTTCTGTCAGCGAGGCGGGGCAGGAAAAAGGCATCGTCATGGTGGAGATGGGGAGAAAGGGGGATGATATAAAGACCACGGTTCTTCCCCTCGTGCCTCTCCGTCAGGTGCGCATCATAAAGGGAAGCCTGAAGGAGGTCCTGGGACAGGCCTGCGGCGACTATGTCACGGTGATCCTGACAGACAGGGAGGATCTGGATGTCATGGACATGCAGGACCGCTTAAGGGCCGCCTTTCCCTGCCTTCTGGAGATCAGGCGGGAGGGCCTGAGACGGAACGATTACGGCCGGATTTCCGTGGAACAGGACCGCCTGGATCCGTTTGATCTGTGCTGCAGGTTTCTGCCCAGGCTGACGGAAGGCGAGAAAGAGATATTAAAAGACGTGATTCATACAGTCCGGGAGGTGAAATAAGATGAAACCGCTGAAACTGACCATGGAGGCATTCGGATCCTACGGAAAGAAGGTTCCTCCCATTGATTTTCGGGAACCGGCCCAGAACCTTTTCCTGATCACAGGGGATACGGGGGCAGGCAAGACCACCATCTTTGATGCCATTGTTTTTGCCCTCTACGGGGAAGCCAGCTCCAACATAAACAAAAAGGATGGAGCGGAGCTGCAGAGCCAGTTTACAGGCCTTGAGGTGGAGCCTTTTGTGGAACTGACCTTTTCCGGAAGATCGGAGCAGGATATCTACACTGTGCGCCGGGTTCCCAGACACAGGCGGCCTCTGAAAAAGGGGACCGGCATAAAGGACGAAAAGGAGTCCGTGGTACTGACCATGCCTGACGGCACCGTGTATCCGGAGAAGGACACGGATAAGAAGCTGGTGGAGATCCTGGGGCTGACCAAAGAACAGTTTATGCAGGTGGCCATGATCGCTCAGGGGGAATTTATGGAGCTTTTGAGGGCCAGATCCGACGAGAAAAAGGTCATATTCCGGAAGCTGTTCGGAACGGAGGTTTTTCAGGATATCGCCGACGAACTGGGCAGACGGAAGAAGGAAAAAGAAAAGGAGATGGCGGCTGTCAGGACCGCATACCAGACGGAGGCGGCTCATATACAGATCCCAGGAGACTACGAACACGCAGAGGAACTGGAGGAGCTGAGACGAAGGATCACGGCCGGGGATAAGGTTACGGTCACGGATATGGAACAGCTGCTGGAGAGCCTGAGGCTGCTGTGTACCTGTCTGGAGGAGAAGACAGAGAAGGCAGGCGAAACGTATGCAAAGGCCTGCGAGCTCCGGGATGCCAGAAGTGATGCCTGCGGGGAAGCCGAACATGTGCTGAAATTTTTCCGGCAGCTGGACCAGGCCGGCAGGGATCTGGCCTGGTGCAGGGAGCAGGAGCCGGAGATGAGAGAGATTGCAAGGCTGATCGCCGGGATCCAGGCTGCCTGTGAGATCAGGGCAGAATACAGCAGATATGAGGAAGCTGTCAGGATGGCGGATGATGTCAGGAGAAAAGGGAGAGAACAGAAGGAGCTTCTGCCTGAGCTTAAAAAAAGAGCCAGGGAGGCAGAGGAGGCAGAATCCGCGGCCAGAGAGGGGTATGACAGGGAACTGGAGCATTACAGCCGGGTATCGGCGGCCGTAGCCGCGGCCATGGAACTGTTTGCCAGGATCGACCGGGGGAAGAAGGAGACGGAAGAGAAGGAAGAGGAACACAGACAGGCCGGGGCAGATCTGGAAAGGCAGGAGCGAGCCCTGGCGGATCTGGAGAGTCTGGAGCGGCAGTGGAGAGAAAAGTCGGAAGAACTGAAAGATACGGGAAGGCTGCTGGCTCTGTGCGAGAACAAAAAGAGGGAAGCCGCCGGGCTGGCAGAGGCAGCGGCAGAGGCCGGTAAGCTGGATGAGGAGGCAGGAGCGCTGGAGAAGGAGGCGTCCGCAGCCAGGGAGGCCTACGGTCTGGCCAGAGAGGAATACGAGCAGGAAAACGGCCGTTATGAAGCTGCAAGGAAAGCATTTCTCGATGCACAGGCCGGCTTTCTGGCCATGGAGCTCCGGCCCGGTTTTCCCTGTCCGGTCTGCGGCTCCACAGAACACCCCGCTCCCTGCCGTCAGACCGGAGGTCATGAGAAGATATCACGGGAAGAGCTGGATTGTCTGGGGGAGAAGGTAAACCGTCTCCGGGTCCGTCAGGAGGAAGCGGCCTCCCGTTCCAGGTCCCGGACGGACATGGCGGAAGAAAAGAGACGGCAGGCCCAGACGGCAGCCGGTAAGCTCCGTCTCCGTGCGGAGGAGACTATCCCCCGTGGTCCGGGAGAGCCGGAGGCACGGCGGCACGATTCGGCGCAGACGGCAGCAGAACAGATGAGGGAGGAAACGACGGACCTTAGACAGATCCGGGACAGGATCTGTCTGTGGCAGAAACAGATCGGGAATGAGGAAAAGGATCTGAAAGACAGGGCCAGGATCCTGGAACAGGTCCAAAGATCTCTCGCGGAAGCCGGGGAGAAAAAAGAGAGACTGAGGGAAGCCGCGGCACAGGCCCGTAACAGAGTCATGGAGACGGCGGCGGCGCTGGAAGGCAGCCGGGCGGCTCTGGCGGGGCTGGAACAGTCCAGAGAATATGCCGGTCCCCGGGAAGCCGGGAGAGCGGGACAGGAGGCCGGGGAGAGGAAAGAGATCCGGGAGAAGGCTTACAGAGAAGCGGCCGGAGAGACGGAGCAGGCCAAAAAAGCCAGAGACCAGGCGGAGACCCTGATCCGGAGATATGACCAGGAGCTTCCGGGTCTGGATAAAGAGGTTCTGGACCGCAGAGAGAGGTATGAGGCGGAGGCTTCCCGAAAAGGCCTGGCAGAAAAACAGTGGAGAGAGCTGACGGAGAACTACAGCAGGGATGACTGCGACAGACTCCGGGAGAAGGCGGAGGCCTTCGGCAGGAAGCAGGCAGCAGCCGCTCAGATGGCCGCGGCAGCCAGAGAGGCCATCGGCAGCAGAGAGCGGCCCGATATGGAAAAGCTGCAGCAGCTGCTGGAAGAGGCGGAAGCCGGGCGGAGACAAGCAGAGGCAGTGTGGGAACAGGATAAGACGGATTACAGGGCGGATGATCAGGCATTAAAGGCTCTGGAGCCCAGGATGGAGGAGCGGAGGCGCATCGTGGAAGAGCACACCCGCCTGGATACTCTCTACAGCCTGGTGTCCGGCAAGGTCACCGGAGCCAGGATGGACCTGGAGACTTATGTGCAGCGGTACTATCTGGAGCAGATTCTCCGCAGGGCCAACCGCAGGTTCCTGGACATGTCGGCCGGGCAGTTTGAACTGAGGCTGTATGATCTGGAGAAGGCGGGAGAGGGCAGAAACCGGGGACTGGACCTGATGGTCTGCTCCAATGTGACAGGAAAAGAAAGAGAGATCCGGACCCTGTCGGGAGGAGAGTCTTTTATGGCGGCTCTGTCCCTGGCTCTGGGCATGGCGGATCAGATCCAGGAGACCTCCGCGGCCGTGAACCTGGAGATGATGTTTATCGACGAGGGATTCGGCTCCCTGGATGGCCATTCCAGGAATCAGGCGGTGAGAGTACTGCAGGAGATGGCAGGCGGATCCAGGCTGATCGGCATCATCTCCCATGTGACGGAGCTGAAACAGGAGATCGACGATCAGCTGATTGTGACGAAGGACGAAAACGGAAGCCATGCCAGGTGGCAGATCAGCTGAGGAAAACAGAGAAAAAGCTGCCTCCTTCATGCAGACGGGAGGCAGCTTTTGAGTATGTTCATAAAAACCATCTATTTCCTGAAACTGTCCAGGTTATATTTCAGATCAAGGAACTGGTTAAAGTTCTTATTATAAGTCTTCTCCAGATCCGCGCTGTACCCTACGATCATCTGAGGCTGCTCTGCCGCATAGGTTCTCAGGGCATCCTGGGTCTGCTTCTCGGTCAGGGAGATATGAGCGACGCTCTTATCCACGGAGAACAGCCGCATCTCGCTGACGCTGTTTCTGCCGGTCCGGCTGTAGTAGTAGCCCCAGATCAGGTCCTTGTTAGGCAGAATCTCGGCCTTATTGCCCAGCATGTAGACAGTCCACTGTTTTCCGATCCATACGGTAGATCCCACCAGATGAGCCTGACGGAAGTCTTCCTCGATGGCGGATATGGATACGCTGCTGTCCTTCTGCAGATACTTCTGGATGTTCTTCATGTAGGCATTGCTGAAGAGACCCATGGCACTGAGAACTCCGAAGATCACGAAAAAGCCTGCAACGGCCATGAGGACCCAGAATAAGGGGCCGTTTAAGCCTCCGATGTTCTTTGTGTCCAGTTCATAGAAAAGGAAATGGTCAAATTCGGTCTCGCTGATCTGCAGCTCTGCCAGAGCGCTTCGGAAATACCGTTCCGTGGCCGCATCCATCTTGTTCCAGACACCGGTGATCTTAACCGGTTCAGGAGGAGCGGTCTTGCCGGTCTCATCGCCCAGATAGGCAAAGGCCTCATCGATCTTGGTGTTCATCTCGCTCTGCCTTTTTTTGTTCAGGTAGATGCTGTAAAAATACCAGACGGATGCTCCCTTTTCGTAGTCGTCAACGGACTGGAAAGTCAGATAGCTGTATCCGTTGGTAGTGGTGGTGCTTCCGCCGTATTTCTTTGTGGTGGTGGTTGTGTGCTCCACATAGTCATAGAGGAAGAACTCGGCATCGATGGTGACATATTTCCCTTCATAAGATGCCGGATCTGCGGTGATATCCAGCTCCGTGGGACCGGTGATCACGTCAAAGATGGCAAATTTCGTGACAGCCAGAAGCACGACGATGACGATGACCGAAATAACGATCCGCCAGATGTTGGATGTTCTGGCCTTTTTTCTCAGTGTCTCTAACATAATATCCCCCTTTGTATAATTTGATGTACTGCATTTAACAATATACTATATTTTGCGATTTCCGTCTATACCTATTTTTAATAATCGGGCCGGAAAACAGAGATATCCGGACGGAAGATCAGCCTCCGGCACGGTAATCGCCGGGCGTTTTGTGAGTAAGCTTTTTAAACTGGCGGGCAAAATATTTTTCGTCTTCAAATCCCACCGCATAGGCGATATCCCGGATCTTTAAGTTTGGGTCCGCCAGCATGACTTTGGCGTGTTCGATCCGGATCTGGTTCAAGTAGGTCAGCATACTGACTCCGAAGGTATCTTTGAATTTCCGGCACATGTAGTCCTTGTTGATGAAAAACAGTCTGGCATAATCGGCCTGGACAAAAGGCCTGGCGTAGTTCAGCTCCATGTACTGGGCGATCTGGTGCATGCGGTCTGTGTTGGAGCTGCTTTGTCTGGCCTCATCACAGAGGAGGAGCAGGTCAGCGTTCATGGCCTGGTTCATCAGGTCTCTGGAGAACGTCAGATCCTCATCGAGAAAATTCTCATAGGAGAACAGGCAGCTGTCGGGATCATGAGTAAAGTCCGGGTTCTGCCTGCGGAACATGGATACGTATTCCTCGTACAGTTCCCGAAAGTCCAGGATAGCCTGACGGATATGGGAAAGCCGGACAGTCTTATCCGGGAGGGCGTCTGAAAGCCAGTCCCGGGTGAAACGGCGGATTTCCTGCCGGTCTCCTACCAGAAGCGCGGACCGGCCTTTTTTCTCCAGACCGTGGGGATGGGGCCGGTCAGAGGAGGTGTTCTCCTGATCCGGCCGGGAGACGGCGGTTTCACAGATCATCATGGGGCCGGGAGCCTGGGTTTCACAGAAAAAGAAGGCATCTCTGGCAGCCTGACAGGCCTGGGCGATCTGGTCCGGGAAACCGTACTCCCGGCTGATCCCCATATGGAAGGGATATCTGCAGGAGGAGAACAGGGCATGGGTGGTTTTCTGAAGGAAAGCCACGGCGGAATCCTGGTCTTTATAGAGGAAGAGGAAGATCTCGCCGGAGATACCGGGGCGGGACAGGACGATTCCGTTGCCGGACCGGTCAAAATATTCCAGCAGCCTGGTCTGAAACTGCTCCAGCAGTTCCAGGGCCTCCGGCTGCTTTACAGGCAGATAGCCGATATGGTAAAAAGCGGCTCTGCAGTGATGGATTTCGGAGAATCCCGGGTTGACCTGAATCAGTTCTTCACAGGCTGTCCTGTCATCAGGCTCGTCCATCATTTTGAGCAGAAGGATTCCTGAATAGAGATTGGACAGAGACTGGACCTGATCTTTCAGATTCTGGCGCTGTTTACAGGATTCCTGCTCTGCCTTCCAGTTGTCCACAGCTTTTTTCACCACCTGGATCAGGGTGTCCGCCTCCAGAGGTTTCAGAAGATAGTCGGTGCAGCCCTTTGTGAGCATGGTCCTCACATATTCGAAATCATTGTGCCCGGAGACGGCTATGACCTTGATGGACGGGTAATCGGAAGCGATGAAAGACATCAGATCCATGCCGTTCTGATCATCCATGACAATATCGGTGATCACCAGCTGGGGAGCTTCCCGGCGGATGATCTCCATGGATTCCGTCACGCTGGAAGCAGTAAAGATATGGTTGATCCCCAGCTGCTGCCAGGGCACCAGGAGCCGGATTGCCTGGATAACATGATATTCATCGTCACAGATCAGTACTTTCATGGTCAGCCTCCTTTTTGCAGTGGTTGTGGGAATCAGCGGTCCAGAGCGTCTCATAAGTCAGATGGAGATACACCGTGGTTCCGCCTTCTTCATTGGCAGACAGTGTGAGATCACAGTCTCTGCCGAAATTCAGCAGCAGTCTCAGCAGTACGTTGGAGAGGCCGATATTGTTGGAAGCATAAGGATTTTCCATCTTTTCCGCCTCCTCGGAACTGCTTTCCAGACTGGAAAAATGATGAGGGGTAA
>CAJUJV010000084.1:10968-15318 GCA_910586845.1 uncultured Hungatella sp.
CAGCCGGTTCACATAGACTTTTTTCAGTTCCTTCAGCCGGCTGTTGATCTGAAAGAGCTGTTCCGGGGAGGGAGCGCATCCGTTGTCCGACACATAGACAGACAGAATTCCCTTTTCCTTCAGGCAGGCGCCCACCGTCAGACGGCCCTGATCCTTTTTCAGCAGATGCCCGTGTTTGAAAGAGTTTTCAATCAGAGGCTGCAGGAGCATCTTGGGCACCGTGACGGAAGTGACAGCCGGGCCAAGATCCCACCGGACGGACAGATGGTTGGGAAACCGTATCTTCTGGAGGGTAATATATCGGTTTACATGACTGACCTCCTCTTTTAAGGATACCAGAGTGTGGTTGATATCCATGGAATACTGAAGCAGCTGGCCGAAGGAGGAGATATAATTATACTGTTCCTTGTCATGGTGCTCCAGGGATTTGGTGGCCAGGCACTGGAGGGTGTTGTAGATAAAGTGGGGGTTGATCTGAGCCTCCAGCATCTTCAGCTCTGTGGTGCGGTTGATGATGTCCAGTTCATACTGGCGGATGATAAAGTTATTGATCGTATCCAGCATCTCTTCCAGAGAGTTAAACAGAACCCCGATTTCATCCTGATCCTGGTAGGACACATAGTCGGAAAACCGGGCGTTGACATTTTTAATGTTGATGGACTTCATGAATTCCGAGGCTTTCTTTAACGGGCGGGTATAGTGGAGTATGGCAAAGGCATCCACGGCGGTGGCCACCATAAGGCAGAGAATATAGGCGGACAGAAGAGTGAAAAGCTGCCGGTTGGTGTTCCGGTGGATCAGGCTTTTGGGGATGGATTTGACCATATACCAGTCCATGGTGGCAGAGGAGATCTGTTTGCAGATCCGGATGTCTTCGCAACAGGTGCGGTCCACATAAAATCCCCGCTCTCCGGCTTCCTGAGTGAGACGGATCATCTCTGCCGGCCATTGCCGGGCCAGGCTTCCTCCTATGAGAGTTTCATCGGAGGCAAAAATCACATGTCCGCCGGAATCCAGGATATAAAATTCTTCCGTGTCGTCGTAGAGAAAACGGCACAGTCTTTCCAGAAGATCCATGGAGATGTCCACGGACACTTCTCCTACAGGCCGGCCCAGATTGGGCAGATGGTACAGAGGGATACAGACCGTAAATACCAGGTCTTCCGGGTCCGAGGCAGTAAATGTGGAAAATTCCTGGGAGGAGAGGGACATATGGTTCAGCTGATGTCCGTAGTTGGTGGGCCGGTGGGGAGGCAGGATGTAGGCCTGTAACGTAGGGACCGGCGGAACGGTCTCGGCTTCCGGAAATTCCTGCCGTTTTAAATATCTCTGAAGGTTGCCTGTGGTAAGAAGCAGGGAATGTTCGGATTTATAAGCCGCAAACCGGATCTGGACAGCTTCCGGGGTCACGGAATATATGGTGGTCAGATAAGAGAAGACCCGGGAAGAATTGGCGGATTCGGTGTGGGAAAATGTGGAGGCGCTGCGGGAGAACAGGAGATCTCCCAGGGCGCTGTTTAAGTAGATCCCCTTGTTGGCCACATCCACCGTGGTGGCGATGGCGTGTTCGATGTTGTGGGCAGCCGCTTCCCAGCTTTTTTCCGTCTGGTTGATATACTGCTCCTCCGCGGAAGTCCGCATGTTGGAATAGAAAAAGACACAATACAGGGACATGGAAATAACAGCTGCCAGGATCAGCGTGGACAGCAGTTTATAGCTGATGCTCTTATAGGCTGTTTTCATATTATTTCTCCATTCAATGTGATTTATCTGTTATTAGCGAAAGATTCTTTTTAATTTGAATAAAGTATAGTAAAAAAAATCCATTATGTATATAAAAAAATACGAAAGGTCAAAAATGTCCACTATTTTGTCAAAAATGGTAGTGTGGAGAAAGTGCTCAATTTAGTATGATAGTGTCAGAAAAAAAGTAAGCAGAATGTACAAAACAGGAGGGGGAATTTTGCCTATGTCACTGAAAACACAAAAAAAGATGAGAAGCATAAGCAACTATATTTTGTTTATGGGTCCTGCGGTGCTTCTGTTTGTCGTAATCGGCCTGATCCCGTTTTTTTATGAGATCTGGTATTCTTTTACCAACTGGGACGGGATCCATGCAGACTATAAATTTGTGGGACTGAAAAACTATCTGGATGTACTGACCAGTGACACCAAGTACTGGACCTCCATGTGGTTTACGGTCAAGTTCGCCGTATGTGTGGTGGTTCTGTCTAACTTCATCGGATTCTGGTGGGCTTACGGTCTGTCGAAAAATATCCCGTTCCGAAATGTGATGAGAGCCGGATTTTACCTTCCGAGAATCGTGGGAGGCGTAATCCTGGGCTTTCTGTGGCGGTTTATCATCACGGAACTTTTTCCTCTCATCGGGAAACTGACAGGGATCGGCTGGTTTTCCCAGGCATGGTTCCAGACGGAATCCTCCTCTTTCTGGGCCATGGTCATCGTTATGACCTGGAGTATGGCCGGATATATGATGATCATCTATGTGGCGGGTCTGACCTCCATATCCAGCGATTATATCGAGGCCGCCACCATCGACGGGGCCAAGTCGGGCCATGTGCTCAGATATATCATCCTGCCCCTTCTGATGCCCGCGTTTACTCAGTGTCTGTTTTTAAGCATGGTCAATTCGCTGAAAGTGTACGACCTGAATATTTCCCTTACCAACGGAAATCCCTTCCGGCTTTCGGAGGCAGTTACCATGAACGTATACCAGACCGCTTTTTCTTCCAATAAGATGGGATACGGAAGCGCCAAAGCGCTGATACTGGTACTGGTGATCGCCTGCGTCAGCCTGATCCAGGTAGCCATCACCACAAGGAAGGAGGTTGAGCTGTAATGAAAGCCAAAAAAAGGATTACATACTGGGCCACGGTCACAGCCTTGGCAGTGAGTCTGCTCATCGTGCTGGTCCCCTTCTATATTGTAGTGTCCAATTCCTTTAAACCTTATTCCGAGATAGCCAAGTATATTTTTGCCCTTCCAAAGGAATTTACTTTCCGGAACTACTCGGAGGCGTGGAGGAGACTGAATTTTGCAAATTCCCTGAAGAACACCGCGGTGATCGCCGTGTTTTCCAATGTGGGCGGAGTGCTCTTTGCCAGTATGTGCGGCTACTGGATCACCAGACATCCCAACAAGCTGACAAAAATGGTGTACTTTGTGCTGATCGCCTTCATGTCCATTCCGTTCCAGGCATTGATGATCCCCTTTGCCAAGATCACCAAGGGCCTGAACCTGACCAACAGCCTGTGGGGCTTAAGCATCTGTTTCTGGGCTCTCACGGTTCCCATCAGCACCTTCATCACCGCAGGCGCCGTGAAGAGCGTGCCTATCGAGATCGAGGAGTCGGCCCTGATCGACGGCTGCTCCCATTTCGGGACTTACTGGATCATCGTGTTCCCGTTGATCAAGGCCTCTATCTTTACCTTTGCCACCATCAATACCCTGTGGTTCTGGAATGATTATCTGATGACCCAGCTGATGCTCTCCAAGAAAGCTTTGAGGACGATTCAGATCTCCATGCAGGCGCTGTTCAACGAAGCGTTTTTTGCCTGGGATGTGGCTCTGGCAGCCCTGACCCTGGCCATCCTTCCTCTGTTCATCTTCTTTGTCATCGCTCAGAAGCAGGTTCTGGCAGGAGCCTCTGCGGGAGCCGTAAAGGGATAAAAGAAGGATCTCTTAAGTTACCTGTTTCAGCTTCGGCTGATTCATGATAAATATTTTTAATCAAAGGAGGAAATACTATGAAAAAAAGTTTGGCAGTTCTTTTGGCTATGTCTATGACTGCAGCATCTCTGGCAGGCTGCGGTTCTGGAGATTCAGGCAATGCCGGGACTCAGGCGGCTCAGACCACTCAGGCAGCTGCCGAGACAAAGGCAGGAGGCGGGGAAACCCCGGCAGAGACCCAGGCAGCCGCATCCGACAAGGCTCCCGGCTCTGTTGATCTGACCATCATGCTGGCTCTGGGACAGTGGACAGACAACTTTGACGCGGTTATCGAAGCCTACAAGGCGGAGAACCCTCAGATCGGAACCATCGAGTATGAGTTCCCCAGTTCATCCACCTACTGGGATCTGCTGAAAGGCTATCTGTCTGCAGGAACCATGCCGGACATCTTCGGCTGTGGTGTAGGCGAGCAGATCGCCAACTGGAACGAGTATCTGGCAGATTTAAGCGATCTGGAATCGGCCGGTGATTTAAGCGCCGATCAGGTAGCCATGTGCTCCATGGACGGAAAGACGGTTCAGGTATTCCCGATCCACATGGAAGGCTGGGGCATCCTGTACAACATGAAGTATTTAAAGCAGGTAGGCTGGGAGAAGACTC
>CAJUJV010000085.1 GCA_910586845.1 uncultured Hungatella sp.
TCATGGCAGCCTTGCTGGCAAAAAAGTCGGTCATCTTTCTCTTTTCTCCGGCCATATTGGCGGCGGCGATGATGCCCTCTTTTACTGCCGCCGGCCAGATGGGCCTGGCGCCCGACACGTCCCCGGCGCCATAGACGCAGTCGTCATTGGTTTTTCCCGTCTCGTCATAGAGAAGTCCAAAAGGTCCGGTCTCGATTCCGGAATCCTTCAGAAACTCGATATTGGGCCGTACGCCGGCAGTTACCACCAGATAATCGCAGTCCAGCCGTCTCCCGTCCGTCAACACCGCCTGAGTGATCTCTTTTCTGTCGTTCAGCACTACTTCCCGGATGCCTACGCCATAATACTGCCTCACCCCTGCTTCCTCAAAAGCCTTTTCATAAGTTCCGGCAGAAGGTTTGTCCAGCTGACGGTTCAAAAGCCACCCGGCCATCTCCACAAGGGTAACCTTAATCCCCAGTTCCAGAAATCCGGTGGCACAGTCCAGCCCCACCAGACCGGCGCCCATGACCAGGATCTCCCTGGCCTCTCCGGCCGCCTCCTTCAGCCGTTCCATATCCTCGATATTCCGGAAACCGCAGACATTTACCGCTTCGTTCAGATGAGGAACAGGAGGAAGATAGGTGTGAGAACCGCTGGCGATCAGCAGCTTGTCATAATCCACTCTCTCTCCGCCGTCCAGAATCACTGCCTTTCCTTTCCGGTCAAGACCTGTGCAGGTTCTGCCTTTCAGCCACCGGATCCCGTACCGTTCCACAAAATCCGGTTCCACAAAAGACAGCTTTTCCAGATCCCGCGCTCCTCCCAGGTAGTGGTGCAGAATACATCGGGAATAAATGTTCCTGTCTTTGGAGATTAAAACAATCTCACACTCTTTATCCAGCCGTCTGAGTTCTCTGGCCCCATTGACGCCTGCAGCCGAAGAACCGATGATCACATATTTCATTCCTGCACCTCCTCCAGGGAAATGGCTCCCATGGGACATTTTTCCACACACATAGGGTTGGCGCTTCCGTCGTTGCTTCTGTGGACGCACATATTGCACTTCATAATCTCTTTGTGGTCAATACTGTCATATTTTAAGATCCCGTAAGGACATGACATGATACACATATAGCAGCTGGCGCACTGTTCTCTGTCATACTCCACATAACCGGTATGGGGATTCTTATGCATGGCTCCGGTCATACAGGTGTACACACATTCCGGTCTCGTGCAGTGCCGGCAGAAAATAGGAGCCGGTTTTGTCCCGCTGTCAATGGTTACCCGGTTTCTCGCATCGCCGCTCTCCGTCTCATGGCTGACCACACAGGCGGTTACGCAGGTCAGGCACCCGATGCAGCGGCTTCTGTCTATTTTAATTCGATACATGATTTTTCGCCCCTCTCTTTTTTATTGCGGAGACTGTCTTTTTTCAAATCTCACAGGCGTCGCCTTATAAGACGGTTCTTTCGAATATGTATCATAAACCGACGGCGTCAGTTTGTTGCACTCAATATAGTGAATTGGTGCATACAATTCCCCATACTGTACATTATCCGTGAGCTTGACGGCAAACAGGGCGTTCTGCCCATTGACAGAAAAGACCCGGATCTCATCCATCTCCCTGATTCCCATCTCCTGCGCCAGCTTTGTATTCATATACACATATGCCTTCTTCAATGACACATCCTCTACGAATTTCACTTCTTTCGTCCGGCTCTGGGTATGCCACTGTCCGACGCTTCCCCGCCCCGTGTTCAGCACATAAGGGAATTCCTCATTGACAGGCAGGGGATTCTCTCTGACATCCTCGAAAATAAACTGAGCTTTTTTAGACGGAGTGAAAAATCTGCCATCCTCATAAAGTCTTCTCTGTTCCTCACGGTTCTCGTCTTCTCTTCCTTCCGGGTAGGGCCACTGGATTCCATGGGAATTCTCCAGCCCTTCCCATGTGATGCCGGTGATGTCGCATGGCATGTTTCGGGAGCACTCTCTCATCAGGTTAAAACAGTCTCTGGGCGTTGCCCAGGGCTTTTCCCACTCCCAGGATGGCCTCATAGTCGGACAGTTCATGTTCGCCTCTGGCAAGGACAGGACGCATGGCGGAGAGACGCCGCTCTAAGTTGATGTAGGTGCCTTCTTTCTTAAGTCCGGGGACTACCGGAAAAAATACGGTGCAGTCCTCTGCGCTTTCGATGCTGTCATAAATATCCTGCACTACAAAAAGCTCCAGTTTCTTAGTGGCTGCGGCGAAGGTTTCGTTGTTGGTCCAGCTGTGCCGGGGATTGGTGCACAGGATCCACAATCCTTTGATTTCTCCCGCGTTGATTCCCTCGATGATCTGGTTGTAGGTTCTGGTAGGTTTCTCGGCCAGCATGGTCTCATCCACTCCCAGCACTTTGGCGATTCTCTCCCGTCTGGCAGGATTGGTAAAATCCCCGCCTCCGAAAAACACGGCAGTGTTGCTGTAGGCCCGGGAGCCCATAGCATTGCACTGTCCGGTGATGGAATTGGCTCCTGTTCCAGGCTTTCCTATATTGCCTGTCATGAGAGCCAGATTGATGATGGCCTGAGCCGTGCGGACGGCTTCATATCCCTGGTTCACTCCCATGGTCCACCAGAAGGAGACCCGTTTCCCCCTGTGGATCAATTCCACCAGCTCCAGAATCTGTTCCGCTGACAGCCCGGTTCCCTCTGCTCCGCGCTCCAGGGTGTAAGCTTTTATAAATTCTTTAAACTCCTGAAATTTTTCCGTGTGCTGCTCAATAAATTCGTGATCCACATAGTCCTTTTCGATAAGCTGGCCGGCTATGGTGTATAAAAGAAGAAGATCGCTGCGCCATTTCAGTCCATACCAGTAATCTGCATTCATGGCAGTCTCAGACCTTCTGGGATCAATGACAATAATCTTGTGCCCGGGTACCTGATTCTGCTTAACTCTTCCCCACAAAATCGGGTGTGCTACCACAGGATTGGAGCCGATGAAAATAATGGTGTCTGACAGTTCCAGATCCTTCAGGGTAAACCCCGGCGCGTCGAATCCATAACTCTGCTTGTGGGCTACTACCGCCGTGGCCATACAGAGCCGGGTGTTGCCATCCACATTGGCTTTGAGGTAGTTTCTCATGACATGGCCGAAGATGGCAAACTCTTCTAAAGTCAGCTGGCCCGTACTGATTCCGGCTATGCTCTCCTGCCCGTATTTTTCCTGGAGTTCTCTCAGTTTTCCGGCCACATGGGAGAACCCCTCATCCCAGGAGACGGTCTTGAAGGAACCGTCTTCCTGACGGATTTTCGGCAGGCTGTTTGGCTTTACGGTGGTCTGCTGTTTGTCAAGAGACAGGCCTTTGATACAGCAGAATCCGTCATTTACCGGATAACCCCTGGTGGGCACGGTCCTGATCACCCGGTTGTCTTCCACATAGAAATCCAGATTACAGTCAATGGCACAGTAATTGCAGGTGGATTGTATCTTTTTCATATCGGTTTTCCTCTCCTTTTACCGGTCGTAGTGAATTCCATCCCAATAGACGCATTCCTTCATAATGGTCTCCGGCATCAGTTCCACATCTTTTAAAGCCCACTTTTTGTATTCTTCAAATCCCACGCGGTCAATGATATAGCCGATATGTTCTTTCCTTCCCGGCGCGTCGGGTGAGATATGTTTGTCCACAAAGGCATAAGTATTCAAAATTATTTTAATAATGTTCTCCGCATCAGCCCAAACCAGGAAATCCTGCCCGAGGCGGGGATTTCTCTTTCCCGTCCGTCCCATAATGGTCAGCTTGTAGTACTTTTTCCTGCTCCTGGTCCATGCCCTGGTGGGACATTTGGTAACGCAGACGCCGCAGCCGATACATTTCTCCTCATCACGGATCACCTTGTAGTTCTCCATGCGAAGAGCGCTGACGGACAGAGATTTGCACCCTCTGATACACGCTTCACAGCTGACGCAGCGGTCCGGATCATACTGAGGCATGGTCATGCCGATGATTCCAAAATCATGCATCCTGGCCTTGGCGCAGTCATTGGAGCAGCCGGTACAGGCGATTTTAAAATGAAGGTCATTGGGGAACACCGCTTTCTCGATATCCTTTGCCATCTGGGCCGTGTTAAAATTGGCAAAGGGGCATACATTGTTGCCGATGCAGGCGCTGATGTTTCTGGTCCCGGAAGCAGGATATCCGGTGCCGGGTTCTGTCTGATTGATCTGCAAAAGTTCTATAACGGGCTGAAGCTTTTCGTTGATCTTATCCATGTCCTTCAGACGAATCCCCTCGATCTCAAAACCCTGGCGGGTAGTGAGGTGGACATAGCCGTTGCCGTATTCCTCGGCAATCTCCTGGACCAGCCCCAGAACCTTAGCGTTGAGATACCCGCCGGGTACACGGATCCTGGAGGCCCCTATTCCCCGGACTTTGGACACGCGGAAGGCATTTTTCTTCAATTTCTTTGTATTGATATCTAATCCCATAGTTTTCCTCCCTTCCTTAATCAATCAGATCTTTGGCGTCTGTGTAGTTGAAGACAGGGCCGTCCAGGCAGATGTAGGTGGAACCGATCTTGCAGTGACCGCATTTTCCAAGGCCGCAGCACATTTTCCGCTCATGGGACACCCAGATATTCTCTTCCGGCACGCGCAGCTTTAAGATTTCCATCACTGTAAATCGAATCATCACCGGCGGCCCCACACAGATAAAAGAGGTATTTTCAATTTGATCGAATTTCAGATCCGGTATATATTTTGTGACCATCCCCACAGGACCCTCATATCCCTTAGGCGCTGCGTCTACGGTCTGGATAACGGAAATCTGCTTTTTCCAGAATTCAAAATCTTCTTTAAAAAGTACGTCCTTCGGAGACTTGAACCCGGCGATGAGGGTGGTGCTCGCCGCTTCCTCCGGGTGGCGGGCAAAATGCTCCACCACGCCGCGGACAGGGGAGAGACCGGTGCCGCCGGCGATGATCACCAGTTCCTTTCCACGGTAATTCTCCAGCGAAAATCCGTTGCCGTAAGGTCCACGGATCAGCAATCGGTCCCCCACATAGTTTTCAAAGATCTCATTGGTTACTTTTCCTACCCTGCGGATGGTAAAGTCTACAGTATCTTCTCCGATTCCGCTTACGGAGATCGGAGCTTCCCCGTATTTGGGAAGCGAGAGTTCAAAAAACTGCCCCGGCTTTACTTCCCCTCTGTACTCCATGCGGAAGGTGTACTCTAAATCAGTGTGCCGGATCACCTCTTTGATGGCAGATAACTGAGGGATGTAATCATTTTTCATGGTTCTGTTCCTCCTTTCCAAGACGGTTGATACAGTTGGAATAAGAGATATATTCGGGACATACATCGTCACAGCGGCCGCAGCCCACACACATGGGGTATCCGAATCTTTTCTCAAAATCATAGATCTTGTGCATGACCTTAAACCGCATCCGCTCTCCCTGGTCTTTGCGGTAACTGTGTCCTCCGGCCATGTCCGTGAAGCCGTCCACCTGGCAGGAAGCCCATACCCGTCTCCGCTCTCCCACATTGCCGTTGTCCCTGTAAAAGATATCCTGCATGGTAAAACAGGTACAGGTGGGACAGACGAAATTACAGCGGCCGCAGCCGATACACCGGTCCCCATACTCTTTCCAGAGCTCCAGTGAAAAGCTGTGATTGGAAAGATTTTTGGGAAGGGTCACATACTCCTTGTTTTCCTCTGCAAAGTCGGGAACAACGGCTGTCTCTTCGATATGTTCAAGAACTTCTTTCCCCCACAGTTTCAGCTGTTCATCCTGGATATCCAGGATGATTTCGTCTCCCTCCAGGGACATATAGGAGTCATAGCATTCACATCTATTGGTCCCCATACTGGCACAAAATCCTGAATCACAGGTCCCGGAACATGGCATCAGAATAAACTTTGCCTTATCTCGAAGCCTTTTATAGTAAAAATCCTCTCCTCCGTTGTGAAGATAGATCTGATCCAGGCGTTTTACGGCATGGAAATCACAGGCCCGAAGAAAGATCAGGATCTCTTTCTCCTTCTCTTTCGGAACTCCGGTCCGATCCTCCGTAAAATAAAATAAGGTCTCATTGACAGGAAGAAATGCCTCCTTAAAAGAGTAATCGGACTTCGTCTCCCACTCGATCTCTTCCGGAGAAGATACGTTTCCATATCGGATCACATCCGTATCGGAGAAGCATCCTTCCCCTTCCATCCGCACCGGGGCAAAGAGATCACCTTTTTTTGACCACAGGGCGAACAGTTTGTCCCCGTCTGTTTTTGATAACCGGTATCCCATCATGTCTCCTTTCGTTAAAAATTTATGGCATTTTTCCACAGGGGAAGATACGGCAGCTTCCGCCTTCTGGAAAAACTTATGTATATTGACAACAGTTTATCAATAACACGCAAAAAAAACTGTGACATTTATCACAAAATGCCACAGATTCTTCTCTTTGTAATATGAAATTATACCTCTCCGGTCTTATAAAAATGGGACAGCTTCTCCGGATTGATGATCATGATCCTTCTTTTGTCCATACGTATGAGGCCTGCCTCAGAAAGGTTTTTGCAGAGACGGGAAGTGGTCTCTCTGGGCGCGCCCAGCATATCGGCCAGGAAGGTGATGGTCAGCCGGATATCGATCTCGATCCCATCGGGAGTCATTTTCCCAAAATCCCGGGACAGCTTCCACAGCTTGGCTGCCAGTTTCCGCTCCATGTAGATGCTGCCCATGGTATTTTTCAGCTGATGGCCCATCCTCCACATCTTTCTCTCCTGGGCTTCCAGAACGGCCCTGGCCAGACTGAAGTCTTTTTCCATAAACTCCAAAAACCAGGCGCAGGGGATCACAAAGATCCGGCTGGCCTCAATGGTCTCACAGTACAGGGAGGCATCATGAAAATTAAGCACATGCTCGTTGAGCAGTGCTCCGGGGCCGAACACAAAGATGATCTTTCTCTTTCCAATATGGGTGAGATTGTAAATCATGGACTTGCCTGTCAGCTGTATGTATACTGTCTGCAGCGGTTCCCTGGCCCTTACCAGAATCGTTCCTCTGGGAAAATTCTCCACTTTCCCCTTATTCCACAGGTGCTCTAAGGTGTGGGGAGAGACATCCCGAAATACAGGAAGCTCTGCCAGTAGATTTCTTTTTTTCATAATGTTGTCCTGCTGTACTTTTTTTGGAGGGTATTTGTATCTGAATGCCGGAAAATATTAATAGTTTTCTTTTATTTATTGTATCATTTGAGCAGAAGGGAGTCAATATATGACTGAGGCCGATATTCTTTGATGTTTTTTCTATACAGTTATTTCCGAAATATTCAGCTCTTTATGAAAGTATTTTAAAGGCGAAGATTGTTTCTATATACTCATCGCGATCAATTACGGCAGGTTCTTTTCCTAAATATTGAGGATTTTTGATGATTACAGTTTTGGAATAGTCAAGACCTGATCGGGATTTTCTGGAACGGGCAGATTTTGTAAAAAGGTATGCATAATTGTGAGAGATTCTGCTTCGATATGGAACGCAGATAAAATAGTCATAATGGCTTTGCAGTAATAAACAATCATATGCTCGCAGATTTTTCTGTAAGATTTCTTTAAATGGAGGATCAGGATATGTCCGATAGAATGTGTCGGTTAATTTTAAGATCTGAAAATCATATTCTTCTTTGGCGATCATAGATATTTCCCCTGAATGGTATAAGAGGCGGGAAGATAAGTATCCGCCCGCCAGATTGGATTCCTCGCTCGGTCAATTTTTATTTTACCGACGAGTCAGAACCGTCACTCGTCTCATCCGCGAAGAACATCTTTATTATAATATAACCTTTTTGGCTTTTTACATCAACAGGAAGTTTCTTACAATTTTTTTACATGCGGTTTACTTGAGCTGATCACTCTGGAGAGATCCATGAAAGTGGTTGCTTTTATGTGAGAGAAAGGATAATACTCTTATTCCACTCCTTCCTCCACATCAAATGCCAGCACCCTGGTTTCCTCAGTCTCTCCCCAGTTGGAGATCACCCTCAGCCGGACGTCCCTCACCTTTCGCTTCACCGGGATACGGACGCAGCGTTTCCGGTTATTGTCCACATGGCAGAGGACTTCGCCGTCGCTGACCACCTGAAATTCCCGGCAGAGCGTCTTGGGCAGAAAGACCATAGGGCTGTCCAGCCGCACATTGGCCCGCATGCTGTGGGTGCGCTCTGTCTGATCTCCCTCCAGAGTCTCCCGGTTTAAATCACTGTCAAAGACCAGGTGAACCGTATCCACATAGGCAGGCTCAGAAAATTCATAAGCCAGTTCCCTGTGGTTTTTCACCCGCGCCCCTCTATGGTCTCCATAACACGCGTGCTCCCGGTCCATGCCCTGCCTTACACACTCCGGGACTTTGGGCGCATGGTCACAGACCGGAGAGACCTTACGCCTTCTTCCCGGCAGAAAACAGTCTCCGTTCATCAGAAGCTGCCCAAGCTCCTCCAAGTAGTGCAGATACACGCCGTGGGGAGACACGCTTTTAGTCACGGCCAGGAAAGCCGCCGCTCCCACCGCCTCTCCCAGAATGGCACAGGTCCCCATGACTCTGGTGCTGCTCAATGCCAGATGAGTGGCGGAAATATTTCTCCCGGCGAAAAACAGATTGTCCACATTTTTCGAGTACAGGCATCGATAGGGAATCTCATAGGGTTCCTGAGCCTGAAACAGTCGGTTGGGCGGCCCATCATAAAAAAATCCTCCCGGGTAATGGTCATCCATCTTCCATCCCCCGTAAGCCGCCGTATCCTCAAACTTTCGGCCCTGACTTAAATCCTGTTGGGTGAGGACATACTCTCCCGCCATGCGCCTGGATTCCCGTTTTCCCGGAAGAAACCCGAGAAATTCCAGGTCCCACCGGTCCATATCCCGGCCGTAACCGTGTTTCACATAATCCCACATTCCCATGGCCAGGGGAATCAGCTGATCCCGGACAGACTCTGTATCTGCAATGGTATCCTGTTCCCCGCCCAGTTCCAGGTACCAGAAATTTTCCAGGGTATCCTGAAGATCCGGACGGCGCAGGAGCCGCTCCCTCTCCGTCAGGGTCCGGCTCCAGTCCGGCGCGGTAAAAGGAACATCTCTATGGGTCTCCCTGGCCTGAATCAGGCAGCTCATGCCCATAACCTTTTTATCAGGAACTGTCCGGTCCGTGTCCTCGCCGAACTCATCCTTTCCTTCCCGGCCAAGCATATAATCCGCCCCGCTTAAAGGGGCCAGGATGCTGTCTCCGGAACAGTCCCCGTACATCTTCGCCTCCACACGGAAAAATTGCTGGGTCGTCATCTGATACCCGGTCACGCTTTTGATCCGTCTTTCTCTCCCGTAGGCAAATGCACCCTCATCCACATCCGCTTTCATGCAGGTGCAGTTGAGCAGCAGGGTAAGGTTCTTCTCTCGCTTTGCAAACTCATACAGAACCGTGTCCCAGAGATAATAATTCTTGGTGGGATTGCGGTACAGATTCTCCAGACAGATCTCCTCCAGGATCCCCGTCTCCCGGTTGTCCCTTCCGCCTGCCCCGCAGATCCACATGCGGATCTCCGAGGAGGCGTTGCCTCCCAGCACCGGCCTCTCCTGCATAAGCACTACTTTAAGCCCTTCCCTGGCTCCCCGGATGGCCGCGCACATCCCGGCCAGACCGCCGCCGACTATGCACAGGTCCGTCTTCATCACATGCTCTCTCAGCATCCTGTTTCCTCTCCTGTCTTCTCATCTATGAAACGTCTCAGGGCCCTCGTGAAACAGCGCCCGGTCTCCACGGCTTTATCCCCTGCAAACACATTGTCCTCAGTCCCAAAATATGCCGTCTCCAGGGTAAAGGACAGCCTGGCCTCCGGTTTTCTCATGATAAAGGGGGCAAAGGAGGGAGTCCCCGGCTGATTCCACCCGATCCCCAGTGGGTAATCGTCCCTGTGGCGGTAGGCAAACGCTCCTTTCGTGATCTCATCCTCAAAAATCTCCCCGAACCGGTTCAGATCCTTCACCCGGTCCGCCAGCTTCTGGACGATGAAGCACCGGTCATTATTTCCGCCCAGATGCCAGGGGGAGTGAAAATCGAAGCCAAACTCCACCTGATGCTCCAGGATAAACGTTCTGAGAGCCCTGACAGACCCATAGACCGCCTCCCCCTCCGGCTCATAATCCCGGTTGTGGTCATGAGAATTCCGGTTCTTCCCCTGATCCCCGTCCACTACTCCGTCATAGTCCATAAAAGGCACACACAGTATCCGAAATCCGTCCGGCGCCCCGACGCTTAAAAGCTCCTTAAGCACCCCTTCCAGCACATAGTTCCCCGTGGATTCACAGGCATGGTGCCGGGCCGTCAAAAGAATCCACCGATCCCCCTCTCCAAACTCCGTGAAGGGAACTCTTCTGCCCTTCTCCGACACACAAAACTCTCCTGCCTCCAGCCCGTGGTCCCCACAGAACCGTTCAAACCGGTCCGGGTGGTACAACATGTGATGGGCAAAATAGACTCGTTCTTCTTTCGCGGAAAAGGTATAGGTAAAGGAATTCCCGTCCCTGCTCTCCAGCCATTCCCAGTTTACCAGATCATGGCTCACTGCCGGCCCGAAATATCCCAGCCGCTTTTCTCCAAAATAGAAGGTGAGAGTCTGTCCCATGGCCCCTTCCACGCAAAAGGCCCAGTAAAACCAGTCCCCCACCGTATCCCGCAGCTCATTCTCCAGCCAGATCCGATGGCCTTCCTGCCTGACTACCCTGATATTCCCGCCTGTAAAATCCTGATGTATCACCATAGTTTCCTCTCCTTCTTCCCCTGGCCCGAAGCCCTGGAAACCTCCATTTCATCGGAATACGGTGCCTTAAGGCCTCCGTTTTCCCTTTCATCCGGCCTGCAGCATCCGAAGCTCCTCTTTTACCCTGGCACAGGCATCCGCGAAGATCCCCACATCTACGGAGTAGGACAGATACTGGACTCCCGCGTCGCTCCACATTTTCAGGGTCTCGGCGCTGTCCGTAAAGGTTCCCACCAGGATTCCCCGCTCTTTCGCCGCTTTCACAATACTCCTCATCTGTCTTATGACCTCCGGATGGGTGGTCTGTCCCGGAACTCCCAGACTCTGGGACAGATCGTAGGGCCCGATAAAGAGCACGTCGATGCCTTCCACCTCCATGATCTCATCCAGGTTGTCGATGGCCTCCTGTCCCTCCAGCTGCAGGATCACCAGAGCCTTGTCAGCCTCGGCGAAATATCGTTCTCTGGCCATGGTGGAATAGTGGGCTGCCCGGACAAACCGGCAGACTCCCCGCTCTCCGCCAGGATAAAACTTGGCCTCCCGTATCACCTCCATAGCCTCTTCTTTGGAGGACACCTGGGGCACCTGGATCCCTGCCGCCCCGATATCCAGGGCCTTGGAAATATTCTCCAGGTTCCCCACCCGGACGATGGGAAACACGCCGGAGAGCTGAGCTGCCCGAATATTGTTCTGCATATTCTCAATGCTGATGGGGCCGTGTTCTGTGTCTAAGATCACGAAATTCATCCCGGCATATCCCGCCGCTTCCACGAAAGCCGGATCGCAGGTTTTCATGAAAGGGCCGATCACGGGGCCGTGCCGCATCTGTTCCCGAAAATGTTCAATTAATTCTGTGTTCATGTGGATTCCTCTTTTCTTCATTCATGTTCAATGGGCTGCTCCCCGCCTCCCACACCACATATTCCTCACAGATCTCCGTCTCTGATATCTGCCGCCCGCAGAACCGTGAGGCCACTGCTGCCATATCCCTCATCAGCTGTCTCTTCTTCTCCGGCTCTGCCTCCGCCTGAATCAACTCATACACAGGAACCGTACAAGCCCCCTGGGTGTCTTTGTAGGGCACAGACTTTAACACCCGGCAGCCCACCTTCCGGATCCTCTTATCCTGTTTCCCGATATACAGACTGCAGGCCACCGAATACTCGCTCATCTTGTCAAAAGGCTCTCTGGTGACGCCGGCAAGGCCGGAAAAATTGCCCAGGCACCAGGCGGTAAAACGGTTTTCCCTAATCCCGGACAGATCGCATCCGTGAACCACATGTTCATGGTTTCCTATGATGATCGGAATCCCCTGGTCAGCCAGCAGCCCGGCCAGATACCTGGTATATTCGTTGGGTTCCTCATTGTACTGCCCGCCGCTGTGCATACAGAAAATGATGAGATCCGGTTTTTTCTCCTTCATGGCCCGGATATCCTCCAGAAGATACCTCTCTCTGGCTCTGGACGGATACCTTTTCTCAAAAACCGGAAGGGCTGCCTGGGCAGGGCTTGCCAGGCGGTAGAGCTTCTTAAAGACTCCCGGAATCTTCTTTCTGTGGCGGAAGAAGAACCGGGACACCGGGTCAGGCAGTTCCTGGTTCTGAAACAGGTTGACACAGTACCGGTCTTCCTTTTTCAGATATTGGTGGTTGGAAAACGCGTTGGTTCCGTAGGTGTAGGACATCACTCCGATGGTCATGCCTCCCACAGACAGGATCAGGGGATTTCGCTTCTCGTCTCTGCCTCCCCTGTCAAAAACTCCTGTGTGGGCAAATCCTATCTCATCCAGACACCGTATGGTGGCCGAAATTCCCTTTCGGCCCCGGTCCATACAGTGGTTGTTGGCAGTAGAGACGCAGGTGATTCCTGCGTCGTATGCTGCTTCGGCAAATTCTTTTGGGGAACAGAAACAGTACCGCTCTTTTGTAAGGTCACTGTTGTCTGTGACAGGAGTTTCCAGATTGCCTACTACCAGGTCAGCCTGTGAGAATGTTTTCTTCATCTCCTGGAAGACAGGACTGAAATCGTATCCCGACTCTGTGCCATAGGCCGTGAGGAAAGGCCCCTGACACATAATGTCGCCTAAGAAGGTGATTTTGATTTGTTCCATAGTTATCCTTTCACTGCTCCCGAGGTGATACCCTTCACCAGATACTTCTGGCCGGCGATGAACACCACGAACATGGGGATCAGGGCCGAGGCGGCCGCGGCCATCATCAGATGGTATTGGGTTCCCGCCTCCTCGATGAAGCTGGTAAGGGCCAGGGGGATGGTCTGCAGTCTCCAGTTAGGGAGGAATACCAGAGGATTTAAGTAATCGTTCCAGGTCCACAAAAATACCATGATGGCTAAAGAGGCCATACTGGACTTGGCTATGGGGACCATGACCGAGGCCCAGATCCGAAACTCACTGGCACCGTCCACCTTGGCTGACTCCCGGATTTCATCAGGGATCTGGGTAAAGCACTGGCGCATGAGGAAGGTTCCCGTGATAGTAAAGATTCCCGGAAGGATCAGGGTCTTGTGGCTTCCGATCATTCCCAGGGCGTCGAACATGACAAACTTGGGGATGATCGTGATCTGGGAAGGGATCATCATGGTGGCCAGGTAGAACAGGAATACGGCTTCCCTGCCCCGGAATTTGATCTTCGCGAAGGCATAGCCGGTCATAGAACTGGTGAGAACCGCTCCCACCATACAGATCACTGCTATTTTGAGGGAGTTAAAGTAGGCCAGCCCGAAGTGGTAGTCATGGCGGGCCTTTCCTCCGATATTCCACACCTCCATATAGTTGTCCGGATAAAAGTACTCCGGGATCCACTTGATGGGAAGCTTTGTCACGTCCATGGCCTGTTTCATGGAAGCTGACAGCATCCATGCGATGGGGATAGTCATGGTCAGAGCGATCAGCACCATGACCAGAGTAAAGAAAATCCGTAAACCGTAGTCTCTCCCCAGTTTCTGTTTCATTTTTGTCGTAATTCTCTTACTGCTCATCTCGTCACCCCTCTCAATATCCGACCCAACGCTTCTGACCACGCCACTGGATCAGGGTCACGGTGAAGATCATGACAAACAGGATCCATGCCATGGCTGAGGCATAGCCCATCTTGTAGTATCCGAAGGCGGAACGGTAGATGTAGTACACCAGCACGGAAGTAGAGTTGCCGGGGCCTCCGCCGGTCATGATCTGGATGGAGGCGAACACCTGGAACGAGGAGATGATGTTTGTGATCAGCAGGTAAAAGGTGGTGGGAGACAGAAACGGCACAGTCAATTTAAAAAATTTGGCTATTTCCGACGCGCCGTCGATATCCGCAGCCTCGTAAAGCTCTGTGGGCAGTCCCTGGATCGCCGAGGTGTAGATCATGATGGCATATCCCACCTTGGACCAGATCATCATCAGGATCACCGCAGGCATGGCCCAGGTGTAGTCTGCCAGCCATTTGGGTACATCTTCCACTCCAAACCACCTTACCAGCTGGGTGATGGGTCCGAAGGAGGAATACATCATCACCCACACGATGGAGATGGCTACCATACTGGAGAGATGGGGCATGAGCATGGCCAGACGGACGGGAAGCTTGGCCAGGCAGTACTTGTCGATGATCACGCTGAGCACCAGAGCCAGACAGATGGTGACAGGCACTACCGCGGCCGTGTACACCAGCGTGTTTTTCAGAGAAGCCAGAAACCAGTCGTCGGTCCACATCTCAATATAGTTGGTCAGCCCGTTAAAGTTCCAGTTGCCCAGGCCTTTGGTATAATCCCAGTCCGTGAAACTGAATACCAGGGAACAGAGGACAGGGATAAAGGTAAAGAGCAGACACCCTAAAAAGTTGGGCAGCAAAAAGGCATAACCGGTCAGGTCCGTCCTCAGCTGAGGACTTAATTTTATCCTTTTTTCTCTCATAGATTGTCCTTATCTGCTATTTGGCGAGAATGGCATCGCCTCTTTCTTTGGCATCCGCCAGTCCCTCTTCCACTGTCTTCTTCTCCGTCCAGATGGCTTCCAGTTCCTCATAAAATACATCCTGTATCTCTGTCATCCTGGTGGTGATGGTGGAGTAGGCGTAGTTGTCGTGAGGCTCAATGAGCACGCTGACCATGGTGTCGGCGTCAAACAGTTCCTCTGCGCCTGACAGCACGGATTTCACCACTTCTTCCTTGTCAAGACCGTTGTAAGACGGGATTCTTCCCCTCTCTGCCATGTAGAGAGCGCCTTTGGTCATGTAAAATTTGGCAAATTCCCATGCCGCGTCGATATGTTCGGATCGGGGATTGATACAGATCATGTCACCGTATCCGCCCTGGGTATAATTGCGGCTGTTTTCATCGACTACCGGGTAGGGGGCAAAGGCAGTGACAAAGTCGTGGGGGTAAGTCGTGGTATCCTTCATGGTGTTGATCAGCCAGGGCCCCATACACATGGCGATTTTTTCCCCGGCAAACAGGTTTGCCATATTCAGCTTTTCCGTTACCGTGTCCGCATGAGTCGGAGCATAGCCTTTTTTCATGGTGGTTACGG
>CAJUJV010000086.1:0-11490 GCA_910586845.1 uncultured Hungatella sp.
GCAGCCAGGCTGTGACACCTGGCTACCGTATATGATAGGGGAGGATAGAAAATCAGATGGCTGTATCAGTCAGCTTTCAGTTTTTCCAGTCTAAAGTGTATCACATTTGAAGCGAACATTTTGAACATTTTTAAATTTTCTCAAAAAATCGATTGTTCCGCATCCGACAGCCGTCCTCCGTATATGGTACTTTCTTCTTCGGGAACATCTGGTTCATAGCATCAGCGACCTTTATCCAGGGAAGCCCGTCGATGTAATACAGTCTGAACATAATCCTCAAATCCGCCTTCTCTATCCCTTCGATGTACTCCTCAGCCTGACAGGTAAGCTCCAGAAGCTCTGCCTCCTTTAGCTCCAGCATCTTCCTGTACTTTTCCCTGATCCCCTGCTTGCGGAGATACTCGGGTTCCGGAATTCCTGTGATCTTGATCGGCCCTATCGTTCCATCCCTTCTGGTTCCCTTTACCACATCTGCCACCACGGGAGGGTTCTTCAGAAATTTATCCAGCTTCTGAATCCTTTTTCGCAAATCCCTGATTTCCTCTTTCATCTCGCAATACTGGACCAATATTACTTTGTCCAATTCTATCCCCTCCCATCGCATTATGATAGATCAAGTCTTTCTTACATTTGGAATTTCTCTGCCCTGCGGTCCTGGCATTCGCTTTTATCCCTGCCTCAGCTCCCTCACTTTATTCTTTAGCCGGATCACGTTTAAACCGGCCTCCGTCAGATCTGGATCCTCAAAGCGATAATCCAGCCTCGTCAGTGCCGCATTCTCTCCTCGCGTAACCAGGATCAGGTTATCAATGTCACAATTCAAACGGTCAGAGTCCTTGAACGTCACCACCATCCCCTCCGGTACCGGCCCGTTATGCTCTTCCCAGACCGCCCTGTGGAGGAATTCCCACCGTTCCCACAAGGTACCTTCCATCTGCCTCTTTCTGAGCTTATATCCGTAGGAATTAACTACGACGCTGCCGACCGGAAGCTCATTCGCTGGCCTGTCTCCCTTTCTGAAACGGGTAGCCCTGGTTTTCTCAATGGCCTCCGGGCTCATGTAATCTTCCTGCCTAAGGCCTTTGTTACCAGGCGGGTGCTTCTTCTGGAACCATCCCGTGCAGCCGGACCGGATGCCGTGGCGCTGCCGGAACTGCTTCATCATTACCGGTGTGAAGCTGGTCCCGAACTTTTCATTGACCATCTCGGCCATCTCTTTGGAGCTCACGCCCCAGGAATTGTCCCGGACAAACTCATACATGCCTTTCGGATACCTGGTTTGGTATTTCCAGTATTCCTCTTTAGTCCACTGCTTCCTTCCGTTTCGATAGCCATGGTTGCCTCGAAACGCTTTCATGCTGCCGGCTGTGAATGATGTCCCAAATTTTTGGTTACAGGCTTCCGCCAGATCCTGATCCCGCAGCTTGGGAGCCCATTTCTTAACGAAGTCATGCACTTCCTGTGGATACCGATAGACAGCCATCACTCTTTACTCCCTTTCATGGTCAGCATAACAGGCGCGTTTGCTTCCCTGGAACTCTTATATCCATATTTACTCATATGTACCATGGTCTTATAAGCCAGCTCTGCATTCTGTATGATCTGCCCGGCGACTTTCGTCATGCCATCAGCCCTTTTGAGTTCCCGGTCAAGCTCCTCATCAGTCAGGTCGTCGTTATTCAGGCGCTCCATGGCCTCAAAAAGGTGATTGTTAAGATCCTCCAATGTATTTTTCATCCCGTCCTCCTCATATTCTTTTATTTTCCTGTCCTCGGCCTATATGTCCGCTCACCCGCCAGATACTCTTCTGTCTTCCGCTGCTGCCCCAGGAGCTGCTCCAAGCGGTTTAATGTGTCCTTAGGCCCCTTTCCCTCAAAGAACTTTACCAGAGCCTCGTACAGCTGAACCTCGTCCTTATTCCTCCGGCGCACTCTGCGGCTCTCCTGCAGTTCTACAGCGGCGCGGTGCAGTTCCTCATCATCTGAGGCGAACTCGACCTGGTGCACAAAATCCTGGAGCTTCCTGTCTTCCTGATTAACCATGTCATAAGCCAGCTGGTATCCAGAACTGCATTCTCTGACAAAATCAAGAAATTCCTTTATCCGCTCCGATGGTTTCTTCTCCGCTGCCTCCGACATCGGCCCCCACCTCCTTTTTATCTGATTTCTGACTGTCCAGTACGCTGCTCCGTCTCTATTATCACGTCCCCTGCGTAATCTCCAATCTGCGCCGCCTCCATTCTATCAACTCCGGATTGTCGATCACGTTGCCGATAATCTCTCCCCAGTACTGGACCCCATCCAGGCTTATGGGCACATAGCCAATACGTTCCATGCGAAAACTGCCGTCACGCTCCATATAACGCACCTCCGCAGGCAACCCTTTTTTATTTGACCCCGGAATCGCTATGACATCACCTTCAAATATCTTCCTGCCGTTTCTATCCTTCAGGCCTGTGTACTGGCAGACGGTTTCGGGGTCTACTTTATAACAGTCTTGACTGTCATATCCATTGCTTGGGAAGACATATACCTCACCATCATGTACATGATACAACAGATCACCTTCCACCCACTCGCCGTTATCGATCCGTTTTCCCCTGAACAGAATCTCTCTCATTGCTTACCTCCACTAATCCTCATTCAAACATCTTTTCCCGCTGCCCCTCCGGCTCAAAGTTCATCCAGAGGACTTCCGTCTTCCGAGAAGCAATCTGGGAATAGCTGATCGCTTCTTCCCGGTGCCACTCCCGGAGCCGGTCATTGTACAGAGGACTGTTATACCCGGATACGATTACCGGTCCTGTGTGATCCAGGAGGACGTCCAGCAGCTCCTCATGATCCTCGTCCAACATCTCATACCGGTACTGCCTGCCGTGCCTAGTCGCCAGCAGATAGGGCGGATCCGCATAGATCAACACCTTCGGAGAGTTAAACCGCCGGATCAGCTTCACCGCCGGCATACACTCAATCTGCACTCCCCGGAGGCGTTCTGCTGCCTGCATGATCTTTTCTGGGAGATTGCACCAATCCCTGGCGGCATAGGCCCGCTCCCGGCCCTGAATATCATTCTTCCAGCCGACACGCTCTCCGTTTGTCCGGAAGCCGTGACCCATCTGGAGGCATATGTAAAAGTTTACCGCCCGTTGCAGGCTGTCCTCCGGCTCTGCGGCAAAGGCCTCATCATAGACCTGTCTGGAGTAGGGAGTGTAATAGATCTCGTGAGCCAGACGCTCTGGATCCCGTTTAATCCAGTCAAACAGGCTTACTACCCTACCGTCCATGTCGTTGACTGTCTCAATATGACTTCTGGTCTTGTTAAAAAGGACGGCCCCGCTACCAAAGAACGGCTCCAAATAACTGTGGTGCTCCGGGAAGTGGCTGATGATCCACTTTGCAATACCCCATTTGCTTCCCGGATATTTCATGATGGCCTTCATACCGCTGCAACCTTTCTGGATCCCTTCTCTGCATGTTCCTTGTCTACCAGCACCCTGAGCTTGGCCAGCTCCTGATCGATGGCTTTCAGCTCAGAGGCATAATCTGGTTTCCAATGGATCCCGGCAGTCAGGATAAAAAGCCGCCTTTCCACCAGGGCAAGGTATCTTAACACTTCTTTTTCCGTCATGGGTCTCCTCCTCTCACGACCACCTCCGGTCTTCCTCCTGATCTTCTTTCAGCCGTATCACCTCTTCCGGGCTGAGGCCCGATTCCTCGTAAGCCATAAGCTTATAGAGGGCACCGTACAGCCTGCCGTCAATCTCATCCCAGTCTATGTCCCCGACTCCCCATTTCCCGTCCGGGGTCTTCCAGGTAACTCTCTTCATTTCCGTTTCCTCCATCGCCTCTTTTACTTCCGGCAGTGCGCAGGCCACGATGTTTAAGCCCCCGCGGTGCAGATTCAATTCCTTCCAGCTGCAGCGAGTACAGTCCGGACCGTCCTCTGACCCGGTCTGCAGCTTCCGGCACTCCCGGAAATCCTTCTCCATCTGATCGGCGATCCTGATATACAGCCCTATATTGGGCGATGGGCTTATCCTAACTTCTCTCACGCTTCTGCACCCCCTTCAGCTTCTCGATCAACACCGACCGGTTACACCGGCAGTTCCTGAAGGGCTTCTCCGGCTCCAGAAGGTAATACTCCTCGTGCCCGTACCCGTCCCGGTAGGCGCAGCCCCTCGTGCTGTAGTCAAACATCCTTGCCCAGTACACCCTGACCACCATGGCCGTGCCATCAGGCAGGTCATACCGGTAATATCTCTCACCGGTCTGGGCCGTCTCGATCCACAGGGACCAGGCAGCGTAGGCATCCACAAATTTTGCCCGCTCCGTGTTATTTTTCAAAACCGGCAGCGCGTTCCCATTTCCTTCCATCTCCCGCTCCTTTCCTACACTGCGGGGTCAGCCCCATACAGCCGCCTGCTCCCAAGGCCGCCGGCCGGCAGCCGTTCCGGTCCCTGGTACGAAGGTACATACTTCAACAGCACCTCCTGTACCTCACCGGAGTTATCCGTGTAAATCTTCATGTCCGCCAGGTTCATGCCGCTTATGATCGGCTCCACTACCTGCTCTTTTATATCGCTCTGTCTCATTCCCACTCCTCCTTTAAAATTTGGCATACCTCCTCTAACGAAGCTGTGTACCCCGCCAGGTTTCTCCTGGCTTGGCTTATATCAGCGGACAGAACTTTCATCTCCGTCCTGCACACCCGCAACTCATCCTTCGCTTTCTGGCAGCATTCCTTATCGTCGCAGAAGTTTTTTGAGTATTCATAAAACGCCTGAACTGCTTTGAGTTCTCTGGATTTTTCAAAAAACAGCCCCTCCAAGCACTCCAGCGCCTCTTTATCCTCGTGGATTCTCTCGGAGAGCCATGCTTCCAGCCTGTCCGTTTCGTCTCGTGGGGGACTGGAGGCCTTATAATCCTTTAACAACTTTCTAACCCGGTGCTTTCCCGCCTCCCGAAAGAAAGCTTCCCCATGTATCAGCATCGTCCCGTATGGAACACTATACCTAAGCTCCATCTCTTATCCTCCTGATCCTCGCCTTTAACGATTCCATCACCTGATTCTGTACGTCTTCCTTGCGTTCCAGGGCCTCCATCACATCCTCATCGCGGGTTCCTTCGCACACCAGATGGTGGATAATCACCTTTTCCTCCTGACCCTGCCGGTGGAGGCGCTTATTCGCCTGAGTGTACAGCTCGTAATTCCAGGTAAGCCCAAACCACACCACATGGTTCCCACCCTGCTGCAGATTCAACCCGTAAGCGCTGCTGGCGGGATGGGCCAGCAGGATATCAATCTGCCGGCTGTTCCAGTCATCCTCGTCCGCTGGCGTCCTCAGCTCCCTGACCCTCAGTCCCTTTCCGATCAGAGCTGCCAGTATCCTCTCCCGATCATGCTGGTAATTATAAAACACAAGCACTGGCCGGCCCTTTAAGGATTCCACCAGTTCCAGAAATGCTTCGATCTTGCAGTCATGCACCTGATGGACATTCCGGTCTCCGTCATACAGCGCCCCATTTGCCAGCTGGAGGAGCTTGTTGCTAAGGGCGGCCGCGCTGGCTGCTGTAATCTCCCCTTCCTCCGGAAGCTCCAGCACCATATTCCTCTCCAGTTCCCGGTACGCCTTGGCAGATTTCGCGTCCAACTCCACAGATATCCGGTGGTAAACCAGATCCGGCAGTTCCAGGTAATCCTCTGCCTTCATGCTGACGCAGATATCCGATATCCGCTCCAGAATGTTCCGTTCTGTTCCCGGTTTAGCCTCATAGCTGTACACTGTCCCGTCAGCCCCACGCTTGTCCGGCTGAAAGTACTTTTCTCGGAACCAGGTGTACCTTCTCTCCAGGCGTTCCCCTCCGTCCAGCAGAAAAACCTGGGCCCACAAGTCGTCAAGCCCGTTGGGAGACGGCGTTCCCGTCAGCTCCACCATGCGGTCAATCTTCTCCGACACACAGGCCAGTGACTTGAAACGCTTGGCCTTATGGCTCTTGAAGCTGCTGGACTCATCCACCACAACCATATCAAAAGGCCAGTCGTTCCGGTAATAATCCACCAGCCAGGTTACATTTTCCCGGTTGATCACATAGATGTCTGCCGGAGTGTTCAGGGCCCTTATCCGTTTCGCCAGACTTCCCAATACCGGAGAGACCCGAAGCATCCGGGTGTGGTCCCACTTGTCCTTTTCCCTGGTCCATGTTCCCTCGGCCACCTTCTTTGGGGCGATCACCAACACCTTGCGCACCTGGAACCGGTTGTATTTTAATTCCCGGATAGCTGTCAAAGTTGTCACCGTCTTGCCAAGGCCCATATCCAGGAACAGGCCAATCTTTTTAGTCTCCAGGATCCTGCTGATACAATGCCTTTGATAATCGTGCGGTCTGAATTCCACCGTCCCACCCTTCTCCTTTCCCTGATCCCGGATCGCCAGATTCTAAGGCCCTGATTAACTCGTCCGCTCCGGAAGCTCCCCTTGCCACAAAGACGGCCTGCCCCAGGGACTCCAACCTGCGGATCTGAACCTCCTGCAGTTTTGTCAATCTGCCACTATCCGCCTTGAGTTCCACAAAGACTGGAGGCCTGTCTGGAAAAATCACGATCCGGTCCGGAACTCCGGCGTTTCCTGGACTCACCCATTTATAGGCCCTGCCTCCTCGTTTCTTTACCTCCTGGATCAGCAGTTTTTCAACGTCCTTTTCACGCATCCTTACTCTCCTTCGATTCTTCGCCCTTCCACCGTTTCTTTCTAACCAGCTCCATCTCACAAATCGCGCGCGTAACGCGTTATTATATTATATTTTTTATGTGCGCGTATGTTATATATATTTATATAATTTTTTATATTTATATATAGAATGTAGTTTTGTAGTTATATATAAGAAAATACCTTATTTCCAATGCTTTCCGGGTCCTACAAGCCCCTTCTACAGTCCGGGTACATCCCTGCGTCCTGTCGTTTACAACCTACTTCGTAGACGAATTCTCGTTTCCTTTACAATGTAGCCCGCTCAAAGCCCCTCTGTGATCCGTATGGCCCGAATTTCCTCGGGGATCCGATCTTTCTCCAGCCCGATGTCCCTGACAGAATCCCGTTGATCTCCGCGCTGTCGGACCGCTTCATGAACTTAGGGTCTCCCCCGAAGCATTCCATCCAGATCTCTAATGCACAGACCCGGTCCCGGTGCACCAGATCCATCTTCCCATGTGGCACACCGGACAGAAACAGCCTCCTGTCCTCCAGGCTCCTGTGGTCCCAATCGCAGGGCACCAGTTTCTCCAGGAATTCCAGGATCATCCCCCGCTTCACGGAGTCCTCCTTATGTCCTTCCTGCTGCTCCGCGGCCATCTGCTCCACATCCTTTGGCAGGTACAACGGTTCCCCAAGCATCCAGTACCAGTAGGCCTCCGCCCACACCTGGTCCCGCTCCCCTGGAAGATCCCTCCACACCGATTTCATCACCGGGCGCACCCCTACATCTACAGGCCAGAATCTCCGGTTCCCCGTCTCATCCTTTAAAAACTCCCGGTTGTTGGATGTCCCGCCGAGGACGCATCGCCTGGGGTGGCGCTCCGTCCGCTTCCCGTATGGCGCCCGGTAAATGTCGTCCCTCTTGCTCAGGAACTGCTTCACCGCGTTAGTCTCCTGCTTTGACATGGCCGTCAGTTCTCCCACCTCCACGATCCATGATCCCTGCAGCAGCTCCGCCGCATCCTTTCCCTCAAAACTGGTCAGGCTGTCATTGAACCATTCCCCTCCCAGAATACCTAAAAAACTGCTCTTTCCGATGCCCTGAGGGCCGGTTAAAATAGACATGTAATCGAACTTTACCCCGCCTACCACGGCCCTGGCCGCCGCAGCGCACAGGAATTTGCGTATCACTGCCCGGGTATATCGGGTGTCGTCAGCCCCCAGATAAACGGACAGCAATGTATCCACACGCCGCTTGCCGTCCCATGAAAGGCCCTGCAGGTACCGCTTCACGTCGTTAATCAGGTTCTGCCTGCCCACGATGGCCAGTGCCTTATCCTGCCTCTCCTGCTGCGCCAGGTGGTAATAATTCTCCAGATACCAGAACAGTCCGGCATCATCATCGTCTCTCCACGCCCTCTTGGACGCAGAAGGGTCCCATGGTACATCTCCCAGGAGCATTCCTCTTCCAGCGAACTCATCCGTGGCGATCTTTCCCTTCAGGGCCGGGTCATTCTGTAAAATCAGGATCATGTTGTTGACAGTCTTCTGATAGTTCCCGTTTCCGTCCACTGAGAGGCCGCTGAGCCAGTCTAAATCCCGCACGGTGTCGATAGCCGCTCCCGGCACCGCGAAGGTCTCCTGCGCCTGCTCGTGCCGCTCTTTGGCCATTAGGCTGGATACCCGGTCGTCATCCAGGGCCAGGCGACTCATGGCCAGGAACGATGGCATCTTGCTGACCGGGGTTCCCTCCTTCGCCTCTGCGTCCATGTCCCCAAACCGGTGCAGGCGGACCAGGTCAAATGCATTGACCAGCAGGCCTGAGCAAGGATCCGTGGCATGGTGAGAGTACAGGAACAGATCTCTGTCATAGACGACGGCTCCGCCGACTGTAGAACCACCGGTGTAGGTGTACCGTCCCGGGGTGTCTGTCTCCTCATACATGCCTTGTATGAATGTCTCCATGGCCTCTATGACGCTGTAGGTGCGGCAGAACGCGCCGATAACCCCTTTCTTTTTCGTCGGGTCCTCCTGTTTTGCCAAACGTCTTCTTTCCGCCGCATCCGCCCCGGGAACCTGAGGCCACTGCCTGACATCCGTCCAGTCCCCGTACATCTCCAGAAGTCCATCCACGCTGCAGAACGGATTGTCATAGGCCTCACAGATATATTGGCTGTCCCTGCAGCAACTGGGCCAGTACATCATTCTGAAGGCTTCAAACGTAGTCGGATCGCAGAATTCTATTCCCAGGAGGGAGGCCAGCTTTCTGGCAGCCGGTTCGTACTCATCTGCCGTGCAGGTCCGGTCCACGGGAACAATCACTCTCAGCCTTGGCGTATATCCGGAGTGCTTCCTGGTACTGTATACAGCTGCCGCGCATCCGAGCGCCTTTACCCTCTTCAGAATGTCTTCAGTTTTCCCGACAGGGATATTGTCCAAATCCAGGGTAATCAGATCCCTGCCCTCCACACAGGCTGCTTTCCTGCGGTCTCTCGAGAAAGTTCCTCCAACAAACCCTCCCACGTCCTTCAGTTCATCCTGCCGGGCTTTCGGATAAGACAGATATTCCTGTAAAAGCTCCCCGCTCCTCACGGGGGTTCTGAGACGGTCAATGAATTCCGACCACAGGACAACTGCCTTTGGCCAGTGCGATGCCTTACGGCTCCCGGCCATGCTGATATATAATTTCCGGTTATACTGCATCTTAGCCTCCTAGTCTTTCTTATAATAGTCGCTCTCAAACCCGGCACTTTTCAGAATCAGACCCGGCGCCCACGAAATCGGCTCCGCCATAAGATTGCAGATCTCTTCGGCAGTGGTTTCTGCTGGAGCATCAATAATCACCTCGTCGTGGACATGGAATACCACCTGGAATCCTCTGGCGGCGATCCGTTCCAACGTAACCGCCAGACAGTCCCTGGCGACCGCCTGCACGATATTTTCCGTCATTTTGCCTCCGTAGGTAGACGCCACCTCCCATTTTCGAGTCTGCTGCCCTACAGTATAATAATGGACCGCCATCTTTCCAAACTGATTCTCACTCAGAAATGGCTTGGGGTAAAACAGTTTCCTTCCGGAAGGCAGCTGCACAGTCAAAAACGTCTGACCATAAACCAGATCCCCCTCCAGCCGGAAAATCAAGCCGTTGATAGCCTGGGATCCTGCATTCTCCATGACAGACAAGGCTGCCTGCTCCACGGCATACCATAGATCCCGGATCCTGGGGTTTGCCTTTCTCCATCTGACCACGATGTCCGGCAGTTCCTCCTCAGAAAGCCCCATCTGAATGGCCCCCATGGCGATCAGAGCCGAGGTCCCCCCCTGATACCCCAGGGCCAGGGTGGCCACCTTCCCTTTCTGCCTCAGGGAGTACTCCGGGTTTCCCTTCGCGATCTTCTCGATGGGCACATGGAACATCTGGGAGGCCGTGGCCTCATAGATCTTCCCGTGGGTGGCAAATACCTCATTTACCCACTGCTCACCGGCCAGCCAGGCGATCACCCGGGCCTCGATGGCGGAGAAGTCCGCCACTACCAGATGGTTCCCCTCTGAAGGGATAAACGCCGTCCGGATCAGCTGGGACAGGGTATCCTGCACGTTTCCGTATAAAATCTGTATCCCGTCGTGGTTCCCCGCCTTCGCCAGTTTACGGGCATAATCCAGGTTGTTTATATAATTTCTCGGAAGGTTCTGCAACTGAACCAGGCGTCCCGCCCACCTCCCGGTCCGGTTCGCCCCGTAATACTGGGTCAGCCCCCGGATCCTTCCATCTTCACATAAGGCCGATTCCATGGCCTGGTATTTTTTCACCGAGGTCTTCCCCAGCTGCTGCCGGAGCTCCAGCATCCTCCGGACCGCACCCTCCGGCTGCACTTTCAAAAGCTCCTCCACGGTCCCTTTCCTTAAGTCAGGTGTTTCCGTCCCTTTGTCGGACAGCCACTTCATCAGTTGGACGGTGCTATTGGGGTTGTCCACCCGGCTGATGGCCACCGCCTCATTTGTCAGGCGCTCCCGGCTGATCCCGTCCACAAGCAGCGCCCCGCGGATCAGCTCCCTGTCAGCCCTCACCCCGCAGGCGTTCATCAGCGTGTCCAGCTGCCACTGCCGCTCCTCGCCTTCCGGCATGGGAAACAGCTCCAGGCGCTTTAAGATCTCCCTCTCAGTCACCACGTCCTGCACGCAGTATTCCTTGAACAGACTCCATTTTTCCGTGTCGTGCCACGGTTGATTCCAGGTTCTCCATCCGTTGGATCTTGTCGGTTTGCACGGAGTACAGAAATAGCGGATCAGCGCCTTTCCCGTGGCCAGTTTCCGCTTTTCCTGAGGAAGACCGATTGCTTTTCCTGTAGCTTCCAGCCCTGCGGTATACCCGCAGTAGAGTCCATGTACCATTGTACACTGCCACTGCTCTATCGGGGTCACATATCCTGCCTGGTTTAGACAGTACCACTCAAACGCCGCGTTATAAGCGTGCTTGATCACGGAAGGATCCTCCAGAGCCAGACGCTCCCTTTCCGGAAGTTCTTCCCCGTTCGCCAAGTCTGCGATTTGAGTCTCATCATCTTCCCACTGCCATGCAAACAGAAGAATCCGGAAGTCCGGGGACCGGGCATATTTATAGGCCCCGGACTTCTTAATGTCCACACTGCTGCGGGTTTCTATGTCAATTGACAGATGCCTCATCTCTCCCCCGCTTCTCCGAAATCTCTCTATAGTCACCTTTTATAACGGCATACCCGTAATCGGATTGATGCCTCCCGCCTGGGCCCCCTGCCCTGGCGCCTGGATATAAGGCGCCT
>CAJUJV010000086.1:11500-14779 GCA_910586845.1 uncultured Hungatella sp.
GCCTGAGGATATTGGCCGTTTCCCGCTGCCGGCTGCGGAGGCTGTGCCCCCGGGGTGTAGCCTGCATGTGTGAGCCGGCCATAATTTTGCTGCAACTGGGGATAGCCTGGCTGCGAAGGCTGGCCCTGATAAGCCGCGGGGGCTCCCGCCGGCTGATGTGTGGAAGATCCGAAAGCTTCCGAAGCGGACACCCGGCTCTCTGCCAGAGGCTCCCCATCCCTGAGCTTCTGCACAGCGTTAAGCCCGCAGCCGATTCCTTTCTTTCCCCCGTAATAATAAGGGTAAAATGATACGTTCACTCTGGCATATATCCCGCTGTATATCTCTGACTGGTTAATCACAGGGTTTATGTTCTGGTCCACGATCTCCGGGGGGAGATCGGCCTTTGACCTGGCTGTGAATACCCAGTGCCCTTTGCATTCCGATCCGAACTCACTACCGTCTGACGGCCTCACGCCGTCCCCGTCGTAGACAGGCGTGGGGACCATCGGAGGACAATTGCCGTTCCATTTATCACGGATACCTTTCTGCTTTGCCGCTTCAATCGCCGCGTTGATCCTCCCCATGGTCGCTGTATCCGATTTCGGCACCAGCACCGTACAGCTGAACTTTTCTTCCTGCCCCTGTTCCCCTGCATACGGCTTGAACAGACGAACATAGGAAAGCCTTACCTCTCCCGTAGTCATTGTGGTCATATCACTCATCCCTGTTTTCCTCCTTAAACGCGGCTTCCGCGGTGATTTTGTTTGTTATCGCCCGGCGCTTGTCCGTTTCGTCCACAAGGGCCGGCTTTCCGGGCTCTGTAAGAACCAGGCCCTCCGCCAGCTCCCCGAATTTTTTCTTTCCTATGGCTTTCTCCGCCTGGGCTACAGTCAGTGGCACCTGATTCCACAGTACGGCCCCGTCGATGCCGTCCGACTCCAGCTTCGCGAAAGCGGCGTCCAGATCCTTCCACTTACGGGACCCTCTTCCCTCCACGGCCTTCCAGCCCGGAACGCTGTTGCCCGCCAGACATTCCCTGAGTGCGCATTCTTTTAAATCAGACAGCCACTTGTCCACGCCGGCTCCCTGTTTCAACAGAGCTCCCATCTCATCGTTGGAGATGAGCGGCGGCAGTTTCCCGTACTCCGAAGAAAACGCCAGCCTTACATTATGTTCAGATCTGGCCCGACATCGGGATCTGGCCCGGCAGAACCGGCAGGTGGTCTCACTTGGGTTGAAATTTCCTTCTCCTTTAAACGCCAGCTCCGCCCGCTCTTTGACATAGTTCCCATAAGCCAGCAGCTCTTTCAGGCTGCATCCCCAGTTGGAGATCCCATCTTTGACTCGGGGCTGGACAATGTGCAGCTCTACTCTCTTTACGGGGTAAAGAATCTTATAAGCCTCATACGCCCCCAGAGCGTACAGTGCCAGCTGCGGGTTGCCTTCTGCGGATACTGGAACCCCTTTTCCATATTTAAAATCGATTACATGAAGCGTCCCTCCGCCGATCATTACGCAGTCTGCGGTCCCGAACCCTTCCGGCACGTAGGCTCCCAGATCTACCTGCTTTTCGATAGCCACACTGGGCTGGCTCTTAAACCCCAGCGCCAGTGATTTCACATAATCCAGGTACTCCTCCGTATAGTCCAGCATTTCATCAGCCCATATATTTTCCTTTTTGAGCTTATTCACCGCACGTGTATACTTCGCCTTCCCGAGGTCCACCGTCTGGAAATAATTTCTCAGCCGCAGTTCCGCCAGCTCATGAGCCAGAGTTCCTTCCGCCGCTGCCTCTGTCTGCTGGTCGGGGAATTGCTCCCCCAGCCTGGCGCTGGGAGGGCAATTGATCCATATGTGCGCATTGGAAGCGCTTAACAGGGAATGTGCCCTTTCCGAATGTCCCATCAAATCTGAGCCCCCATTCCTCTGAGGGCCGTCGCGAAGGCCCCGTACTGATCCGGCCTTAAATCAGGCAGGGAAGAAACTCCAAAGTTCTGCAGCAACCCAATCAGTTCCTGCTGCCGCCCGGAATCCATCAGAGTCATTGCCGCCCTGGCCAGGTCATCCGGAGTATATCCGGGTGTACTGATCGGTACCCCGGACACGGGGGCTGTCGGAGCTGGAGCCGACTGGGTGGAAGCTGTATAAGCCAAACCCTGCACAGACATAGCAGCCTGCGCGGATGGCGCCGGGGGCGGTGTCGGCATCTTTACCGGCTTTGAAGTAGTCAAAACCGGAGCAAAGGTTTGTACGGGCGCCGGCGTTATAGTATCACCTCTATCCGCATGGCTTGCCAGCCTGTTCACAAACATCATCATCTCGTCTAAATCCATGAACTCCAATGTGATCATAAATCAATTCCTCCTAATTCATTCTTTAATATCATCAGTTCTTCTTTGGTGAGCGTGATTCTCTTTTTCCAGCCATTCTTTATCTCATCTCCTCCCGCTCAGCCTCCGGACCGCCTGCCAGGTGAAGAAGCCCGCTGTCAGGGCTGCAAGACACTCCCCGCCATACGCCGTCTTCCCGCCCCGCTCCAGCCAGGCCAGGGCCGCACTGTAACGATAGACAGCCCAGGTCATGGCAGCCGAGAGGAGCGCGGCAGCCGCCCGGCTTCCAGCAAATCGTTTCGCGGCCTGCGCCAGATGATCCCGCAGCGGCAGCACGGGCACAGGTATCTTTCCTTTCGGATCCGCGCCCTGGAAGATACATTCCACTCCAAGGCGCACCTGGTACATACCAGCTTTCTTCCCATGGCCCCTCCTTGTCTCCTGATAGATCCGGATCATGAGGGCTCTCCCTCATTGATGATCTCTCTTACCTGGTCCATAACTGCCGTCCCGCTCCTCTGCGCAGCCACAGAGACAAAGCTCTCCATATAGGCCGCCAGGATCCGGGCCTGCCGGACCCTGGAATCCCCGGCTGTCTCCAGGAGCAGACTAACGTTTCCGCAAGCCATGCCGTTTATCACGTCACCGCATGTAATATCCTTCTCCTTTTTCAGGAGGGCCTCACAGGACTGTCCTTTCTCCGTTTTGCGGACAGCCGTCACAAGCGCCAGGCTGCAGGGAGCCATCTCCCGTATCTCCTCCTGCACATCTGGCTCCGGGCCCTCCTGATCGGATCTGATTGTAATACTTACCATCTCATTCCTCCTTATGTGTGAAAATTTTTCTGTTGATAGCTTGTCCACCGGCTCCGCCATCAGGCGGAACTCTTTATCGTTACATTTCCTAAGGTTTCCAGCGGTACTTTTCTTAAGCGATTACTTATCTGACTTTTCTCCTTCTTGCTCAA
>CAJUJV010000087.1:0-12857 GCA_910586845.1 uncultured Hungatella sp.
CCTGGCCGCCTCAGGGATCTGGTAGTTTGCCAGACAGCTGTCCACATCCTTCACAACACTGTTTAACTTGGACAGAAGCCACTTGTCCATGACCGGAAGCCTGTCATAGTCAAGACTGTGTTCCGTGGGATCGAAATCGTCGATGTTGGCGTAGAGCACGAAAAAGGCGTAGGTGTTCCACAGGGTACCCATGAACTTCCTCTGGCCCTCCGTCACAGCCTTCCCGTGGAACCGATTGGGCAGCCAGGGGGCGCTGTTGATATAGAAATACCACCGGATGGCATCGGCGCCGTAAGTCTCTAAGGCGTCAAAGGGATCCACCGCGTTGCCCTTGGACTTGCTCATCTTCTGACCGTTCTCATCCTGGACATGGCCCATAACGATGACATTTTTATAGGGCGCCTTGTTGAAGATCAGGGTGGAGATGGCAAGGAGGGAGTAGAACCATCCTCTCGTCTGGTCCACTGCCTCGGAGATGAAATCCGCCGGGAACTGCTCTTCAAACAGCTTCTGGTTCTCAAAAGGATAGTGGTGCTGGGCAAAGGGCATGGCTCCGGAGTCGAACCAGCAGTCGATCACCTCCGGCACCCTCTTCATCTGTCTGCCGCACTTGGGACAGGTGATGGTCACCTCATCGATAAAGGGACGGTGCAGTTCAATATTCTCCGGACAGTTGTCTGACATGGACTTTAACTCTTCAATGCTGCCCACGGAATGCTGGTAGCCGCAGTCGCACTCCCAGATATTTAAGGGGGTCCCCCAGTACCGGTTCCGGCTGATTCCCCAGTCCTGAACATTCTCCAGCCAGTCTCCGAACCGGCCTTTGCCGATGCTCTCGGGAATCCAGTTGATGGTGTTGTTGTTGCGGATCAGGTCCTCCTTCACTGCCGTCATCTTGATGAACCAGGACTCTCTGGCGTAGTAGATGAGAGGGGTATCGCATCTCCAGCAGTGGGGATAGCTGTGCTCAAAAGCAGGGGCGGAGAACAGAAGGTGTTTCTCCTCCAGAGCCTTTAAGACCATGGGATCCGCCTTCTTCACAAAGACTCCCTCCCAGGGGGTCTCTTTTGTCATGTTACCTTTGGAGTCCACCAGCTGGACGAAGGGCAGATCATATTTTCTCCCCACCTTGGAGTCATCCTCACCAAAGGCAGGGGCGATGTGAACCACGCCGGTACCGTCGGTGAGAGTGACATAGTTGTCGCAGACCACATAGAAGGCCTTCCTGCGCTGTTTTTCACAGATGGCCGTGGCGCAGTCAAACAGGGGCTCATATTCCTTATACTCCAGATCCTTTCCCGTATAAGTCTCAAGGACTTCATAGGCAGGGCGGCCGCTCTCCTTGTCCGCCAGGCCTCCCAGCACCGTGTCCAGAAGAGCCTGAGCCATATAGTAGGTATAGCCGTCCGCCGCCTTCACCCTGGCGTAGGTCTCATCAGGATTCACACACAGCCCCACATTGCTGGGCAGGGTCCAGGGGGTTGTGGTCCAAGCCAGGATATAGGCATCCTCACCTTTCACCTTAAACCGGGCAATGGCGGACCGCTCTTTCACATCCTTGTATCCCTGGGCAACCTCGTGGCTGGACAGGGGAGTGCCGCATCTGGGGCAGTAGGGGACGATCTTGAAGCCCTTGTAGAGAAGACCTCTCTCCCAGATCTGCTTTAAGGCCCACCACTCGGATTCGATATAATCATTGTGATAGGTGACATAAGGATCATCCATATCCGCCCAGAAACCTACGGTGGAGGAAAAATCCTCCCACATACCTTTGTACTTCCACACGCTCTCCTTGCAGTGGGCGATAAATGGCTCCAGGCCGTACTCCTCGATCTGTTCCTTGCCGTCCAGGCCCAGCATCTTCTCCACTTCCAGCTCCACCGGAAGTCCGTGGGTGTCCCAGCCGGCTTTCCGGGGAACCATGTTTCCTTTCATGGTCCGGTATCTGGGGATCATATCTTTGATGACTCTGGTGAGCACATGGCCGATATGGGGCTTGCCGTTAGCCGTAGGGGGACCGTCGTAAAACATGTAGGTGGGATGGCCTTCCCTGCTCTTGATGCTCTTCTTAAAGATGTCTTTTTCCTTCCAGAACTGCTCGACCTCTTTTTCCCGCTCCACAAAGTTCAGGTCCGTGGAGACTTTCGCATACTTTGACATAAAATTACCTCCAAAATAAATCTTTCCTAATAGAACAAAAAACCTCCATCCCCGTAATGAGGACGAAGGTCTGCTTCGCTGTACCACCTATTACTTTCCCAACCTTATGACCACAGGGATCCCTCCTGATCCGGAATCTCCGGGACTATAAGATATGAGTTCCCTTTAACGGCGGAAAAACCGGCAAGACCTACAGGAATCTCTTCCTCTCAGCCCGCGACTCCGAAGTGATCTTCATATCTGCCCTACTTGTACCGGTCTCCCACCAGCTCCGGCTCTCTGAAACGTTCCGGCAGAACTACTGTCTTCCTCTGCGTCTTTCACTTTTATGCCACTTATTATAGTAAGAGGCCGGTGAGTTGTCAAGAAAAAGAATACTGTTATTTTTTTAACAATCATCTTGTGTTTTTCGGATTTTATGATATACTCCTGTAAAGTCCAAAATCCAGATAAAAGGAGAATCATACTATGGCCAGACGAAATTTAACACTGCTGACAGATCTCTATGAGCTGACGATGATGCAGGGATATTTTAAAGAGAAGGATGCCAATGAAACCGTGATTTTCGATGCCTTCTACCGGAGCAACCCCAACAACAACGGATATTCCATCTGTGCCGGCCTGGAACAGGTCATAGACTACATCAAAGATCTGCATTTCGACCAGGAGGATATCGATTATCTCCGCTCTACCGGACTGTTCGGAGAAGATTTCCTGGAGTACTTAAAGCAGTTCCATTTTTCCGGTGACATCTACGCCATCCCTGAAGGCACCGTCGTCTTCCCCAGAGAACCTCTGGTCAAAGTCATCGCCCCCATCATGGAGGCCCAGCTGGTGGAGACGGCTCTCTTAAACATCATCAACCATCAGAGCCTGATCGCCACCAAGACCGCCAGAGTCATTTATGCCGCTCAGGGAGACGGAGTCATGGAGTTTGGTCTCCGCCGGGCCCAGGGTCCGGATGCCGGCATCTACGGCGCCAGAGCCGCCATGATCGCCGGATGTATCGGCACTTCCAACGTACTGCCGGTCAGATGTTTGATGTGCCCGTAAAGGGAACCCACGCCCACAGCTGGATCATGAGCTTCCCTGACGAACTCACGGCTTTCCGCACATACGCCAGACTGTATCCCACGGCCTGTATCCTTCTGGTAGACACTTACGACACCTTAAAATCCGGAGTTCCCCATGCTATTCAGGTTTTCCAGGAGATGCGGGATGCGGGGATCCCCCTTACCTTCTACGGGATCCGCCTGGACAGCGGCGACCTGGCCTATCTGTCCAAGAAGGCCAAGAAGATGCTGGATGCCGCAGGCTTCCCCGATGCGGTCATCTCCGCCTCCAACGACCTGGATGAAAACCTGATCAGCAGCCTGAAGCTCCAGGGCGCCGCCATCAATTCCTGGGGCGTGGGCACCAATCTGATCACTTCCAAAGACTGCCCTTCCTTCGGCGGAGTCTACAAGCTGGCAGCCATCAAGGATAAAACCACAGGGCAGTTTATCCCCAAGATCAAGGTGTCCGAGAACGCGGAGAAGATCACCAACCCGGGCAATAAGACTATCCGGCGGATCTATAATAAAGAGACCGGCAAGATCATCGCCGATCTGATCTGCCTGACAGACGAGGTATACGACTCTTCCGAGTCCCTCCTGCTCTTCGACCCCATCGAGACCTGGAAAAAGACTCATCTGGCCCCCGGAAGCTACACCATGCGGGAGCTGATGGTTCCCGTATTCCTGAGCGGTACCTGTGTCTATGAGTCCCCCAGGGTAATGGACATCCAGAAATACTGCAAACAGGAACTGTCCACTCTGTGGGAGGAATCCCGCCGTCTGGAATATCCCCACCGCACCCATGTGGACCTGTCCCTTCCTTTATGGAAGATGAAGAACGAACTGCTGGATCAGTATCATCACAACAGCTGAAAAAAGCGGGCCCGGACTGTATCTTCTCAGTCACGGGCCCGCCTTTTTTAGCTGTTCACACTTTATTTACAATTCTTTCATACCTCTTTTACAGTGCTGATAAATTCTTTTCATAATTCCGGGATATACTTTAATCATCAAAAGAAAAGCTGCTTACATTTGATAAGATTTTTTTCATAATCCGCCGGTCGGCCCTCAGGGGTCAGACCGGCTCCTCCCTTTTCAGGGCAAATTCCCATTTCCATTCTATAGAAAAACCGGTTTTTTCCTGTAACTCATAAAGTTTACGTTTCTGCACATACTGATGGAGTAAACCGTACAGGAAGGAGCATATTCCATGGAATTTTCCAAACAGATCGAAACCAATATCCGGTCCATGAACCAGATCCTGGATGTTAATGCCAATTTTGATGTGGTATACCGGACTCTGCGCATAGGCGGCCGTCTGGCCTGCGCCTATTTCATAGATGGCTTTACAAAAGACGAGGTCCTTTTAAAAATATTTCAGGTATGGTCCTCCATAAAACCGGAGGACATGCCTGAGGATGCCCATGAATTTTCGAAACAGTATGTGCCTTACGGAGAAGTGGGTCTGGTGACCGACTCCGACGCCATGATCGTCCAGCTGCTCATGGGCATCTCCTGTATCTTTATCGACGGCTATGACTGCTGTCTGACCATGGACTGCCGGACCTATCCGGCCAGAGGAGTGTCGGAGCCGGAGAAGGACAAGGTCATGCGGGGTTCCCGGGACGGATTCGTGGAAACCCTGATCTTCAATACGGCTCTGATCCGCCGTCGGATCCGGGATCCGAAACTGACCATGGAGATCTTAAACGCCGGGGAAAGCTCCCACACGGACATCGCCCTGTGCTATATGAAAGGCCGGGTAGACGAACAGATGCTGTCCATGATCAAAAACAGGATCCAAAATCTTCATGTGGATGCCCTGACCATGAATCAGGAGAGTCTGGCAGAATGCCTCTACCCCAGTAAATGGTACAATCCTTTTCCCAAGTTCAAATTTTCCGAGCGACCCGACACGGCGGCCGCCTCTATCCTGGAAGGCAACATCATCATCCTGGTGGACAACTCCCCCGCTGCCATGATCCTGCCTTCCTCTGTGTTCGACATCATCGAGGAAGCCGATGATTATTACTTTCCGCCTGTCACCGGAACTTATCTGAGACTGTCCCGGATGGCCATCTCTATCCTGACTCTTTTTCTGACTCCTGCCTGGCTGCTCCTCATGCAGAACACGGAGATCCTGCCGCCCTGGCTTCAGTTTATCCGCCTGTCGGAACAGCCCTATGTACCTCTGTTCTTTCAGCTGATGATCCTGGAATTTGCCATAGACGGCCTGAGACTGGCCGCCATCAACACTCCCAGTATGCTGACGACCCCTTTGAGCGTCATAGCCGGTATCGTCCTGGGGGAATACTCTGTCAAATCCGGCTGGTTCAACAGCGAGACCATGCTGTACATGGCCTTTGTCACAGTGGCCAACTACTCCCAGGCCAGCTTTGAACTGGGCTACGCCCTGAAATTCATGAGGATGATCATGCTGATCCTCACGGCGCTTTTCAATTACTGGGGATTTGCCCTGGGAGTGGCTCTGTCTGTCTGCGCCGTCGTCTTCAACAAGACCATCGCGGGAAAAAGCTACATCTATCCTCTGATCCCCTTCCGGTGGTCAGAGCTGAAAAAGCGGTTCTTCCGGGGACGGCTGCCTCACAGGGAAAAGGTCTCTTAAGCCCCTCTGTCACAGCCGGCTAAGGCCTTCTTCCCTGGCTGCCTGTGCCACTGCCGAGGCTACGGCTGCCACCACTTCCTTGTCAAAGGCATAGGGAAGGATGTACCGGGCGGTAAGCTGCTCCGGCTTCACCACAGAGGCGATGGCCCTGGCTGCCGCCATTTTCATGGACTCGGTGATATCCGTGGCCATGACCGACAGGGCGCCTTTGAAGATCCCGGGGAACGCCAGGACGTTGTTAATCTGGTTGGGATAATCGGAACGGCCGGTTCCCACTACGGCGGCTCCTGCTTCCAGAGCCTCCTCCGGCATGATCTCGGGGGTGGGATTGGCCATGGGGAATACGATGGAGCCCTCCGCCATGGACCGGACCATGTCTCCGGTCACAAGTCCCGGTCTGGAAACTCCCACAAATACGTCGGCTCCCTTCATCACATCTGCCAGAGTTCCCGTCTTTTTATCCCGGTTGGTCACTTTGGCCATCTGAGCCTGAGCCGGATTCAGCCAGTCCGCACCTTCATAGATGGCTCCCTTGATATCACAGAGGATCACATTGCCGAAACCGATCTGAATCAGCATTTTGGCGATGGAGATCCCGGCAGCTCCCGCGCCGTTGATGACGATCTCCAGCTCTCCCATCTTCTTGTCCACCACCTTCATGGCGTTTAGCAGAGCCGCGGACACCACGATGGCGGTTCCGTGCTGGTCATCGTGAAATACGGGGATGTCGCACCGCTTCTTCAGTTCGGCCTCTATCTCAAAGCATCTGGGGGCCGAGATATCCTCAAGGTTGATGCCTCCGAAGCTTTTGGAGATCAGGGCCACGGTATCGATGATCACCTGGGGATCCTTGGAGTCGATACAGATGGGAAACGCATCCACATCGGCGAACTCCTTGAACAGGGCGCATTTGCCCTCCATAACCGGCATTGCTGCCTCGGGACCGATGTCTCCCAGGCCCAGAACCGCCGTGCCGTCGGTGATCACCGCTACCAGATTCTGCCTCCTGGTCAGCTCAAATACCTTCATGGGCTCTCTGGCAATCTCCAGACAGGGCTCTGCCACTCCCGGCGTATAGGCCAGGGACAGCTGTTCCTTGTTTTGGATAGGCGTCCTGGACACCACCTCGATCTTCCCCTTCCACTCATAATGTTTCTCCAGAGCCTGTTCTTTCAATGTCATGTTCTTTTCCTCCTCTTATAATGGTTGGTCTATACCTCTTCGTAAATCTTCTGAAGATACTCCACGTCTCTGTGATACCGCTCTTTTCTGGAATTTTCCAGCAGCATGGTGATATATGGCTTCTGAGCCTTCAGATTTCTCATAAGAGGCTCATAATGGAACAGGCCGTCTCCCACATGGGCAAATTCCGGTTCCCCGTCTTTCAGAACGAAATCTTTCACATGGACCATGGTGATCCTGTCCCCGTAAAGCTTAAAAGCATTGTCAATAACCTGATCCTGATCCTGATAATTTTCACTGCTGATCAGATTTACGGGATCCAGTATGGCTTCCACATTGGGAGAATCCATATCCTCCAGAAATCTGCGCATCAGCTCCGGACAATACAGGGTGTGGTCGTGGACAGCCTCCACTCCCACGATGACTCCCAGCTTCTCGGCTGCGGACACGATCTCTCTCATGCTCTTCAGAAGAAGCTGATAACATCCTTCGGTGTAGGTATAGGGCACTACCCGAAAATCCGCATCATAGCGGCCGGTCTCGGTCCCCACCATGTCTGCCCCTATGGCTTTGGCATACTTCAGATGCTCGATAAATTTCCTCACTGCCTCCTGCCGCTTCTTCTCATCCGGGTTGGTGGGATTAATATAGCAGCCCAGGATGGCCACATGAATCCCTCTCTCATCCAGCTTCTGACGGATCATCCGTCCGAAGCCCGGAGAATAGTGTCCGTAATTAAAATCAAACCCGGATATAGACTTACCGAAAGCCAGCTGGATCTGGCTGATCTGGTTGTCCCTTACCGCATCAAACACGGTATCCATATCCCCTTTGGGACATAAATCGTGACATCTCATTCCGTAATTCATGATCATTACCGCCTTTTTTCTTTCAGTATAGCACATTTTTTCTCTTCCTGCATAACAGGATGTAAAAATCCCCCGGACCGGCCCTGAGACCGGCTGAGGGGGACAGATCACTTTCATTCGTCTACGCTGTAATTGGGCGCTTCCTTGGTGATATGGATGTCGTGAGGATGGCTTTCTTTCAGGGAGGCGGCAGAGATCTTCACAAACTTCCCTGTCTCCTGAAGAGTCCTGATATCCGAGGCTCCGCAGTATCCCATACCGGCCCTGAGACCTCCCAGCATCTGGAACACCGTATCCTCCACCATGCCTTTATAGGCCACACGGCCTTCTACGCCTTCAGGAACCAGCTTCTTGGCATCGTTCTGGAAATAGCGGTCCTTGCTGCCGTTCTCCATGGCAGCGATGGAGCCCATGCCTCTGTACACCTTGTACTTTCTTCCCTGATACAGCTCATAGGACCCCGGACTCTCGTCACAGCCTGCAAACATGCTTCCCATCATACAGACGCTTCCGCCTGCGGCGATGGCCTTGGTGATGTCGCCGGAATACTTGATGCCGCCGTCCGCGATAATGGGGATATTATATTCTTTAGCCACTTCGTAGCAGTCCATGATGGCGGTAATCTGAGGAACGCCGATGCCTGCAACCACACGGGTGGTACAGATGGAACCGGGACCGATGCCTACCTTCACCGCATCCACCCCTGCCTCAATCAGGGCCCTGGTGGCCTCGCCTGTAGCCACGTTGCCTGCGATGACCTGAAGATCCGGATAAGCCTCCTTGATCATCCTGACACAGTGGATCACATTGGCCGAATGACCGTGGGCCGAATCAAGAACCACCACATCCACATGTGCCTTAACCAGGGCTGCCACACGGTCCAGAACATTGGCCGTGATACCCACGGCAGCGCCGCACAGCAGTCTTCCCTGAGCATCTTTGGCGGAGTTGGGGTACTTGATCTGCTTCTCAATGTCCTTGATGGTAATAAGACCTTTCAGGTTAAAGTCGTCGTCAACAATAGGAAGCTTCTCCACCCTCGCCCTGGCAAGGATCTTCTTTGCTTCCATCATAGTGGTGCCTTCTTTGGCCGTCACCAGATTCTCACTGGTCATACATTCTTTAATCTTCTTGGAGAAATCTTCTTCGAACTTCAGATCCCGGTTGGTGATGATACCTACCAGCTTCCTGCCTTCTGTGATGGGAACACCTGAGATACGGAACTTGCCCATGAGTTCGTCCGCATCCTTCAATGTATGTTCCGGAGAGAGATAAAATGGGTCCGTGATAACGCCGTTTTCTGAACGCTTTACTTTGTCCACCTCTTCTGCCTGAGCTTCGATGGACATATTCTTGTGGATAATACCGATTCCGCCCTGTCTGGCCATGGCGATCGCCATACGGTACTCCGTCACCGTATCCATGCCCGCGCTCATTAACGGAATGTTAAGCCTGATCCTGCCTGTCAGATACGTGGTCAAATCAACCTGATTAGGGATTACTTCCGAATAGGACGGCACCAGCAACACATCATCAAAAGTAATACCTTCACCGATAATTGTACCCATGAAATCTTCCTCTCTTTCTTGTCTGATTTGTATTTATTTAGTAACCTAATATAGCAGATTTAAGCAGGCTTGTCAAATGGATTTTTCACTTTTTTCGGCGTTCTTTCAGACAGCAAAACGATCGTGATTTTCACTGCGGTCCAGGCACGGCATTTTCCCTCCCTGTATGCGGATCCAGCCTGCTGTCGGACTCGCGCGCCGTAGCGCGGCTGCGGCAGCAGCCATCTTCCTTATGCGCGTATCGCGCAACCCTCCGGAGGGTTTTTGTTCTATAGGATGCACTCTATAGAATAAAAAACTGCCTGAATCTGCATTGTATACAGATCAGACAGTCTTCATCACTATCCATGTAAAATTCTATGGTGTGGTTCGGAGGCTGAAGGGATTCTGCCCGGGATCCCGCTTCCTGCAGAGATCGTGGGTTCGCATTAAAGAACTACCTTTCTCGGCGCACGCTGCCGGATGTGCTGCAGGATCTTATCGCTGGGCTCAAAGATGATCTTCGTGGTCTGTCCTTCTCCCTGATGGATCATGCCGTATACTTTGGAATGGGGAATGTGGGAACTGAAATCCAGGATTTTCATGTTGGGCTTTTCGTAGTCTTTCAGGACATAGGAGTCTATGGGGGCTACAATCTGGACTTCGGCCAGTTCTCCTTCCCAGGCCTTTTTTCTTCTGGCTCTGCCCATGATCTTGTCAATGGTGATCTGGTCGTTGACAAGCAGATATTCGAATTCCAGACTCAGATTCTGGAAGATAAAATAGGTGGCCGCACCTACGGCTGTCAGAATCAGGATACCGAAGACCGTGGTCAGTGCCAGGAAGGCGCTGATGAGACAGAGAAAAATCAGGACTGCTTTGATGATAATGTTGTAGGCCGGGGCTTTGCGCTTGACCAGCCATTCGGTGTAGGAATCGTTCATGGTGGGAATCCTTTCTTTTGATTTTGGGGTGGAGGGGATGGGCTCGTCTGACTGTGGGACGGGCTCGTCCGGCTTTGCGGACTTCGCGATGTAAGCGAAAGCAGGGGCTTTGCCCTCCGCAACGGCTTAGCTCCAACGCTTCGCGTTCTCGCTATCCGTTGCTCGCGAAACAGGGGAAGGGGGCCAGGGGAGAATGCTCATGCAAGCATGGCACTCTCCCCTGGCCCCCTTCCCCTGTTTCGCTCTGCTTTTGCTTACATCATTCCCCCCATTCCGCCGCCTGCGGGCATAGCGGGAGTTTCTTCTTTTATATTAGCAACTACAGACTCGGTTGTCAACAGTGTTGAGGCTACACTGGTTGCGTTTTGTAATGCGCTTCTGGTTACCTTGGCCGGGTCCAGGATTCCGGCTTCGATCATATTGACGTATTCTTCTTTGTATGCGTCGAATCCGGTTCCTACCGTGGATTCTTTTACTTTGTTGATGATGACTGCGCCTTCCAGTCCTGCGTTGGCTACGATGTGGTACAGCGGGGACTCCAGGGCCTTGATGATGATCCTGGCTCCTGTCTTCTCGTCGCCTTCCAGGTCTGGCAGGATCTTTACTACTTCGTCGATGGCGTGAATATATGCGGAACCGCCGCCTGCGATGATTCCCTCTTCTACGGCTGCTCTGGTGGCTGCCAGGGCATCTTCCATGCGGAGTTTGGCTTCTTTCATCTCAGTCTCTGTAGCTGCGCCTACACGAATCACTGCTACGCCGCCTGCCAGCTTGGCAAGTCTCTCCTGCAGCTTCTCTCTGTCGAAATCGGAAGTGGTCTCCTCGATCTGGCCTCTGATCTGGGCAATCCTGGCGGAAATGGCTGCCTTGTCGCCGCTGCCGTCTACGATAACCGTGTTCTCTTTCTGAACCTTTACGGATTTTGCCTGGCCTAACTGATCCATAGTCACATCCTTCAGTTCCAGTCCCAGGTCACTGGAGATCACGGTACCGCCGGTCAGAATGGCGATATCCTGAAGCATCTCTTTTCTTCTGTCGCCGTAGCCCGGAGCCTTGACTGCAACTACGTTGAAGGTTCCTCTCAGCTTATTAACGATAAGGGTGGTCAGAGCCTCGCCCTCTACATCCTCGGCGATGATGAGGAGTCTTGCGCCGGACTGTACGATCTGCTCCAGCACGGGAAGGATCTCCTGAATATTGGCAATCTTCTTGTCGGTGATCAGGATATAGGGGCTGTCCAGATTAGCCTCCATCTTATCCATATCCGTGCACATATAGGCAGATACATAACCTCTGTCAAACTGCATACCCTCTACCAGGTCCAGCTCGGTCTTCATGGTCTTGGACTCTTCGATGGTGATGACGCCGTCATTGGAAACTTTCTCCATAGCGTCGGCTACCATCTCGCCTACTTCGTCGCTGGAAGCGGAGATGGCGGCCACTCTGGCGATCTGATCCTTGCCGTTAATAGGCTGGCTCATCTTTGCGATAGCCTCTACGGCAACGTCTGTGGCCTTCTTCATGCCCTTTCTCAGGACGATGGGATTGGCGCCTGCTGCCAGGTTCTTCATACCCTCATTGATCATAGCCTGCGCCAGGACCGTGGCTGTGGTAGTACCGTCGCCTGCCACGTCGTTGGTCTTGGTGGCCACTTCCTTCACCAGCTGGGCTCCCATGTTCTCAAATGCATCCTCCAGCTCGATCTCCTTGGCGATGGTCACGCCGTCGTTGGTGATCAGCGGTGCGCCGAAGGATTTATCCAAAACAACGTTCCTTCCTTTGGGGCCCAGAGTTACGCGGACCGTATCTGCCAGTTGGTTTACGCCGGACTCCAGGGCTTTTCTTGCTTCTACTCCATACTTAATTTCCTTTGCCATGATTCATTTCCTCCAGTTTCTTTCTAAAAGTTTCATGCTCTCTGTCTCAAATGCACCCTGCCCGGAGCAGGCTGTCCCAGCTCCGCGGCCTGTTTACTTACTCGATCACAGCCAGAATATCATTCTGCTTAACGATCACATACTTCTCGTCTTCTACTTCTACTTCTGTTCCTGAGTACTTGGAGAAGATTACTTTATCGCCTACCTTAACCTGCATGGTAACTTCCTTGCCTTCTACCACTCCGCCCGGGCCTACTGCCACAACCTCGGCCTGCTGAGGTTTCTCCTTGGCCTGTCCCGGAAGAACGATACCTGACTTGGTAGTCTCCTCTGCAACCAGCTGTTTTAATACAACTCTGTCAAATAACGGCGCTAATTTCATATATGATTCCTCCTTAAGATTAGTGTTCTCTTTTTGTTCACAAGAATGTTATAGCACCCTTTGTTAGCACTGTCAATAGTCGAGTGCTAATTTTTTCAAATTTTTCCAATCTCTTTATTATTTTATAATATTTTTACAATTATATACCTGGATCCCGGCCCATCCTGATGACTTCCCGGCAAGATTTTTAATTTTTTTTTATACATGCCTTCCTT
>CAJUJV010000087.1:12867-14738 GCA_910586845.1 uncultured Hungatella sp.
ATAGACGTAAATGATGAGTTCACACAGAAAGGAGCATCCCACCATGGCAAAGAAGAATTTTGGTAAATTCCTTGCTTTTGCAACCGTTGCCGGCGCCGTCGCTGCCGGAATCTCTTATTTTCTGAAATACAGGTCCTTCCACGCGGAGCTGGAGGACGACTTCCACGACTATGAAGATGAGGATGAGTTTGACGGCAGCCTGCCTCACGATGAGGAACCGGCTGTCCGCAACTACGTTCCTCTGGGAGAGAAGAAAGAAGAGGCGTCCGAAGCCGGGGAGGAATCCGCCAAAGCTGCTTCCAAAGAAGCGGAAGACATGGCCGGGGAAGCCTCTGAGGCCGTGAAAGAAACTGTTTCCGAAGACGCCGGGAAGGCCGAAGAAACCTCTGGCGCCACCACGATTGTGGAAGATAATCCTGCTGATTGATCTTGAGAAAGAGGCGTCTGTCTCCCGGTTCGGGTTCTTTCTGAATTTTGGGTATTATTAAAAGGGGGTGTGAAAAAACAGGAGCTAAAAAACTCCAACTTTCACACCCCCTTTCCATTACAGAAAAATTTAAACTAAAGAAGGATGAACATACAGCGCCCCGGCCGGAGCGGCCCCTTACTCTGACGGACATGGAAGAGATCAATGGATAAAATGTTTTTTATCTGTCCGTTCCAAAAGATAATCGATACTGACGTTGTAAAAGTCAGCGATAGCAATCAATATGTCTGTGGGGATATCCCTGGTACCGTTTTCATAATGTGAATAAGCGCGCTGGGAAATATTTAATTGTCTGCTTATCTCTGTCTGCGTCAGATCGGCATCTTCGCGTAAATCCCTGATCCTGTGAAATATCATGGATAAACCCCTTTGATATGGATAAGTTTGTATGGACATATTACCATAGCCCAAAATGTTCTATTTGCTTTTAGAACATTTTGGGCTATAATTGGTTTTGTAACAAAATACTGACAGAGAAATACAATTATAGGAGGGACAAAATGGGTTTTTTAGACAATCTGGGCAATCTCAAGGGCAATCTGGGCACTCAGCGTGAATCCTCGGAAATAAGGATGACACTGGAAAACATCGCGCGGGCGGACGGAGAGATTCAGGAAAAGATCTTCCAGCTGGGACAGAAGTATTATGAAGAGAACAAGAATAAAGAGACAGGCGAACTGAGCCAGCCGTATGCTTCGATCATCGATGCCGTCAAAAAGCTGGAGGAGAACCGGAAAGGCTTTTTCAAAAACAAACTGCGTCTGGAAGGGCAGATGATGTGCGAGAACTGCGGCGCCATCATCCCATACGGCAGCGTATTCTGCAACCAGTGCGGGAAGAAGGCGGACGAGGTGTCCGGCGCGGAGCGGCACTCAGGCTGCGGCGTCCGTGATCCTGGGCATCGCGTGCTGGATCCTTATGGAGATTGGCCTTGCAGTTTTAAATTCCGCCACGAAGAGAGTATTGGGCATAGACTTGTATATCAACGAGAGTGTTGCGTTACTGGGATTTGTGCTGATATTCGCGGGGATGGTCTGCGCCATTGTCGGATTTATAATGGCGATCTACTCTTTGGCGAAAAAGAAGCCCAGAAAAGGGATGGCGGTCGCCGGCCTGATCTGCAGCGGTATTCCTGTCGTTTTCTTCATTTGGGGCGCATTGACGAATCTTTAATGCGGACTGCGTTTTTGCAGTTCTCTGGCCATGAACGGCTTTCAGGTTGACGAGGGAGCGCCGTGTACAGCGGCGATTCTTTCTGAATTTTGGGTATTATTGAAAAGGCAGATATGAAAGTATCTGCTTTTCTCTTTTTTTATTCTCGTTTTTGGGTATTAGATGAAAATCATTATGTTTATGACCATATCGAAACAGAGGACAGCTTACA
>CAJUJV010000088.1:0-5603 GCA_910586845.1 uncultured Hungatella sp.
TAGTATATGGCGCGGACGGCAAAAAGTATATGATTGAACATGAGGGGGTTGCAACACACCCTGGTGATAATGGAAAATAGTTTTATGAATATGCGAATATACTTGTTGGACTAATTTTGACATTACTGATTAGAAAATTAATGGAGGCATTAAAAAACAAAATACATGGACGGAGCATTCTATATAAATTTGCAAATGTTTTGAAAGTTACAGTGGAGAGACTGCTGTAAACACAGTTAACAACCCACTCCAAAGTGTCGCACCATAAAAAATAAGGATTGCACGGAATCAAGGTTTATAATATAATAACAACAGGAGAGTCCCTCGCACAGAAGGGCAAAATGACAAATGATGAAAAGATCTTACAGTTTCAACCAGTTATTATCCAGGACGACATGATGTTCGGCACCGTGATGTCGGATCCGGAATACTGTAAGCCGTTTCTGGAAACCATTCTCGGAGTCCGGATCAGAAAGATCGTATACCCGGAGACGCAGAAGACCATCAGTCTTTCGACCATTGCAAAATCGATTCGTCTGGACGTGTATGTCGAAGATGATGAACATACGGTCTATGATGTGGAGATGCAGACAGGGAAGAACCGGAACCTTCCGAAAAGATCCAGATACTATTCCGGTATGATTGATTTAAATCTTCTTGTTAAAGGGGAGGATTACAGGCTTCTGAAAAAGAGCCTGGTGATCTTTATCTGTACCTTTGACCCATTTGGCTGCGATGAGTACATTTACCGCTGCGAAGCCTGTTATCAGTTGAGCGACGGTTCCTATCGCTCCTTGGGAGATGAGGCCTGGAAGATATTTGTAAACACAAAAGGGCATAAGGGAAATGTAAGCGACAAATTTAAAAACCTGATGAACTACATTTTAAACGGGGAAACCGAGGATGGTTTTACCCGGACCCTGGAAGAGAAAGTTTCGCTTATAAACAGCAATGATGAATGGAAGGTGAGTTATATGACATGGGCTATGAAGCTTGCTGATGAAAGACAAGAAGGTCACGAGGAAGGCCGCCTTGAGCTGGCGAGAAAAACGGCATTTAATATGCTGAGAGACGGAGAACCCATAGCTAAGATCGCAAAGTTTCTGGAACTTCCAGAGGACACGGTTCAGTCCTGGGCAGAGGAAGCCGGTCTGCTGACATAAAGGACAGATTGGTTCCGGTAACATGGAGAAGGCTCTTGCGGGCCTTCTTTTTTCGCCCGCTTTTAATATATGGAAATACTTGACAGACAAAAAAGATTACGATATGATTTTAAGACTGACGAGAATAAAAATTCTGCAGGATCCCCTGATTACAGCCTGACCGGCAGCACCTGGAGACCAGCTATGAAAAGTCAGGCATAAATTAGCAAACTCTACTTCGTCAGTGAGCATCTTAAAGATGACCCTGACAAGCTTGCCGGCGCAGTGCCCAAGGGCATTATAATGCGTCCGTCCTTCGGCCCTCTTGGCATCATAATAAGCCTTGAAGGTAGAGCTATTCTTTACAACATAAGCCATATGCATGGAAGCAATGGCGTTTGGTGTCGGGGCTTCTTTCAGAAGGGTATAGACAGAGCGTTGATGCAGGCCGGATTTGAAGAAGTACTGGAGTTCGGGGAAGACCTGATCCAAGTAAGAAGTCAGCTGAATTTTCAAACGGGTACGCTGCTTAACAGTCTTCTGGCGGAAGCGGCCAAGTTCTTTGAGTTCGATGTAATCGAGATCCTTTAAGGTTAAGAACCTTAAGGAATCCTGCATCATAAGTGTTTTAGAAATAACAAACGTGTCGACTTTATCAGTCTTTGTCTTGCTTATTTTAATGAGCAAAGGGGACAATTAGTTGATGAAACTGATGAGCAAGGAGGAGACTGGATAAAAGAGTGCTGCGAAAAACTAATTTTTGTAAATGCAATAGAACAGATTAAAAGAGTTTTAGTTATTAAGAAGGAGGGGAAAACAGAGATTCGTAAAAAACTGAACTTTTTAGAAATTTCAGAGGCAACTCTGTTTGCTGATAATATTGATATTATTTGCAAAAATATAGTAGATCAATGTATGCAAATAAGAATTTAAAAATGTATAGCAAATCATGATTGGAGGCCTTGGTATGGAAAATTTACAAGAAGTATTTGAGAAGATGATTCCAGGTTTTCGGACAATTTTTGGTAATGTACTGGAGAGAATTATTTTATATGGTTCTGTTGCAAGAGAAACACAGACAGTGGAATCGGATGTTGATATAGCGGTAATTGTCAGGAAATATACAGAAGATATGCATGACAAAATGATCGATCTTACGGTTGATCTGGAATTAGAGTATAATAAGGTATTGTCGGTTCTGCTCATTGATTATGATAATTTCAGAGAGTGGGAGGATGTGCTTCCATTTTATAAAAATATGAAAAAGGATGGTATTATGTTATGGAGCGCCGGATAGTAGACTTATCGAAATAACGCTTTGGTTGCTGCCATGAGGCGTTAGAGGACGCAAAGATTATGTATGAAGCTGGCAGGTATAAAAATGCTCTTAATCGTGCATATTATTCCATTTTCCATGGAATGCCTGCGGTAAATGCCTTAGACAGGTTTGATAGCAGCAAGCATAGTGGAGTGATTGCACATTTTAATCAGAATTATGTAAAAGAGGGGATTTTTCCAAAAGAAACATCGAAGATAATCCGGTTGGCTTCTGAGAAAAGAGAGTGCGCGGATTATCTTGATTTTTATGTTGCCTCAAAGGATGAGGCTGAGGCGCAAATAGAAAGGGCAGAGACTTTTAGTAAATGGATTGGGGATTATTTAAGAAAAAAGCATGTTTTATAATGATAAAGAGTGTAAGAACCTTAGAGTGATGGAATCGGAATGGAAGAATATGCAGCTTTTTATGCGCTATATAGAATGGCAAATGGCAGAGGTAGCAATAAGTGTGAATTGTTCAATATTTGTAATGCTAACCGCTGCTGTCTGGTAAACAAGAACGGCTATGCGCACTTGGACAGTTGCTTTATATGTGGCAGGTAAAAGTGGAGCGCTTGACATGATAAAAAATTCGCAACAACTTTCTTATGTTGTGGAGATGCAGACAGGAAAGAACCGGAACCTTCCGAAAAGATCCGGATACTATTCTTATCTAAACCATTATAAAATCCAAACTTTTTTAGAAAGTACTTAATTCTTAATACTTTCCAAATAAAAAGGTTTGGATTTGATTTTTATGTATGATTATCTTACCATAAATTTTTCAGGAGGTACATACATGACACAATCAATTGTTACCAGCACCAGATCCAATGGATTTTGAATAATGAAGAACACAGAGAATGGACATCTTACAAGGATATCCATGAACAGCACCCAGATGTAAAACCGATCTTTCACAGTGATCGTGGCTTTCAATATACCACAAAAGCGTTTAAGTAAAAATCAGACGATGCCGGGATGATCCGGAGTATGTCAAGAGTGTCTCGTTGTATTGACAATGGTCCAATGGAAATATACAGCCATATATTTCAGTTAGCAGAGTCATTATACAACAGTTGGCGGAAAAAGGAAGAGAATAATCACCCCCAAAATATTCTTCATCATTATCTCATAAAAAACTTGCAATATGATACTATATATGATACTATAATAAAGTGAATCTTGATATGAGGAGTAAAAGCCTTATGAATGTAAAGAAAATAATTGAAAAGATGGAAAGGCAGCCTAACGGAATTAGATATGAAGAAGCAAAGAAAGTGCTAGAGTACTGTGGATTCGAGTGTGTTCGACAAAAAGGATCACATGCACAGTTTCTAAATAAGGAAACTGGAAAGCTGATAACAGTAAAAATTGACAATCCTCTGAAAAAGGTATATGTAGTCGATATATTAAACAGAATAGATTCATAAATAATAAGACTGTCTAATATACATTTATAAAGGGAAAGAAAAAAGTAAATACAAAAATAAGTGCAGAGATAAGTGCAAGGGGAGAACATACGATGCCGAAGAAATTAGAATATTATATGGGATTACCTTACAATAAAATAATACAGGAGATTCATGACGAAAGCGGTCATTATTTTTATGGTAAGGTTTTAGAGTTAGACGGATGTCAGAGCACAGGAGATACCCTGGAAGAGTTAAACGCCAATCTTACAGAGGCTATGGAAGGACACATCGAGGTAATGCTTGAAAATGAGATGGAAATACCGGAACCAGTAAAAGAAGAAAATCTCAGTGGTAAATTTGTGATTAGAGTTCCAAAATCCCTACATAGAAGATTGGTGATAGAAGCAGAAAGAGAAGGCGTTTCGTTAAATCAATATGTTATGTATAAATTAGCAAAATAAGAAATACATGCCTCAAAAGTCTGCCAGGTGATGAAATTCTCAGTGCAGTCCGTGAAAGAAAAATCAGGAGCTGAAAAATGCAAAACGAGAAAAAGGTAAGGAACAAGAAAGACAGTGAGACGATTTAAAAACCAAGATTCCTGGCATGAAGGTCGCATGGATTCTGGCAGCGTTGCGAAGGCTCTTATGAGCCTTCTTTTTCGTATGACGGGCATGTCGTCAGTCTGTTTTTGCACATATGACAAACGCCATATATTTGTATTGCATGATATAACGCCGGTGACGGCCTGACTATTTGCTGATTTCCGCCGCATATCTCGGCGGTCACTCTGATTGCTATCATAAATTAAAGTTAAGTAAAGAAGAAATATTTTATTATTAAGCTGGCAGAATCCTTGACAATAGTTCGGCATACCGATATACTGGATAGGCAAGGAGGCATGGTGATATGATCATTTCAGAATTATTAGCGTCTCAAAATATGAGTCAGTACAGCCTGAGCAAAAAAAGCGGTGTCAGTCAGGCGGCTATTTCGGACATCTGCAGTGGGAAGACTGCCCTTTGCAAATGTGCGGCAGGTACTTTGTACAGGATTGCGAAAGTTCTGGGAGTTACAGTGGAAACGCTGCTGGAAGCGGAAATTGAAAGAGAAAAAAATACAGATTTCAGAGCTTCTTTTGAGACGTTTAAAAGCAGTGTCTGTCACCGGGTAAAGGATATGGGGGATCTGGATTTTATTGTTGCTACACTTCAATCGGATCAAATCAGAGTTTTCTATGAAAGAGGCTGGTATCCGGAGAGTCTGTATCTTTTGGCTATGGTGGATTATCTGTCCAGAGTCAATGAACTGCCTATCTACAAGAATTATAATGATATTCGATGTCAGAGGCTCTCACAGCCAGTCTATTCTGCCGGCGTATTGCTGCAGTCGGCGGTATTGCACACAGATAAATATAAAAAAGATGCGGAAATGAATGCAATCCCGGAATTTATACGGTTCAATATTATAGAAAGCGAGGTTCGGGATGTCATCTGAGAGGCCTTTTTCGAGGGAAAATCTGGATAGTTGTCTGAAAGAGCTGGCAAAAGAGTTTCGCAGGATGAATGGGACAAAGATGTCGGCAGAGATCATTCTGATTGGCGGAGCCTCCATTTTGATTAATTATGGATTTCGTGAAATGACATATGATATCGATGCAGTGATCCAGGCCTCTTCAGCTTTAAAGGAGGCAATTCATAAAGTAGGAGATCGCCGGGGATTTTCAAGA
>CAJUJV010000088.1:5613-14666 GCA_910586845.1 uncultured Hungatella sp.
GGCTGGCTGAATGCAGATTTTATGTATACAACATCGTATACTCCAAAGCTGACGGAACATTCAAAATACTATAAAACGTTTTCGAATGTATTGAAAGTGAGGACGGTTTCGGAAGAATATCTGCTGGTCATGAAGCTGATGGCGGGCCGTAAGTATAAAAATGATCTTTCAGATGTGGTGGGCATATTGATCGAGCAGAAGGAAAGAGAGAAAACACTGTCACTGGAAGACGTAAAGAGAGCGGCAACAGAGTTATATGGCTCTTATGAGGCGCTTCCAAAAGATTCAAAAGAATTTACAGAGGCTGTTTTTCAGATTTCAGACCTGCGGTCATTTTACAGGCAGTGCAGAAATAGTGAAATAGAAAACAGAACGATTCTGCTGGACTTTGATAAAGTCTACCCGGAGGTATTAAATCAGGACAATCTTGATGAAATTCTCAGTACAGTCCGTGAAAAAAAGAGTCTGATCTAGTTTGAAGGAGTATCTGCTGTCTGAACAGATGTCCCGATATGACGGTAACAGCCTCGGATTTTATGATACTAATTGAGGAGTAGAGAAAAATGCAAAACGAAAAAAAGGTAAGGAACGAGAAAGACAGTGAGACGATTTTAAAACCAAGATTTCCGGAAGACCCCAATGATTTATTTCCGGAAAATTATCCGGGATTGAAGAAAAAAGTAAAATTGGACGGGAAAATAATTTTTGAAGTGGAAGCAGGGGAGTATGTCTATATAGTGGAATATCATCCAAACCATGGAGGGGACGATCACTATAACGGGAATCATTATCATGTAAAGAAACGATCGGATTTTCCGCCACAAGGAAAACTAAAACCTGTTGAATTCAGAATTCCTAATTTAGATTCTGACTCGCCGACAACTTCGGAAGGTACAGTTTTTGCACCCGGAGATTTGCTTCCCACTAAAAATCGTAAATAAAGATATGTGTGATTTCGGGCTTTCTTTTTCGCCTGCCTTTAATACACGGAAATACTTGACAGACAAAAAAGATTACGATATGATTTTAAGACTGACGAGAATAAAAAATCTGCCGGATCCCCTGATTACAGCCTGACCGGCAGCACCTGGAGGATAAGATGAAGAAAGTAGTGAAGTTTGGCGGAAGTTCTCTGGCCAGTGCCAGACAGTTTAAGAAAGTGGGAGATATCATCCGCTCCGATAAGTCCAGACGTTACGTGGTACCGTCTGCACCGGGCAAGCGCAATGACAAGGACGAGAAGGTGACGGATCTGCTGTATCAGTGCTATGATGCCGCATCCACAGGCGCTTCATATAAGAAGATTCTGGAGAAGATCAAAAACCGTTATGAGGAGATTATCGACGGGCTGAACCTGAATCTGAACCTGGATCACGAGTTTGCCAGGATAGAGGAGAATTTCCTGGCCAAAGCAGGCAGAGATTACGCCGCTTCCAGAGGAGAGTATCTTAACGGCATGGTCATGGCGGAATATCTGGGATATGAGTTTATCGATGCGGCGGAGGTCGTATTTTTTGACGACAACGGAGTCTTTGATGCGGAGACTACGGACAGGGAGCTGGCGGAGCGTCTGGAGCATGTGGAGCGGGCGGTGATCCCCGGTTTCTACGGAGCCAGACATGACGGCACGGTAAAGACCTTTTCCAGAGGCGGCTCCGATGTGACAGGCTCCATCGTGGCCAGGGCTATCCATGCGGATATGTATGAGAACTGGACGGACGTTTCGGGATTTCTGGTGGCTGACCCCAGGATCGTGAAGGATCCTCAGGTCATTGAGACCATTACCTACAGGGAACTGAGAGAGCTGGCCTACATGGGAGCCAGTGTGCTCCACGAGGATGCCATTTTCCCGGTCCGCAAGGAGGGGATCCCCATCAATATCCGCAATACCAACCGTCCCGACGACAAGGGGACTCTTATCGTGGAGAGCACCTGCAGAAAGCCCCGGTTTACCATCACCGGGATCGCGGGCAAGAAGGGCTTCTGCTCCATCAATGTGGAGAAAGCCATGATGAACTCCGAGGTGGGGTTTGGGAGGAAGGTTCTCCAGGTCTTTGAGAATTACGGGATTTCTTTTGAACATATGCCTTCCGGCATCGATACCATGACCATTTTCGTTCATCAGTCCGAGTTCGAGGAGTATGAGCAGTCTGTGATCGCGGGGATCCACAGAGCCGTGGAACCGGATTTTGTGGAACTGGAGTCTGATCTGGCCCTGATCGCCGTGGTCGGGCGGGGCATGAAGGCTACCAGAGGAACAGCGGGAAGGATCTTTTCCGCCCTGGCCCATGCCCGGGTCAATGTGAAGATGATCGATCAGGGGTCCAGTGAACTCAACATCATTATCGGTGTCAAGAACGGAGATTTTGAGACGGCCATCAAGGCGATTTATGATATTTTTGTGACTGCGGAACTGTAAAATTTCCCCCTTCTCCGGTTTTATTTCCAAGGAAAATGTGGTATACTGTTAAGTATCATATTTTCGGAATAATTCCAAGGAGGAACGCAGTATGTTAGAGAAGATCGACCTATCCAAAAAGGCGGACAAGGAGACGTTTAAACAGGTCATGGAGACGGAGAGCGGACGGCTGGGGATCCTGCAGAGAGAGTGCAAGGCAGCCGGGATCCCGGTGATGATCGTCTTCGAAGGTATGGGGGCAGCGGGAAAGGGCGTGCAGATCAACCGTCTGATCCAGGCTCTGGATCCCAGAGGGTTCTCCGTACACGCCACCAACTCTTCTAATGAAGAGGAGCAGATGAGACCGTTTCTGTGGCGGTACTGGACCAAGACTCCGGCCAGGGGACGGATCGCTATTTTTGACAGAAGCTGGTACAGCATCGTTCAGAGGGACCGGTTCGATAACCCTGAGGATGAGCTGGATCTGGAAGGCGCCTACCAGGACATCCTGTCCTTTGAGAAGCAGTTAAGCGATGACGGAACCGTGATCATCAAGCTGTTCCTTCATATTTCCAGGGAAGAGCAGAAGAAGCGGTTTAAGAAGCTGGAGGCATCCAAGGGAAGCGCCTGGAGAGTCAATAAGCAGGACTGGAAGAGGAATAAGGAGTACGACAGCTATCTGAAGATCAATGAGGAGATGCTGGAGAATACAGATACCGAATATGCCCCATGGACCATTATCGAGTCCACGGACAGGGATTATGCGGCCATGAAGATCCTGACCACGGTGGCGGACCGCCTGGCCTATGCCCTGGAGAAGAAGAAAGAGACGGCAAAAGAGTCTAAGAAGAAAAAGGATCAGGTGCCCGGGGAGCGGTTCCACAACGGCGTTCTCTCCGGCATCGATCTGTCCAAGAGCCTGACCAAGGCGGAGTATAAGAAAGAACTGGACGAACTTCAGAAGCGTCTGGAGAAGCTGCATAATGAGCTGTACAGACTGCGGATTCCGGTGGTCCTGGGATTCGAGGGCTGGGACGCGGGAGGCAAGGGAGGCGCCATCAAGCGTCTCACCAGCCATCTGGACCCCAGAGGATACCAGGTAAATCCCACCGCCTCGCCCAATGACATCGAGAAGGTCCATCACTATCTGTGGCGTTTCTGGAACAATATGCCCAAGGCAGGACACATCGCCATCTTTGACCGGACCTGGTACGGCCGCGTCATGGTGGAGCGGATTGAGGGCTTCTGTACGGAGGCAGAGTGGAAGCGGGCTTATCAGGAGATCAATGAGATGGAGTCTCATATGGCCAATTACGGGGCAGTGATTCTGAAGTTCTGGCTCCATATTGATAAGGACGAGCAGGAGCGCCGCTTTAAAGAGCGTATGGAGAATCCGGCCAAGCAGTGGAAGATCACGGATGAGGACTGGAGAAACCGGGAAAAATGGGATCTCTACGAGCAGGCCGTGGACGAGATGCTGGTGCGCACCTCCACCACCTATGCTCCCTGGATCGTCGTGGAGGGCAATTCCAAGTACTATGCCAGAGTTAAGGTGCTCCGCACTGTGGTGGAGGCTCTGGAAGATAAGATCAGGGAAGTGAAAAAACAGAAACACTGATCCATGATATACATCAGGAGAAAGGATGTAAGGTCCGGAAACCAGGAGGAAGAAGAACATGAATGAGAATGGGGCAGCCATGTTTGATATGAAGGTAAATCATATAGGAATCAACGCAGACAGCGGACAGCAGGCGGCTGCCTGGGCGGCGGATTTCCTGAAGCTTATGGGGATCCCCACGAGAGACGGTGAGAAATCGGTATGGGCAGGAAACCTGGTGGAGATCATGAAAGGGAACGGCCGGGGCACGGTGGGACACATCGCCTTTACGGTCAATGACTGCGATAAGGCCATCGAGTATTTTAAGGGCCTGGGCATGACCCCCATTGAGGAGACCAGAAAGACCGTGGACGGAAGGACTACCTTTATCTATTTTGAGGAAGAGATCGCAGGTTTTGCGATCCACTTGAATCAGGCATAATATGGGCAGAGTATTGATTGTCGGCGGTGGCGCGGCTGGTATGGCAGCGGCCATCGCCGCCGCAGGTTGTGGCCATCAGGTCCATTTATACGAGAAGAATGAAAAGCTGGGCAAAAAGCTGTTTATCACAGGCAAGGGCCGATGCAATGTGACCAACAGCTGCGGCGTGGAGGAGCTCTTTGGAAACGTGGTGACCAACTCCCGGTTCCTTTACAGCAGTTTTTACGGATTTACCAATGAGGATATGATGGAACTGCTGGAGAGAAACGGCTGTCCCCTGAAGACGGAGCGGGGAGGCCGGGTGTTTCCCGTGTCCGACAAGTCGTCGGACGTCATCGCGGCCCTGTCCCGGCAGATGAGAGACTCAGGCGTCCGGATCCATCTGTTCAGCGAGGTGAAGGAGCTGATGGTGGAGGACGGTGTATGCCGGGGCCTGGTCCTGACAAAAGGCAGGGAGAAGGTTTACGGGGACCGGGTGATCGTGGCCACGGGAGGCATGTCCTATGAGACCACCGGTTCCACGGGAGACGGGTACCGGTTTGCCAGGGAGCAGGGACATCAGGTGACGGAGCTTCTGCCGGCTCTGGTCCCTTTTAATGTGAGGGAGCCGGAGGTAAAGGAGCTTCAGGGCCTGTCTCTGCGGAATATCGAGGCAGTGATCCTGGACGGCAGAAAGGAGCTTTATCGTGAATTCGGGGAACTCCTGTTTACCCATTTCGGGGTCAGCGGTCCGGTGATCTTAAGCGCCAGCAGTTTTGTTGCAGAAATCGTGAAAAGAAAGTCCGTGACGCTTTCCATCGATTTAAAGCCGGCTCTCGGCGAGGAGCAGCTGGATGCCAGGATCCTGAGAGATTTTGAGGAGAGCTCCAATAAGCAGTTCAGGAATTCTCTGTCTCATCTCTACCCCGCCAGGCTGATCCCGGTGATCATTGAGCGCAGCGGCATCTCCCCGGACAAACGGGTCAACGAGATCACCAGGGCGGAGAGAGGACGGCTTTTGGATGCGACGAAACGGTTTACCCTGACCATCACGGGGCTTAGAGGATTTAAGGAAGCCATCATTACCAAAGGCGGCGTGGCGGTAAAGGAGATCAACCCTTCCACCATGGAGTCTAAACTGGTGAAAAACCTCTGTTTTGCCGGAGAAGTACTGGATCTGGATGGAGTCACCGGCGGGTTTAACCTGCAGATCGCCTGGTCCACAGGCTGGGCGGCAGGAAACAGAGAGTAAGGAAAGGAGCATCACAGGATGACCACATATAATATTGCCATTGACGGGCCGGCAGGGGCAGGCAAGAGCACCATCGCCAGAAAGGCGGCAGCGGAGCTGGGATTTATCTATGTAGATACCGGCGCCATGTACCGGGCCATGGCACTGTATTTTATCAGAAAGGGCATCGGCCGGGATGACGAAAAGGCCATAGAGGAGGCCTGTGGGGATATGGACATTTCCCTCCGCCATCAGGACGGAGTGCAGCAGGTCCTGCTGAACGGAGAGGATGTATCAGGGCTGATCAGGACCGAGGAGGTAAGCCGGATGACGTCGGCTGTCTCCGTCTATGGCCCGGTGAGGGCCAAGCTGCTGGAGCTGCAGAGAGAGCTGGCGGGAAGGGAGAACGTGATCATGGACGGCCGGGATATCGGCACCTGCGTTCTGCCCCGGGCTCAGACCAAGATCTATCTGACGGCCAGCACCCGGGTACGGGCCCTGCGGCGGTTCCGGGAGCTGGAAGAAAAGGGTCAGATGTGTAATCTGGAGGAAATTGAGCATGATATTACAGAGAGAGATTATCGGGACATGCACAGAGATATCGCTCCTTTAAAGCAGGCGGATGATGCGGTCCTCATAGATTCTTCGGACATGACCATCGACCAGGTGGTCGGTGCCATCGTGGATGCGGCCATGGCCCGGGGACTTTCGGACGGCAGGTGAGTCGGATGGAAGTGATCGTGGCGAAAACCGCCGGCTTCTGTTTCGGCGTCAGGCGGGCTGTGGATCAGGTCTATGAACAGATCGAGCACGGTCAGGGCCCCATCTACACTCTGGGTCCTATCATACACAATGAAGAGGTGGTGAAGGATCTGGAGGAAAAAGGAGTCGTGGTGCTGGAAGATTCCGACAGCCTGGAGCAGATCGGGCAGGGTACGGTCATTATCCGGTCCCACGGAGTCGGCAGACAGGTCTATGACCAGATAAAGAGCCAGGGCCTTCATCTGGCGGATGCCACCTGTCCTTTTGTAAAGAAGATCCACCGCATCGTGGAGGAGCAGAACCGTCAGGGCCGGCGGGTTATTATTATCGGAGACAGCGCTCATCCGGAGGTGGAAGGCATCAGGGGCTGGGGGGATGACAGGACACTGACAGTTAAAAATGAAAAGGAAATGGAGGCTCTTCCGGATCTGAGAGGCGAAAAATTATGTATTGTGTCCCAGACGACATATAATTACAATAAATTTAAAGATTTAGTTGAAAAATTTTCGGAAAAGGGTTATGATATACTTGTTATAAATACGATTTGCAATGCAACACAGGAAAGACAGGTGGAGGCGGAACGCATCGCCTCCCAGGTAGAAGCCATGGTTGTTATAGGCGGGAAGAACAGTTCCAATACCCGCAAACTATACGAAATATGCCGAAAGGAGTGTAGGAACACCTATTACATTCAGACAGTGGGCGATTTGAATCCTGAAAGTGTAAGTTCTGTGCGCAGCGTAGGTATTACAGCAGGGGCATCAACCCCTAAGAATATTATTGAGGAGGTTCATACGAATGTCAGAGCAATTAAATGAGTTTGAACAAATGTTAGAAGAATCATTAAAAACAATACGTACAGGAGAGATTGTCACTGGTAAGGTCATTGATGTCAAAGAAGATGAAATCGTCTTGAATATCGGCTATAAATCCGACGGCATTATCCCGAGAAATGAATATACCAACGAATCCGGCGTCGATCTCACCAGTGTGGTAAAAGTGGGCGACGAGATGGAAGCCAAGGTTGTGAAAGTTAATGACGGCGAAGGTCAGGTTGCTCTGTCCTATAAGAGACTGGCAGCCGACAGAGGAAACAAGAGATTAGAGGAAGCGTTCAACAATCAGGAAGTGCTCACAGCCAAAGTCGCTCAGGTCCTGGACGGCGGCTTAAGCGTGGTGGTGGAGGAGGCGAGAGTCTTTATCCCCGCAAGTCTGGTATCCGATTCCTATGAGAGGGATCTGAGCAAATATGCGGGACAGGATATCGAGTTCGTCATCACAGAGTTTAATCCCCGCAGAAGAAGGATCATCGGCGACCGCAAGCAGCTGATGGTTGCCAGAAAGGCCCAGCTGCAGAAGGAACTGTTTGAGAGGATCCACATCGGCGACCGGGTTGAGGGCGTGGTGAAGAACGTGACCGATTTCGGTGCATTTATCGATCTGGGCGGCGCTGACGGACTGCTCCATATTTCCGAGATGTCCTGGGGCCGTGTGGAGAATCCGAAGAAGGTATTCAAGACAGGCGAGACCCTGACCACCATGATCAAGGATATTAACGGCGACAAGATCGCTCTGAGCTTAAAGTTCCCGGAGGCCAATCCGTGGGCAGATGCCGCTTCCAAGTATGCGGCAGGCAACATCGTAGTGGGAAGAGTCGCACGTATGACTGACTTCGGTGCATTTGTGGAACTGGAGCCTGGCGTCGATGCTCTGCTCCATGTATCTCAGATCTCCAGAGAGCATGTGGAGAAACCTGCGGATGTTCTCTCCATCGGTCAGGAGATCGAAGCCAGGATCGTTGATTTCAATGAAGCTGACAGAAAGATCAGCCTCAGCATCAAGTCCCTGCAGAATCAGGCTCCTCAGGATGAAGAAGATGTGGCGGATGTAGATGTAGAGGCAGTAGCTGCAGAGGAGGAGTGATCCTTCGTCTGCCTGCCAAATCCATAAGCAGTGCAAAGAAAGGTAAATAAGAAGCTGCGTTGTGCATACACGGAAGCGGATTCTTATTTATCTTTTTTCGTAGGGCATCAGATGTGCCTTCCGCTTTACCAAGAAAATCCAATCATACGGAGACTTCCCTATATGGAACTGAAAACGATCGTAGTAGACAATTCACCGGAGCTGAAACAGCGTCTGGTCACCATCCTGTCAGGTATGGAAGACATCATGGTCTGCAAAAGCTTTGACGATGCCGTAGCCGCCATGCAGTATATCGAAGAGAACCCTGTGGATCTGGTATTCTCCGATGTGGTCATGCCTGAGATCAGCGGTATCACCCTGGCTTCCATGATATACGACATGCCCCGGCACCCGGAGGTGATCCTTCTGTCGGGCATACCCGGTTTTTCCCTGGAGGCATGGAAGATCCGCGCTTTCGGTTTTATTATCAAGCCTTACACCAGGGCTCAGATTGCCGATATGATCAGGAAATACCGCAAAGCCGTAAAAGAGGGCCTTCTGGAACGGGATATCGTTTATCAGGGGGAGAGATGAGATGCCAGGAGAGGCTGTCCCGAAATATTTGGACGCCTCTCTTTTTAGTGCGCAGGCCCCCGAAAGGAGTATTACCGCCTGTCGGCGGTACGGGGGTTGCGCACTACGCGCATAAGGAAGATGGTTGCTGCCGCAACCGCGCTACGGC
>CAJUJV010000089.1:0-2845 GCA_910586845.1 uncultured Hungatella sp.
AATGGGGCCTATAGGGCTCGAACCTATGACCCTCTGCTTGTAAGGCAGATGCTCTCCCAGCTGAGCTAAGACCCCATAATGCCCCGCCGCATTTGCGACTGCTTAAGTAGTATAATTGATAATATTTCTCTTGTCAAGACTTTTTTAAAAAATCTCTGCATAATTTTTCCTTACATTTCCTTGTCAGTTCTACGGAGATTTGGAAGGACCATTTTCTTTTTTAAAGAATTATGCTATACTGTTAGACAATGGAGGGGAGGAGGCTGTCATGTACTATTTTATTGTAAACCCCAGTGCAGGCGGCGGCCGCTGCGGGAAGATATGGAAGAGGCTGGAGCGGCAGCTGGAGCGTCAGGGGATAGCCTATGAAGCTTTTCTGACCGAACGGTCAGGAGACGCCGCAGGATATGCAATGAAACTGACAGAAGGGTGCAGAGATCCGAGGATCATCATTACCGTAGGCGGTGACGGGACCATGAACGAGGTCCTGGATGGTCTGGCTTTCTGCGGCCCCGTGACTCTGGGTTATATTCCTGCCGGATCCGGCAACGACCTGGCCAGGAGCCTGAAGCTGCCCCGCCGCCCATCCAGGGCCCTGAGGAAGATCCTCAATCCAAAGTACTATAAGCTGATGGATTACGGGGTTCTGTCATACGGGGAGGAGATGGAACACCGGCGGTTTCTCGTCAGCGCCGGCATCGGGCTGGACGGAGCCGTTTGTCAGAACCTGGAATGCTTAAGATCAGGGAAGAATCTGAATAAAGTCTCCCTGGGAAGATTAAGCTATATTACGGAAGGAGTCAGACAGCTGATCCTGTCTTATCCGGTTAAAGGGTCCCTTCTTCTGGATGGAAGCCAGAGAGTGGAACTGAACCATATCTATTTTATCTCCGCCCATATCCATCCCTTTGAAGGAGGCGGATTCCGGTTTGCGCCCGGAGCGGACCCATGTGACGGCAAGCTGACTCTCTGTGTAGTGCACCATGGCGGCAAGAGGAAGCTGTTCCTCTTTCTGGTCAGCTCTTTTTTGGGCAATCAGAAGAAATACCGGGGAGTGCGCAGCTACAGCTGCCGGGAGGTGGAGATCCATATGGAGAGGCCTGTGGCACTCCATGCAGACGGAGAGAACTGCAGATGCCAGAGGGATGTCCACATGAGATGCATCTCCGGCAAGGTGCGGATGATCGTTTAGAAATCATGAAAGATATCATATGGCCGCAGGGCCAGAACAGATGAAAGGAAAACAGCTGATGAGAATAGGACAGGGATATGATGTGCACCGTCTGGTGGAAGGACGGAAACTGATCCTGGGTGGTGTGGAAGTGCCTTATGAAAAAGGGCTTCTGGGACATTCTGATGCAGACGTCTTAGTCCACGCCGTGATGGACGCGCTGCTTGGAGCAGCTGCTCTGGGAGACATCGGCCAGCATTTTCCGGATACGGATCCGGCTTATGAAGGAATCTCCAGCATAGAGCTTTTAAGGCGTGTGGGAGAGCTTCTGGAGAGAGAAGGGTATGTGGTGGACAACATCGATGCCACCATTATTGCCCAGAGGCCCAAACTGGCGCCCTATCGGCCCGGGATGGCAGAGAATATAGCAGAGGCTCTGAATCTTGGCAAAAATCAGGTCAGCGTCAAGGCAACTACGGAGGAAGGTCTTGGATTTACGGGAAGCGGCGAAGGAATCGCCGCCCAGGCCATTACCTTATTGACATCCGCAGGTGATTACTGCTATGATGACAGAATGGAAAGAAAAGGCTGCGGCCTTTGTCCCGGCTGCACGGGAGAAGCAGAACAGCCATGATGAAGGAGAACCCCTATGAAAATCTTTAACACCCTAAGCGGGAGGAAGGAAGAATTTGTTCCCTTAGAACCCGGCAAGGTAAAGATGTATGTCTGCGGACCTACAGTCTACAATTTTATCCATATCGGCAACGCCAGACCCATGATCGTCTTTGACACCGTGCGCCGGTATCTGGAATATAAAGGTTATGAGGTGAATTTTGTCTCGAACTTTACGGATGTGGATGATAAGATCATCAAAAAGGCTCTGGAAGAAGGCGTGGATTCTGCAGTTATTTCTCAGCGCTACATCGAGGAATGCAAAAAAGACATGGAGGCCATGAATGTGAGACCGGCCACGGTTCATCCCAAAGCGACAGAGGAGATCGGAGGGATGATCAGTCTTATAGAGACGCTTGTAGACGGCGGCCACGCATACAGGGCCGAGGATGGCACCGTATATTTCAGGACGGGATCTTTTAAGGAATACGGCAAGCTTTCCCATAAGAATCTGGATGAACTGCAGTCCGGATTCCGGGAGATCAAGGTCACAGGCGGGGAAGGCAAGGAAGATCCGGCGGACTTTGTATTGTGGAAGCCGAAGAAGGAGGGTGAGCCTTACTGGCAGTCTCCCTGGTGCGACGGCAGGCCGGGCTGGCATATCGAATGTTCTGCCATGTCCAAAAGATATCTGGGTGAGCAGATCGATATCCACGGCGGCGGGGAGGATCTGATCTTCCCTCACCACGAGAACGAGATCGCACAGAGCGAAGCAGCCAGCGGAAAAGAATTTGCAAGATATTGGATGCACAACGGATTTTTGAATATTGACAATAAAAAGATGTCCAAATCCCTGGGCAATTTCTTCACCGTGAGAGAGATCGGGGAGAAATTTGACCTGCAGGTGCTGCGATTCTTTATGCTCAGCGCCCATTACCGCAGTCCGCTGAATTTCAGCGCCGATCTGATGGAGGCTTCTAAAAACGGACTGGAGCGGATCCTTAACGGAGTCGATAAGCTGAAGGAGCTGGAAGCCCGGGCCGTCTGCCAGGGCAGAAGGGA
>CAJUJV010000089.1:2855-11982 GCA_910586845.1 uncultured Hungatella sp.
AGAAGAACAACCCTGGTTTGACGAGGCAAAAGAACTGACATCCAAATATGAGGCCGCCATGGATGACGATTTCAACACCGCGGATGCCGTGTCTGCCGTGTTTGAACTGGTAAAACTGAGCAATTCCACTGCTGACGGCAGCAGCAGCCGGGAGTATCTCTCCTATATGAAAGAGACACTGGAGACTCTCTGCCAGATCCTGGGCATCGTCACCGAGAGGAAGACAGAGACTCTGGAGGAAGAAGTGGAGGCTCTGATCGCCGCCAGAGGGCAGGCCAGAAAAGAAAAGAACTTTGCGCTGGCAGACCAGATCCGCCAGAAGCTTCTGGATATGGGTATTGTCCTGGAAGACACAAGAGAAGGGGTCAAATGGAAGAGGGTATAAAGGCATGCCGCAGCTTTACCGACTGCTGCAGAGAGAGACTGAATCTCAGAGACATGAATCCGGCCATGTATTCTCCGCTGGCTCTGGCATACCTGGGCGATGCGGTCTATGAAGTCATCGTCCGATCCATAGTCATGAACAGGGGCAATATGCCGGTGAACAAGATGCATAAAAAGAGCACGGAGCTGGTGAAGGCAGGAACCCAGGCCAGGATGATACGGCTTCTGGAGCCGGAGCTGACCGGAGAGGAGGAGGCTGTTTTCAGGAGAGGCAGGAACGCGAAATCCGTAACCGTGGCAAAACATGCCTCTGTCGCGGATTACCGGATGGCCACGGGACTGGAGGCCCTAACGGGATATCTGTACCTGTCAGAGCAGTTTGACAGACTGCTGGAACTGATCAGCCGGGGGCTGGAAAAGATAGAGGAGTCATAAAATAAAATGAAAGAAGAAAATTTCCTTTTGATAGAAGGACGCAATGCAGTACTTGAGGCATTCCGTTCGGGAAAGACCATCGATAAACTGTATGTGTTGGATGGATGCAGAGACGGCCCGGTCCAGACCATCGTGAGGGAGGCCCGGAAGCAGGATACCATCATCACGTTCGTACCCAGGGAACGGCTGGATCAGCTGGCTCAGAGCAGGAATCATCAGGGGGTTCTGGCCCAGGCAGCGGCCTACGACTATGTTCAGGTGGAGGATATGCTGAAGAAAGCCAGAGATCAGGGGGAACCGCCGTTTCTGATCCTGTTGGACGGCATCGAAGATCCTCATAATCTGGGAGCCATCATCAGGACGGCCAATCTGGCAGGGGCCCACGGCGTGATTATCCCGAAGCGCAGAGCCGCAGGGCTGACGGCCACAGTGGCCAAGGCTTCCGCCGGAGCTCTCAATTATACTCCGGTGGCCAAGGTTTCCAGTCTGAAAGCCGCTATGGAACAGCTGAAGAAAGAGGGGCTGTGGTTTGTCTGCGCAGACATGGACGGGGAAATGATGTACCGGCTGGATCTGAAAGGACCCATAGGTCTGGTCATAGGCAGCGAAGGAGAAGGAGTCGGGAGACTGGTGAAAGAGACCTGCGACATGACTGCGGCGATTCCCATGAAAGGGGACATTGATTCTCTCAATGCATCCGTGGCCGCGGGAGTTCTGGCCTATGAGATCGTGAGACAGAGGTTAAATCTATAAAAAGAGGTGAAAGATATGAGAAAGAAAAAATGGGCAGTATTATTAGTCAGTGCGGTCATGGTCCTGACACTGGGAACAGGGTATTCCAAGCCGCAGGGAAGTCTGGTCCGTGTTCCCACGGCATCCGGATCCGCATCTTACAGCAACGGCAAAGTGACCGTGGATGCGTCCAATACTCAGAACGGTTATGTGATGGTAAAGTACAGCGGGGGAGTAAACAAGATCAAGGTCCAGATCTCCAAAGACGGACTTACCTACACATACGACCTGAATGCCAGGAACGCTTTCGAGGTATTTCCCATGTCGGAAGGAAACGGAACCTACTCTGTAAAAGTTTTTGAAAATGTAAGCGGAAATCAGTATTCCCAGGCTTTCAGCCAGGATGTTTCCGTATCCCTGGCCAATCAGTTTGAACCTTTCCTGTACCCGAACCAGTATATCAATTTTTCGGAAGGAAGCACGGCAGTACAGAAGGGGGCGGAGCTGGCGGCCAGCGCGGCGGATGCCATCGGAGTGGTCAACAGCATCTACAATTATGTGGTCAACAATATTACTTACGATACCAACAAGGCAGCCACGGTCCAGAGCGGCTATCTGCCCAGTGTGGATCAGACTCTGGCTTCGGGGACAGGGATCTGCTTTGATTACGCGGCGCTTATGGTGTCCATGCTCCGTTCCCAGGATATTCCGGCCAAGCTGGTGATCGGTTATACCGGCAGCGCCTATCACGCATGGGTAAACGTCTACATTGACGGCATCGGCTGGATCGACAATTATATCTATTTTGACGGAACCAACTGGTCTCTGGCCGATCCTACCTTTGCCTCTACCGGAGGACAGAGCGATTCCATCAAACAGTATATCGGCAACGGCGCCAACTACCAGCAAAAATACTGCTATTAATAAGGAGACACGTTCATGAGTAAGAAAACAGAGCAGAAGTACACATACCAGGAACTTTCTGCCTTCTGCCTTCAGGTGTCCCTTCTGCTGAAGGCCGCGGTCCCTCTGGATGAGGGATTGCGGATCATGGCAGAGGATGCGGCCAATGAGGACGAAAAGAAGAGGCTTTTGTTCCTGGCAGACGAGATCGAGCTGGGAGCTCCGGTGTGTGAGGCTCTTGAGAAGACGGAAGCATTTCCCGAGTATGTGGTCAAGATGGCGAAGCTGGGGGATCAGACGGGAACTCTGGATCAGATGATGGAATCCCTGTCTGTCTACTATGACAAGGAGGACCGGATGATCCGGAATATCCGCAATGCCATTACCTATCCCATTATGATGGTGCTGATGCTTTTAGTAGTGCTGTTCGTGCTGTTTACCAGGGTGATGCCTATCTTCGAAGAAGTTTACGAACAGCTGGGAGCTCAGATTTCCCCTGTATCCCAGACCGCTATCCGGCTGGGCGGCGCCTTCAGCGGCGTGGCCCTGGCTGCGGCAGCAGTGGCGGCGGTGACGGTTCTGGGACTGTACATAGCATCCAGGTTCGGTAAGAAGGTCCGGCTGGTAGAGACCATGACAGAGAAATTCAAACGCTCCAACAAGACGGCCCTTCTGGTGGCCAAGAGACGGTGCACCTCCGTTCTTGCCCTGACTTTAAAGAGCGGTCTGGAGCTGGAAAAGGGCATCGAACTGGCAGACGAGCTGGCAGGCAACAGCAGAATCCGGGAATACCTGAAGAAATGCAAGGAGAGCCTGGAGATCGGCAAGGGCTACGACGAGTCCATGAAAGAGTCAGGTCTCTTTAACGGCTTTCAGGTCCAGATGATCAAGGTGGGCAACCGAAGCGGACGTCTGGACACTGTCATGGAGGATATCTCCCGGGGATATGAGGAGGAGGCGGATGCCTCCATCGACAACACCATTTCCAGACTGGAACCGACCATCGTTGCGGTTCTGGCAGTGTCCGTGGGTCTGGTGCTTCTGTCGGTCATGCTTCCTCTGGTAGGCATATTATCAGCGATAGGATAACGGGTGATGACAGTGAAACGGTTAAAAAACACTTGGAATGTGATAAAGGGATACCTGGTATCGGCGGTGGTCTTCGGCGCCGTCATAGGCATCTTTTTAAACGGTGTCCTGTCTATGTCGGACCGCATGGACCAGGAAGGGGCGGAGACTCTGCGCAGTGCCATCGCCCGTGCCTCCGTACAGTGCTATGCCATTGAGGGGCGTTATCCGCCTTCGGTCCAGTATCTGGAGGAAAACTATGGCATCGAGATCGACAGGAGCCGTTTTGATGTCTTTTATGAAGGGTTTGCCTCCAACATCATGCCGGATATCACAGTAAATTCCAGGCTGGAAGAGTAAAGGAGGAGAAAACGTTTGAAACAGCAGAAACAGCAGAACGGCCAGACGATGAACCTCCTTTTTACCATGCTGCTATTTTTGGTATTTGTACTGTGCGCACTGTTTACGGTGCTCATCGGCGGAAAGGTTTATGAGAACATCAACAGCCGGATCGAGGAAAACTATTCCGGTCAGGTGGTCCTTAACTATGTTGCCAACAAGGTAAGGCAGGGCGACAGAGCGGACAGCGTGACCGTGAGAGAGATCGAGGGAGTTCCCGTGCTGGAACTGTCTCAGCAGATCAACGGCAGCAGCTATATTACCTGGATCTATTACCGGGACGGTGCGGTCAGGGAACTGTTCACCGATGCGGGAAGCGGACTGGGACTGAAGGACGGTCTGGAGATCATGGAATGCCGCGGGCTGACGTTTCACCAGGAAGATTCTCTTCTGGAAGTACAGGTGGAGGGAGCCGCGGATCTGAGGCTGTTCCTGAATATCAGAAGCGGAGGCGGCAACGATGAAGAGTAAACGTGATTCCGGAACTGCGTTGTTTCTTATGGAGATGATTGCGGTGGTATGTTTCTTTATCCTGTGCGCCAGCATCTGTATCCTGGTGTTTGTGAGAGCCAACAATTTAAGCCGTCTGGCCAAGGACACCAATTATGCTTCCCTGGCGGCCGAAAGCGTGGCCGAGGTCTGGAAGGCAGAGGATGAGGCCGGATTAAAAGAACACTTTCAGATGTCGGGAGACGGGGCTTCGGGAACCATCTGCTGGGATGACCAGTGGAATCTGGTTTCTCCGGAACAGGCAGTTTACCAGGCCCTGGTGGAGTTGTCTGTACAGGGCTCTGTGGGAAGGGCAGAGATCAGAGTGGTTCGTCTGGAAGACGACACGGAACTGTTTGTACTGACGGCGAAGAAGATCCGGTAAAACGATTGGGATGTCCGGGCCGTGGCCGGGCGTCAATAAGCAGACATGGAAGGAAATGCTGATATGAACGAAAAACAGTCGGGAGGAAGAGCCAATATCGGTACCTCATCCCTGATATTGATATTTATTATATTATGTCTGACGATTTTCGGACTTCTGTCTCTGAGCAGCGCAGGGAGCGACTGGAAACTGGCCCAGAAGAACGCTCAGTCCATCAAAGGTTACTATGAGGCGGACAGTATGGCAGTGGAGTTTACAGCCATGGTGGAGGAGGCGCTGGCAGGATGCAGTCAGGCTTCTGACGACGAGGAGTACCTGGAACTGGTAAAAGAGAAGCTGGGAGAATTTTATCAGGAAGATACGGGCACAGTGGGGACGGATATCGAGATGCTTTACGGGCAGATGCTCCATGTGGAAGTGGAGCCGGACCGGGAAGAAGAGAGAGGATACCGGATCCTGTCCTGGAATGTATATCATTCTGTAGATTATGAGATTGACAGATCTCTGCCGGTGTGGACCGGGAGTTGAGAGGGAGGAAGTAAATTACATGGACATAGTACAATTACTCAGTGTAGCAGTAGAAAAGCAGGCCTCGGATATTTTTCTGGTCGCAGGCATGCCGCTGTCCTACAAAGTGGGAGGGCGTATTGAGTATCATGGCGGCGACAGGATGTTCCCGAAGGACATCGAGGATATGGTTACACAGCTGTATGTCACGGCAGGCAACCGGAGCATGAAGAAGATCCAGGAGACAGGAGACGACGATTTCTCTTTCGCTCTTCCCAACCTGTCCCGGTTCCGTGCCAATGTATTCCGTCAGAGAGGAACTCTGGCGGCGATTATCCGTATCATTACCTTCGAACTGCCGGATCCCGACAGGCTTCATCTGCCCAGGACCATTATTGACGTGGCAAAGATGACCAAGGGACTGGTGCTTGTGACAGGACCTGCGGGAAGCGGAAAAAGTACCACTCTGGCCTGCATCATCAACGAGATCAATCATACAAGAAATGTACATGTTATCACTCTGGAAGATCCTATCGAGTATCTTCACCGCCATGATAAAAGTGTGGTATCTCAGAGAGAGATCGGGACGGACACAGAGAGCTATGTATCCGGCCTCCGGGCGGCACTACGCCAGGCGCCGGATGTAATCCTTCTGGGAGAGATGAGAGATTACGAGACCATTAAGACCGCCATGACTGCGGCAGAAACAGGCCATCTGGTAATCTCCACCCTCCATACCGTAGGAGCGGCCAACACTATGGACCGTATTATTGACAGCTTTCCGCCGGAGCAGCAGCAGCAGATCCGGGTGCAGATCTCCATGGTCATGCAGGGAGTTATTTCCCAGCAGCTGATCCCGACCCTGGATGGCGGAGTTCAGCCGGCTTTTGAGATCATGTTTTTCAATAATGCCATCCGCAACATGATCCGTGAATCGAAGATCCATCAGATCGACAATGTGATCGCCACTTCTCAGAAAGAGGGTATGGTGGCCATGGATGCCAGCCTGATCCAGTTGTATCAGAATAAGGTTATTTCAAAAGAAGATGCCATTATTTACAGCAACAACAGTGAGCTGATGGCGAAAAAGATAGAAAGGTTATAGGTTACAGCGGCTTCAGTCCATGACCGTCAGCACCCGGAAACCTGTATTGGTCCAGTTATTTCCGATAAGGTAGGAAGTATAGCGGTTTCCGGCGGCGATATCCGCCTGATAGGAAACCAGAGGTTCGTTGCCAAAGGAGCCGCCGGAGATGGTTCCGATGACGATCATGGGCAGTTCACGGACCACGGAGAAGGTGTTGGCGTTGGTCACATAGAACTGATAGGAACCGGCCATGGCCTGTTTGTAGGAGGTTACCTCCCGGAAGCCCACATTGCGGAAGACAGTGTCGTGATTGTAGAGCAGCACATCATAGCTGGAACCGCTGAAGGACATGTTGGCCACCCGGTAGCAGCCGGTGTTGTAGTTCATGTTGCTGCATCCCATGTCGGAGACCTGGTTCATGGCCAGGCCGCCGGAGGCAGTGTCTACCAGGACCATGGTATATTTCTGGCCGCCGGAGAAGGGGAAGGTCTGCTGGAGCAGAACGGTCCGCAGCCCTGCAGCCCGTCTGACGGTTACTGTGTGGAAGCCGTCGGACACCTGTCCGTAATCGGTGACAGTACCAAATTGGGCGTTTATTGCATAGGTTGTATTATCGATGGAGATGGTCACCGGAAAGGTGTTGGCGGAGGCGTTCAAAAACCGTACCTGGGCGCTGTCCCGGGAGACCGTGCAGTTGGCGCAGGGGACACAGCCGGGGCAGGAAGGAAATACAGGAAGGGTGAAGACCGGCGGAGACCAGATCGTGTTGCCGGGATAAGCCGGTATACCGCCTTCGGGAGCGATAGGGTGCATCAGGCCGTAGTCATTGTCCGTGCCTCCTGCAGTATTGCCGGGATAGGCCGGGGTACCGCCTTCCGGGGCGATGGGCAGAGTCAGCCCGTAGTCGTTGGCAGGTGCTGCCCCTGTCTCTCCATAAGAGGGAATGACGGCAGGAGTCTGGGAATCCTGGGCCGCCGAAGTGGTCAGTTCATAATCTTCCGGAGATAAGTGTGCGCTGGAATTGTTCATATTATTATCAGCCATAAGAGAAGCCTCATTGTTTTTAATTTAAATTATGAGGGGAAACCAGTTTGGTGCCAGGAAAAACTTATTTTTGAGAAAATTTTTGAGAAAATAAATTTTCTGGTTGACAAAATGAAACGGACATGATAATATATCTAAGGCTTGAGCGTGCTCAAGTGCAGAGAGAGGCTGATGTGGCACAGGTGGTAGCGCACCTCATTGGTAGTGAGGAGGTCACGGGTCCGAGTCCCGTCATCAGCTTTTCAGGAAAGCCCCCGGGGTACTGTTTCGATGAAGACAGTATGGCCGGGGTTTTTTGTTTGATGAGTCAGTTATTGTACAATTGGTTTGTTCGGTTTGTCAGTTTATTTTTCTTAATATATTCGAAAAGGCTTGATTATTTTTATAAATCTGATATAATAAAGGCAATTTAAACCCATGGGTAACCATGCAATCAAACCACCCGTCGCTTTTCATAGTGATGGGTAATTTTATTTTAAGGAGTTGCGAATGAAAAAGGGTATGATCTTTATTGACGGGAGTAATGTTTTTTTGATTGGAAGAAAGCGATACCAGGAAAACAGTTGGATATTCAGAAATATATTGAATATGTAAAAGGCAGATATGCAGATATTGATATTGTTCGTACATATTATTTTACAAGTCAGACGGATAAAAACGGGCCCTTTTTACAACAAATAAATAGAATTCCATATACTCAGGTAATAGCAGGGAGATTGCAGAAAAAGACCATCAAAATTGATGCCCGTGCAGGGATCAGATGTCCGAAATGCAGTGAAGATATTGAGAATACGTTTGTCACTCAGGTAGATAAAGGGACAGATGTAAATATTGCTGTGGAGATGTTGAAACATGCTTATAATAAAGCTTATGATACGGCCATACTTATTTCGAGGGATGCTGATTTTGCGGGAGTAGAAATTATAAAAGATTTGGGACTGAATGTTGAGTTGGTACTATTTGAAGATTCAAGGTTAGAGGCTCAGGAGTTATCAGAAACGGTTGATAATATTACTTTAATAGAAAAAAGCGAATATCCAGGATTAGAGAGAATATAATTGCTGGATATTTTACCAGGAGAATAGGAACCTCTTTTCTAATCCCGCAAAATATGGTATGATAGCCCAATATCAGGAAATACTACGGATGGAGGAATATGATGGAAGAGAACAGAGAAGCATTAGAGAATTCCAGAAACTTTATAGAGCAGGAGATCGATAAGGATCTGGCCGAAGGAGTCTATGATCATGTACAGACCCGGTTTCCGCCGGAGCCTAACGGATATCTTCATATCGGACATGCCAAGTCCATTCTGCTCAACTATGGTCTGGCTCAGAAGTACGGCGGCAAGTTTAACATGCGTTTTGACGATACGAACCCCACCAAGGAGAAGGAGGAGTTTGTACAGTCTATTATAGAAGATGTAAAGTGGCTGGGCGCTGATTTTGAGGACCGGCTGTTTTTCGCGTCCAACTATTTCCAGCAGATGTATGAGTGTGCAGTCTTTCTTATCAAGAAAGGGAAAGCCTTTGTCTGTGATCTGACTGCCGATGAGATCCGGGAGTACCGGGGGGATTTCAAGACTCCGGGTAAGGAGAGTCCCTACAGGAACAGGACCATTGAGGAGAATCTGAAGCTGTTTGAGGAGATGAAAGAGGGCAGATACCAGGACGGGGAGAAAGTCTTAAGAGCCA
>CAJUJV010000089.1:12002-14660 GCA_910586845.1 uncultured Hungatella sp.
TTTACCGGGTGGCTCATATGAGTCATCACAATACGGGGGATACCTGGTGCATCTATCCCATGTACGATTTCGCTCATCCTATCGAGGATGCCATCGAGCATATCACTCACTCCATCTGTACCCTGGAGTTTGAGGATCACAGACCCCTTTACGACTGGGTGGTGAGGGAATGTGAATTTGAGAATCCTCCCAGACAGATCGAGTTTGCCAAGCTGTATCTGACCAATGTGGTCACCGGCAAGAGGTATATCAAGAAGCTGGTGGAGGATAGTATCGTAGACGGCTGGGACGACCCCAGGCTGGTATCCATCGCGGCTCTCAGGAGAAGAGGCTACACTCCCGAGTCCCTGAAGAAATTTGTGGAGCTGGTTGGCGTGGCCAAGGCCAACAGTTCCGTGGACTATGCCATGCTGGAATACTGCATCCGGGAGGACCTGAAGCTGAAGAAGGCCAGGATGATGGCGGTTCTGGATCCGGTGAAGCTGATCATCGATAATTATCCGGAAGGTCAGACAGAAGAGCTGTCCATCCCCAATAACCTGGAGAATGAGGAACTGGGAGAAAGAAAGGTGCCTTTTGGAAGAGAACTCTATATCGAGAGAGAGGATTTTATGGAGGAGCCGCCGAAGAAATATTTCAGGCTGTTCCCCGGCAATGAAGTCCGTCTCATGGGCGCTTACTTTGTGACCTGTACCGGCTGTGAAAAGGATGAGAACGGTAACGTGACCGTTATCCATGCCACTTATGATCCTGAGACAAAAAGCGGTTCCGGCTTTACGGGAAGAAAGGTGAAGGGCACCATCCACTGGGTGGCAGCTGACACGGCTCTGGAGGTGGAGTGCCGCCTGTATGAGAACATCGTGGATGAAGAGAAGGGCAAGCTGAACGAGGACGGAAGCCTGAACTTAAATCCCAACTCTCTGACAGTACTGAAAACATGTTATGTGGAGCCTGCTTTGAAAGACGTCAGGGCTTATGACAGCTTCCAGTTTATGAGGAACGGCTATTTCTGCGTGGACAGCAAAGACAGCACACCGGAGCATCTGGTGTTCAACCGTATCGTGTCTCTCAAGAGCTCCTTTAAATTGAAATGATGTTATGGAACTGCTGATCCCCTTAAAAGCTCATGGATCCCTGTCCATGTACCAGCAAATCTATGAATATATCAAGCAGGATATCCGTGCAGGCAATCTGGCAGAGAATACCAGACTTCCCTCTACCAGGGTGCTGGCGGAAAATCTGAAGGTCAGCCGCTCCACCACCCAGATGGCTTACGATCAGCTGGTGGCGGAGGGGTATATCCAGGCTGTGCCTCACAGAGGGTATTTTGTACTGCGGGTGGAGACCCTGGCAGAGGTGGAACCGGAGACAGAGGGGCCTTTTATCAGGGAAGGAACGGAGGCTGAGGATCTGTGGCAGATCGATTTTTCTCCCAGAGGCATCGACCTGACCCATTTTCCCTACAATGCCTGGCGCAGAGTGACCAGGGATACTCTGGTGGAGGACAATAAAGAGATGTTTCTCACAGGTTCTCCCCAGGGAGAACCTGCCCTCAGAGAGGCCATAAAAGGATATCTCCATTCAGCCAGGGGGGTCAACTGTCAGTCAGATCAGATCATCGTCGGAGCCGGCAATGAATATCTGCTCATGCTTCTGTCCCAGATTCTTGGTCCGGGCAGAACCATCGCCATGGAGAATCCCACCTACCGGCAGGCGTACAGAGTACTGAAGAGTCTGGGATATCGGATGGTTCCGGTGGAGATGGATTCCCGGGGCATGGAGGTGACGGCTCTGGAGGCGAGCGGAGCCGATGTGGCCTATGTGATGCCCTCCCATCAGTATCCCACGGGGATCGTGATGCCGGTAGCCAGGCGCCAGGAGCTTCTGGCGTGGGCGGGGAGGGGAGAGTCCCGGTTTCTCATAGAAGACGACTATGACAGTGAATTTCGTTATAAAGGAAAGCCCATCCCGGCCCTTCAGGGCCTGGACAGAAGAGGGAAGGTGATCTATATGGGAACCTTTTCCAAATCCATCGCCCCGGCTATCCGGGTAGGCTATATGGTCCTCCCTCAGTCCCTGCTGGCAGTCTATCAGGAGCATCTGGGCTTTTACGCCTCAACCGTGTCCCGGATCGATCAGAATATTCTCTATGAATTTCTCACAGGCGGGTATTACGAGCGCCATCTGAACAGGATGAGGGCCATCTATAAGAGCAAACATGACGTCCTTCTGAATCAGCTGAAAGGACTGGAAAAGGATTTTAAGATTCAGGGGGAGTACGCGGGACTCCACATTCTCCTGACCAGCAGAAAGGGCAGGCAGGAGGACTGGCTCATAAGCCGGGCCGGGGAAGGGGGAGTGAAGGTCTACGGGCTGTCCTCCCATTTTATCCGTCAAGCTGCGGACAGCCGGTCGGATACCGTAATCCTGGGTTATGCCAAGCTCAGCGAGGAACAGATTATAGAAGGAGTCAGGCGCCTGAGCCGGGCGTGGAAGTTTTAGGGGCTGTGGAAAAGCCGTTTTTGTTCGCAGCTTTTTGTTCTGACAGGGTTCCATTTACAGACATGAGGATTTATATCAGAAATAAAAGAGGACAGACGGAGCAGGCACAGCTGTGTTCTTTCGATTTAATGTAGATATGTAAGCTGTCCTCTGTTT
>CAJUJV010000090.1 GCA_910586845.1 uncultured Hungatella sp.
TTTTCTACAGGTAAGCACAATGAATTACAGAAAGCTATAATTGAGGAATTTGCTCCACGCTTTGCACCAAATTCAGAATGTTTGTATGTTGGCGATACTATAGAGAAAGATTTGGTAAAAAATGTTGATAAGTTGAAAGAATTGGGATTTGAAATAACTTTACATGACAAGATGCCGGATGTGGTTTTGTATAGGGAAGATAAGGGCTGGATATATTTTGTTGAATCAGTGACTTCTGTAGGGCCGATGGACGCTAAAAGAATATTAGAAATATCGGAGATGACAAAGAGTGTAACAGCAGGGAAAATCTTTGTAACAGCATTTCTTGATTTTAAGACTTATAAGAGATTTTCAGAAACATTGGCGTGGGAAACGGAAGTCTGGATAGCGGAGATGCCGGAGCATATGATACATTTGGATGGAGATAGGTTTTTGGGACCGAGGTAGGAACTATATAAGAACATATTTATAGAATAGTATTTATTTGCTAAAGACATGAATGCGGATTTATTTGAAAAATCAAAGCTCTTTATTGATAACGCCAGAGGAACTATGGGTGTCTTGGTAAATTCCATAACTGTATATACCAGTTTTCTGCTGGAGAAATATATGGTCGAGGAAGAACAACAGGGAGCTAATCGGGAAAAATATGGCGTTAAGATTTTGGATTCCTTTTCCAGCTATCTGACAGAAGAATACGGGCGAGGGTTTTCCAGAACATGTCCGATATGAGAAAGTTTTATTTGGTGTACCGTGACCGCGACGAGAAGATTATCCAATCATCAATTGGACAATTGAGCATTGACCACAAAAACTTTCCGTTTAAGCTGAGCTGGACACATTATCAGGTCCTTATGACAATCGAAAATCCTGAAGAACGCAGCTTTTATGAACAGGCGGCCATCAGTGAATCCTGGAATTTGCTGTGCTGAACAAGAGGCAGGATTTTCTGCTGGAAATGGGAAAAAGGCTTCCTCTTTGAAAAAAGGCAGCGCAGATTTACGTTTAACGACAAAAACTTTTATTGATCTGGTTCTATATAATCGGTTTCTGCGCTACTATGTTTTGATTGATTTCAAGGTGAACGATATGGCAACAAAAAACTGATAGAGGTTGCGCTGCCTCTGGAAAAAATAAATGCGGAGTCCGCAAGGGAAAAGTCGATTCGTCACGGTCATCCGTCTACTCTGCACCTGTGGTGGGCGCGACGGCCGTTGGCTGCGAAAGAGGAAATTATGAAATCTACAAATGGGAATCCGCTGGAGCTTTTAGCCCCATTTGCCAGCGGTGGTGCGATTCAGCTGGAAGCACAGCGACTGGGTTTGAAGGCTCATGCTCATGATCTGAATTCTGTGGCGGTGATAATCAACAAGGCGATGATAGAGATTCCGCCACGCTTTGTGGGGAAACTTCCGCTCAACCCGGATGCGCAGGTAAACCACATGAACGAAGGCTACAGCCGCGCTCAGGGACTTGCGGAGGCTGTGCGCTATTGTGTATAGATTTCTATAAAACATACTTGAGAAATATCTGGCAGCCATCTAAAAGAGGAGAACACACCCCATGATAACGATACGCACAGATCACTTCAGCCTGGACCAGATCTGCCGGTCCGGCCAGTGTTTCCGCATGGAACGGACAGAAAGTCAGGCCGGAGAAGAAGGAGAAAGCTATGAGATCATCGCAGGGTACCATTATCTCAGAGCTTCTCAGAAAGGAGAAGAATGCCTGCTTTACTGCAGTCCGGAAGAATTCCAGTATTTCTGGAAAGGATATTTTGATCTGGAAAATGACTACGACGCTTACATCAGCCGCATCGACCCCAGGGACACCTACCTTCTCCATGCGGCAGAGACAGGAGGGGGGATCCGCATCCTGAGACAGGACCTGTGGGAGATGATCGTCTCCTTTCTGATCTCCCAGCAGAATAACATCGTGCGGATCCGCCGCTGTATCCGGAATCTCTGTGAGACATACGGGGAGAGGCGGATGACAGAGGAGGGAAAAGAATATTTTGGATTTCCCGGCCCCGAAATACTGGCAGGTCTTGAAGAGGACGGGCTCATGGCCTGCAACCTGGGATACCGCAGCAAATATGTGGTGCGGACGGCCAGAAGTGTGGCGTCAGGAGAGACTGATCTGGAAAGGATCCGAAAACTGCCTTATAAAAAAGCCCGGGAGGAACTGTTGGGACTGTTTGGGGTGGGAGAAAAGGTGGCAGACTGTATCTGTCTCTTTGCCCTCCATCACCTGGAGGCGTTTCCGGTGGATACTCATATCAGCCAGGCTTTGTCCGCCCATTATAAAAGAGGATTTCCCAAAAGAAGATACCGGGGATTTCAGGGAGTGCTCCAGCAGTACATCTTTTTTTACGAACTGACAAAAGAGAAACCGTAAGCCGGAATTCTATTTCGGCTTGCGACAGCATATCCTTTTTCTATAAGTCTTTGTCCGGAACCGGCGGATTGCCCTGTCCGGAGAAAAGTCAGGGAAAGGAATCTGCGTATGAATGACAACCGCCCGCCTCAGCTCATAAAACTGGTGATTGCTCTGGAATGTGTGCTCCTGGCCGCGTTTCTGATTTTGCTGTCTCCATTGGGAACCATGATCGCCGACAGCATTCCGGCCAGCGGAATCGTGGGAGAGAATCATGAAGAGAAACAGGACTCGAAAGATTTTATTAAATGGGTGGATTTTCAGGTCACAAAGGAGGCCATGCAGAAGGCGTTTCGCTATGACGTGGACACCTGCCAGTCTCAGATTCATCTGAACTGGATCGAACTTCTGGCATACCTGGGGGCCAGGTACGGCGGAGATTTTTCCAGGTATCAGGCGGCGGATATGGAGAAAATCGCCGGAAGGCTCCTGGATGGGGAGAAGATGGATGACATCACCGGGGACATGAAATATTATTCCTATTATCTGGAAGCATATTCCGCCGTTCTGGGAGGCATGGTGGGGGAGTTTCAGGTGGAGATTCCGGCGGAGCAGGCCCCGGAATTTGCCCGGAAGGACAGCGCCCTGTCAGAGGGAGAGCCGTCCCGGCCCCGGGAAGAGGAATCAGGCGGCACGGTGTGGGTGACAAAATACGGCCTGAAGGCGTTTTCTCCTGTGGCGAAAAACTATCCCTATACGGATTATGATGATTTCGGGGCAGCCAGAAGCTACGGTTTTAAACGGCAGCACTTGGGTCATGATATGATGGGACAGGTGGGAACTCCCGTGATCTGTGTCGAGTCCGGATACGTGGAGGCCATAGGCTGGAATCAGTACGGAGGCTGGCGTCTGGGGATCCGCAGTTTTGACGGGAAACGGTACTATTATTACGCCCATCTGAGGAAGAATTATCCCTACCACAAATCTCTGCAGGAGGGCAGTGTGGTCCAGGCCGGGGACGTCATCGGTTATCTGGGCCGTACCGGCTACAGCCGAACCGAGAATACCAACAATATCGATGACCCTCATCTCCACTTTGGTATTCAGCTGATTTTCGACGAGTCCCAGAAAGAGGGGAACAACGAGATCTGGATCGACTGCTATGAGCTGGTGAAATTTCTGGCCGTGAACCGGTCGGAGACAGTGAAGGATCAGGAGACCAAGGAGTATTACCGGGTATACCAGATGGTCGATCCGGCTATTCCGGGAGGACCCTCGGAGCAGAGGATTCCGCAGAAACAGCAGGCTGCGGAAGAAGAGCAGGGCTCCGGGGAGCAGCAGCCAAGCGAAGGAGAGCAGTCCTCACAGGAGCAGCAGACTTCGCAGAAACAGCAGGCTGCGGAAGAAGAGCAGGGCTCCGGGGAGCAGCAGCCAGGCGAAGGAGAGCAGACTTCGCAGGACCAGCAGGCTGCTCAGGAGCAGCAGACTTCGCAGGACCGGCAGACCGCGGAGAAGGAGCGGCCCTCGGCGTAACGCCGCCATTGCCCTTCCGCGCCTGCCGCAGCGGCCGCACAGATGTTCCGCTCACTATGCAAGATCAATGATTGTCTGATCCTCCGGCACATACAGCTTTCCGGAAAAATATGGTTTTCCTTCTGCCAGGTAAAGCTCCTGGCGTTTTTTTATGTTCTTGTCTTCCGTGTGCCACAGGATCAGATTGGAGATTCCCAGGCGTTCTGCCAGTTCACAGGCATCCTTTACGGTACTGTGATGTTTCTCATAAGGTTTGAACGTTTCCCGCTGGCTGTAGAGACAGAAGGCTTCGTGGGTAAGCCAACAGCTTCCCTTCACATAATCCATACAATCCGGGTGGAAGGGTTCGTCTCCGCAGCAGGTAAAGCGCCGGCCGTTTTCCAGTATTGCGGTGAAGCCATACTGCCGGGCTTTTGTGGAGTGGATATCAAAAAATGTTACAGGATAGTCCAGGATCTGTACCGTTTCTCCGTCATGGACAGGGATCAGGTGGATCCTGTCGCCGATCATCTTAAAGAATTTACCCTGTACCGTAAGGCGGCAGATAGTGGTGATGGTATCGGGCAGTCCGTCATGGCAGTAAATGTTCAGATCTCCTTCATACTGCCCGTTTTTCATCCGGGTGGCGATGACGCGGATAAGCCACACGATGCCCAGAAGATGGTCCGTGTGTTCATGAGTGATGAAAACGTGATGGATCCGGCCAAGATCCACCTCCATATCCTCCAGAATCCGCAGGATGCCGTTGCCTCCTCCGGCATCGATCATAAAAAACTGTCCCTGAGAATTTCTGAGGGCAAAGCAGGTGTTGTAGCATCGGGTTACGGTGGCGTTGCCGGTTCCGAAAACATAAAGCTGTTCCATGGATGGTTCTCCTTTTGTACTTATTTAATACTGGTGAATTGTCATATTTTATGCTACTATACTAGTAAGAAAAATGCAAGGAGCAGGAGGAGAAGTACATTGAGAGATTTGGCGTACCTGAAACTTTTGGCCAGGGAATATCCTACGGTGAAGGCGGCCAGCAGCGAGATCATCAACCTGACGGCGATCAAGGGTCTGCCCAAAGGGACCGAATATTTTTTCAGCGACCTTCACGGAGAACATGAGGCGTTTATCCATCTGCTCAGAAGCTCTTCCGGAATTATCCGGGAGAAGATTAAGGAGACCTTCGGATATGTGATTCCGGAAGAAGACCAGGAGAAGCTGGCCAATCTGATCTATTATCCGGAGAAGGTGATACACCAGCTGTCTCAGGAAGGCCAGGCCAATGATGAGTGGAAGAGGATCAACATTTTCCGCCTGGTGGAGATCTGCAAGGCGGTATCTTCCAAATACACCAGATCCAAGGTGCGCAAAAAACTTCCTGCAGAGTTTGCTTATATTCTGGATGAACTTCTCCATGTAGATTATAATGGAAAGAACAAAAAAATATATTACAGCGAGATCATCCGCTCCATCATCGATATTGAGATCGGGGACAAGTTTATTATCGCCCTGTGCCGTCTGATCCAGAATCTGACCATTGACAGCCTCCATATCATAGGAGATATTTTCGACAGAGGCCCCAGGGCGGATCTGATCATGAATGAGCTGATGCAGTTTCACGATGTGGATATCCAGTGGGGCAACCACGATATCTCCTGGATGGGAGCAGCCACAGGCAATCTGGCCTGTATCTGCAATGTGCTCCGGATCGCCATCAGCTATAACAGTTTTGACGTGCTGGAAGACGGCTACGGCATCAATCTGCGCCCCCTGTCCATGTTAGCGGCCAGTGTATACAAGAACGATCCCTGCGCCAGATTTGTGCCCCACATCCTGGATGAGAATATTTATGACGTGGTGGATCCGGGACTGGTGGCCAAGATGCACAAGGCCGTGGCTGTGATGCAGTTTAAGATCGAGGGGCAGATTATCCGTCGCCATCCGGAATATCAGATGGATGGCAGGCGCCTTCTGGAACAGGTGGATTTTCAAAAAGGAACCGTTACGGTAGAGGGAAAGACATATGAGATGCTGGACATGGCGTTTCCTACGGTGGATCCCAAAGATCCTCTGAAGCTGACCCCGGAGGAGGAAGATCTTATCCATACTCTGTGTCTGTCCTTTAAACACAGTCAGCTTCTTCACAAGCACGTGAAATTTCTGTACTCCCATGGGGCCATGTACAAATCATATAATCAGAATCTTCTGTACCACGGCTGTATTCCCATGAAAAAAGACGGAAGCTTTGAGGAGCTGGAATTTTCCGGCGTTCCTTATAAAGGCAGGGGACTGATGGATATGATCGATAAGACCGTGCAGAGCGCCTATTTTCTGCCGGAGAGCAGTCCCGACAAGGAGACGGCCAGAGATTTTATGTGGTATCTGTGGTGCGGAGCCAAATCCCCGGTCTACGGCAAGGATAAAATGACCACATTTGAGCATTATTTTATTGCAGAGAAGCATACTCATAAGGAAACCATGAATCCTTATTACCAGCTGAGCGTTAACGAGGAGTACTGCGACAGGATCCTGGAGGAGTTCGGTCTCCCCACTGTCAATTCCCATATTATCAACGGACATGTGCCCGTAAAGATCAAGGATGGAGAGACTCCGGTAAAGGCAGGCGGAAAGCTGTATATTATAGACGGAGGCCTGTCCAAGGCTTATCAGAGCAAAACCGGTATCGCCGGATATACTCTGATCCACAATTCCAGACACCTGGCCCTGGCGGAGCATAAACCTTTCTGTCCCGGAAAGGAGAATACGCCGAAGGTGACCATCGTGGAGAAGATGAAACGGAGAATCATGGTGGGAGACACGGATCTGGGCGGGGAACTGACGGAAAGGATCGAAGACCTGAAGGAACTGGTGAAGGTCTACCGGAACGGAATTCTGAAAGAGAAAATGATTTAAGGGAGGAACCGTATGCGAAAACAGGAATTTCTCGACACCCTGCGCAGAGCGCTGACGGGAGACGTACCGCCGGGAGTGGTAGAGGAACATATACGATATTATGACAGATATATTACAGAAGAGGTCGGCAAGGGCCGGACGGAGGAGGAAGTCATCGGAGAGATCGGGGACCCCAGGCTCATCGCCAGGACCATTGAGGACACTACGGACGGAGCCGGGGGTACAGTCTATGAGAGCGGACGGGATTACGGGTATGACCGGAATCAGACCCGGGAAGAAGAGCTTTACGGGGATACATCCCCCTTCCACATCATCCGTCTGGACAAATGGTACTGGAAACTGCTGCTGGCTCTCATCGTGTTCGGGATTATTTATCTGGTGATCATGATCGTCGGAGGGATTTTTGCTCTTCTGGCCCCCTTAGTGCTTCCTCTTCTTGTGATCTGGCTGATCATAACCATATTCCGGGGCAGCAGGCGTTAGCGGGTATCCGGGTATAAAACTTTATAGAATTGTGTGAAAAACAGCTTTGAAACTGATTTGTAACAGTTTCGAAGCTGTTTTTGCTTGACAAAGTAACAGATATGAAATATAATATTTAATAAAGTTAACATTTTTGTAACAAACTGGAAACCTGAGATACCTATGAGGAGATGAAAGATATGAGAAATAGATCATTTAGATATGGAATCTGTACCCTGCTTTTATGCGGCGCCATGTTATGGAGCGGTGCCGGAGAGGCAAGAGCAGAGATCGGAGAGTTAAGCGGCCCGGCTTTCAGCATGGGAGATTACATAGTCACTGTGGAGGAAGGAGTTCATCCCGTATATGTGTCCATGGATTCCTATGATATCCTGAAAGAGGCCTGTGAGGGTGAGAACTATGTCATACTTTCCGACGAGGGCGACGGCTGGATGGAGATCCAGGTAGGCAGCGGGTCAGGATATCTCTCCGTGAAGGATGAGGGGATCTCCGTTGTGGAGAAGGCGGAGCTGGAGGCCAGCGAGGCGGCAGCGGCCGCCGAGATCCAGCGGCAGGCGGATATCTCCAGCAGCCGGAGACAGGAACTGGTAAATTTTGCGCTTCAGTTTCTCGGAGGAAGATATCGGGCCGGAGGCAATGATCCCCACAGCGGAGTGGACTGTTCCGGTTTCACCAGATACGTGATGCAGTACGGGGCAGGCGTTTCCATCGACCGCAGCTCCGGCGCCCAGTCCCAGCAGGGGACAGACGTGAGCGCGGAGCAGATGAGGCCGGGAGATCTGATCTTCTATGGCAACGGCAGCCGGATCAATCATGTGGCCATGTATATCGGTAACGGGCAGATCGTTCACGCGTCCACCTACAAGACAGGGATCAAGGTATCGCCGTGGAACTACAGGGCACCTGCCAGAATTAAAAATGTTTTAGGCGATTAATAAGGAATTATTTTTTCAGGTATAAATCAGCCGAAGACAGCCATACTACTCCTGTAACAAAAATTCATTTTTCAGGAGGTATCTACCATGGCAAAGAACAATTACAATGATATGGAAGAATCCAGAAACTGCCACAACAGCGGCAGCCAGAACAGCAATCAGAACAACAGCCAGAATAACAATCAGAACAAGAGCCAGAACAGCAGCCGCAACAGCAGCCAGAATAAAAGTCAGAACAGCAGCCAGAACAGCAATCAGCGCTAAGGCGAGACTGTCTGACATCAGTCAGGCACAGGGCCGTCCCGTAGATTATGGGACGGCTTTTTACATTTTACATATACTGATAGTGACGAATAGAGACAGGTGACGGGTTATGAATTATCCGACTATCAGTATGAGAGAGCTGGAATTCTGGATCCTGTGCGGGAAACCTATGGAGCTGATCGATCTGAGAGACCGGAAGTCTTATGCATATTCCCACTTAAAGGGAGCAGTAAATATTCCTTATGAAGAGCTGGAGGACATGGCGGAGGAAGGGGTCCTGGACCACTGCCCTGATGTGCCCATGGTGTTTTACTGCACCAGAGGGAGCCAGAGTATGCTGGCCTGCAACCATTTGTCGGCCAGGGGATATCCGGTGGTAAATACGGCAGGAGGACTGGCTGCATACCGTGGAACTTCTATGGTCAGTTTTTTGTGAGGCAGGACGGAACCGGTTGACAGATGCCACGCAATGGTTTTAAAATAGTACTGACCATAAACAGGGACCTTGGCGTCCGGGAGGAAAACCAATGAAATATATGTTTGCATCTGATATTCACGGATCGGCCTGTTACTGCAGGAAGATGCTGGAAGCATATGAGAGTCAGGGGGCTGTCCGGCTGATACTGCTGGGAGATCTTCTCTATCACGGCCCCCGCAATGATCTTCCTGCAGAATATGATCCCAAACAGGTCCTGGCCATGCTCAACAGGTATCAGGATCAGATCTATGCAGTGAGAGGCAACTGTGATTCCGAGGTGGACCAGATGGTGCTGGAATTCCCCATAATGGCGGATTATGCTCTGCTGGCACTGAACGGGAAGACCATCTACGCCACCCACGGCCATGTGTACCATAAGGAAGCTCTTCCGCCTATGAAGACGGGAGACATCCTGATCCACGGCCATACCCACCTTCCGGTGGCTGAGACTATGGGATCCTGTTATCTGCTGAATCCGGGATCCGTCTCTCTGCCCAAGGATGGGAATCCCAACAGTTACGGGATTCTGGATGGGGACAGATTTACCATCTTTGATTTTGAAGGCGGAATCGTGAAGGAGATCGGCCTGTAAGGGGCCTGATATAAAGGAGATGCCGGTGAAGGGGAGATATGAACTGATCGTGCCCTGCCATTTCGGACTGGAGGCAGTGCTGAAAAAAGAGATTACAGATCTGGGATATGATATTGTCCAGGTGGAGGATGGGAGAGTTACATTTCTGGGAGACGAGGAGGCTGTCTGCAGGGCCAATGTGTTTCTGCGCACCGGGGAGAGAGTGCTTTTGAAGGCCGGAAGTTTTCGGGCAGAGACTTTTGAGGAGCTGTTTCAGGGAACCAGAGGGATCCCCTGGGAAGAACTGATCCCCAGAGACGGCAGGTTCTGGGTAGCCAAAGCTTCCTCCATCAGGAGTAAGCTGTTCAGTCCGTCGGATATCCAGAAGATCATGAAAAAGGCTATGGTAGAGAGGATGAAGGCGGCCTGTGGATGCGAGGTGCTTCCTGAGACAGGGCACAGGTATCCTCTGAGAGTCTTTCTCCATAAGGACCAGGTGACCGTAGGCATCGATACATCTGGAGATTCCCTTCACAGGAGAGGATACAGGACCCTTACCAGCAAGGCTCCCATTACAGAGACTCTGGCAGCGGCCCTCATTCTCCTGACTCCGTGGAGGAAAGAACGGATTCTGGTAGATCCTTTCTGTGGAAGCGGGACATTTCCCATAGAGGCAGCCATGATGGCAGCCAATATAGCCCCCGGTATGAACCGGTCTTTCCTGGCAGAGAACTGGACCAACCTGATCCCCAGAAAATGCTGGTATGAGGCTGTAGATGAAGCCCGCGATCTGATCGACAACAAAGGGGAGACAGACATCCAGGGCTATGATATTGACGGAGACATCGTAAAGGCGGCCCGGGCTAACGCGGAGGCGGCAGGAGTGGGGCATATGATTCATTTTCAGCAGAGGCCCGTAAGCGCCCTGAGCCATCCGAAAAAATATGGTTTTATCATTACCAATCCCCCCTATGGAGAGAGGATTGAAGATAAAGAAAATCTGCCGGCTCTGTACCGGGAACTGGGGGAGCGGTTTCAGGCTCTGGATTCCTGGTCGGCTTACCTGATCACGGCTTATGAAGAGGCGGAGAAATATATGGGGAGAAAGGCGGACAAAAACAGGAAGATCTACAACGGTATGATGAAGACTTACTTCTACCAGTTCCAGGGGCCGAAACCGCCGGCGAGGAAACGGGCTCAGGGCCAGACTTCATGACGGCCTCATACGGGATCGTACTGGCGGCGTGTCTGACACTGGCCTCAGTCCGGGGACCCGGGCAGGCGGAAAGAAGCAGGGCCCCGGAGTCGGAAAAATACCGGCCGCGTCCCATGGAGCAGAGGCAGCTTAGGGAGCCGGAGCAGCTTTTTGTGGAGACTGAGGGGAAACTGTGGAAAGCCTTTCCGGCAGGGGACGGTTCCCTGGAGGTCCTGGTGCCGGCCGGTCTGCTGGAGCAGGAACTGGAGATCTGTGTGCTGGAATATCCGGATTCCAGAGTAGTGCTGCAGCAGGGGGACCGCCTGCTGGAACTGAAACGGGAGAGCAGAGAAGACACGGGAGAGAATTTCGGGGAATCCCTCAGAGGCCGGGGAAGAAAGTCGGAAGAGGAAGCGTATCTTCCTCTGGGGACCGTGTGCAGGGAGTTCGGATATATCATGGATCTTCCTCTGGGAAGCCTGCGGATCCGGCTGAAGGATGCCGGGCCAGAAGCAGGAAGGAAGAAACTCCCCACAGCCTATGACTACAGACAGACGGGCCGCCATACCAGAGTGAGGGATCAGGGAAATTTCGGCACCTGCTGGTCCTTTGCCTCCGTGACGGCTATGGAGACGGCTCTTAAACCGGAGATCTGCCGGGAATTTTCCGCGGACCATATGTCTCTGAACAACAGCTTTTCCCTGGACCAGGAGGAAGGCGGAGAGTACATCATGTCCATGGCCTATGTGCTGGGCTGGCAGGGACCTGTGCTGGAGGAAGAGGACCCTTACGGAGACGGGATTTCCCCGGAGGGACTGAAACCCGCAGTCCATGTTCAGGAGATCCAGATCCTGCCTCCGGGAGATTACAGGGCCATAAAGAGGGCGGTGTTTTTCCGCGGCGGAGTCCAGAGTTCTCTCTATACTTCCATAACGGATTACCGGAGCCGTTCGGCCTATTATGATGAAGAAACAGGGGCCTACTGTTATGAGGGAGAGGAACCGCCCAACCATGATGTGGTGATCGTAGGCTGGGATGACCGGTATCCAAAAGAAAATTTCCGGACAGAGGTGGAAGGAGACGGCGCATTCCTATGTGTCAGCAGCTGGGGAGAAGCGTTCGGAGACAGGGGATATTTCTATGTTTCCTACTATGATGCCAACATCGGAAGCAGAAACCTGGTCTATACAGGCATCGAGGCGGCAGATAATTACGATCAGATCTACCAGAGCGATCTGTGCGGCTGGGTGGGCCAGGTAGGATACGGATCAGAGAAAGCCTTCGGCGCCAATATCTATGAGGCAGAAGACGAGGAACTTCTGAGAGCAGTGGGATTTTACGCTGTGGGAGAAAATACATCCTACAGGATCTGGCTGTGCCGCCCTGCAGACGGGGAACCGGATCCGGAACAGAAGAGAGAAGTGGCTCGGGGAACCATGAGATACAGCGGATTTTATACGGTTCCTCTGGAGGTGCCGGTTCCTCTGGAGCCGGGGGAGCGTTTTGCGGTGATCCTGGAAGCAGAGACACCGGGAGCCATCCATCCTCTGGCAGTGGAATTCCGGGCAGACCACGCTACGGAGGCGGCAGATGTGACAGACGGAGAAGGTTATGTCAGTGCCGACGGCATAAACTGGGAATCGCTGGAGGAACATCATCAGTGCAATCTGTGCCTGAAGGCATACACAGATAAACGTGAGGTGAGAGGATAAGATATGGGACACAGGATTATATTTGCGACAGGAAACGAAGGAAAAATGCGGGAGGTGCGTCTGATCCTGGCAGATCTGGGGATGGAGGTTCTGTCCATGAAGGAAGCAGGCGCCTCCTGCGACGTGGAAGAGAACGGCAGCACATTTGCGGAAAACGCGGAGATCAAGGCCAGGGAAGTGTGGAGGCAGACAGGGGATATCGTGCTGGCTGACGATTCCGGGCTGGTGGTGGATTATCTGGGAGGAGAGCCGGGCATCTACTCGGCCCGCTATCTGGGGGAGGAGACTTCTTACGAGATAAAGAACCGGGTCATCATCGACCGGGTGGCAGAAGCCGGAGAAGAGGAGCGCACGGCCAGGTTTGTCAGCTCTATCGCGGCGGTGCTCCCCGACGGAAGCGTCATCCACACAGAGGGCGTGGTGGAGGGCCTCATCGCCCATGAACCGGCAGGCACGGGAGGATTTGGATATGATCCCATTTTTTATCTGCCGGAATACGGCGTCACATCGGCTGAGATCCCCATTGAGAAGAAAAACGAGATCAGCCACAGAGGGAAGGCTCTGGAAGCCATGAAACAGAAATTAAAAAATCTGTGCGGGGAGGAAGATCAATGAAGATCCTGGTAGTCAGTGATACCCATCGGAAGGATGACAATCTGAAGCTGGTGATCGAGGAAGAGAAGCCCATGGATATACTGATCCATCTGGGAGATGCGGAAGGAAGCGAGAACCGGATCCCGGAGTGGGCCGGAGCCGGCTGTATGATGGCCATGGTCATGGGAAACAATGATTTCTTTTCCCGGCTGGAGAGAGAGCTGGAGATCGATCTGGGACCTCACAGAGCCCTCCTGACTCACGGCCATTACTACGGCGTATCCATGGGACCGGAAGGTCTGGCGGATGAGGCCAGGAGCAGAGGCTGCGATATCGCCATGTACGGCCATACCCACAGGCCTTTCCTGGACAAGATCGACGGCGTCACAATCCTGAATCCGGGAAGTCTGTCTTATCCCCGGCAGGAAGGCCACAGGCCCTCCTATATGGTGATCACGATGGATGAGGACGGGACCATGACCTATGATCAGAGGTTTCTGTAGCCCCTGAGAGGGAAAAAGAAAATGGAAGAATGTGCAAAAAAGTAGTTGACAGAAAAAGATGATTAGGATATAATAATCCTTGCGTTTCGAAGAGCACTTTTTTGTGCATATTCGGGGTGTGGCTCAGTTTGGCTAGAGCGCCTGGTTTGGGACCAGGAAGTCGCA
>CAJUJV010000091.1 GCA_910586845.1 uncultured Hungatella sp.
TGATGACCGACTATCTGTGGAAAGACATTCTTATAAAAGAAAAACTGACATTGATTATTGAGAACTATGCTCAGGTTGTTATCGAGGTGGATGAGGATACCAAAAAGAAAAAAGAGAAGCAAATTTTTCCACGGTATCATCAGTTGGATGTGGTCACAAAGCTTCTTAGCGATGTGCAGAAAAACAGTATTGGGCGTAAATACCTGATTCAGCACAGTGCAGGAAGCGGCAAGTCCAACTCTATCGCATGGCTTGCCCATCAGTTGATTGGGCCTGAACAGGATGGGCATCCGATGTTGGACTCTGTTATTGTGGTCACTGACCGCCGTATCCTCGATAAACAGATCAGGGATACTATCAAGCAGTTTATGCAGGTGAGCAATACCGTGGCATGGGCAGAACACTCCGGCGACCTTACAAAAGCCATCACGGACGGCAAACGCATCATCGTTACCACGATTGAGAAGTTCCCGTATATCGTTCCTCAAATTGGAGCCGATCACAAAGAGAATCGTTTCACCATTATCATTGATGAGGCGCATTCCGGGCAGAGTGGGCGCAATTCTGCGCAGATGAATCTTACTCTCTGGACTCGCCTCGGATGATGAAATGGACAACGAGGACAAGATTAATGCTATGATGGAAGGGCGTAAGCTACTGAACAATGCCAGCTATTTTGCTTTCACAGCTACACCGAAGAATAAGACCTTGGAAACTTTCGGCATACTTGTTGTGGATGAATACGAAAATCCTATATTGAATGACGAGGCTGAACCGGTGTCATCCAAAGAAGTATGATACCTTTGTTTTGGATTTCGCTAATAAACCGGAAATATTGAAAAGTCCTTCTCCCACTATTATCGCACCACGATTTTGTCCGGCGAGACCGACCCGAACAAACTCTATGATCTTGTGGCGACGATGGAAGGATATCAGGTATATTCTGGCGATGATGTAGAACACCTGGTTAAACTCTATGATCTTGTGGCAACGATGGAGGGGTATCAGGTATATTCCTGGCGACGATATAGAACGTTTGGTTAACCTATATCTGAATGGTGCAGATCGTGATAAACTTGATCCTACCCTGGATGCCTGTACAGCTATTTATACGCGGCTTGAAACGGATGATCAGATCAAGTTCAAAAGCGCGACGAAAGCGTTCTGCCGTACATATGGATTCCTTGGCGCGATTCTTCCTTATGACAATACGGATTGGGAACGGCTTTCCATTTTCCTTAATCTGCTGATACCAAAACTGCCTTCTCCCCGCGAGGACGATTTGTCGCAGGGCATCCATAAAAAGACAGTATAAAAAGCATTCCTGCTTTCTACACTGTCTTTTTGACTTTGCCATGATTGTAAAGTTGTATTTCACTTCTTCCCTTTTCCAATAACCTCTTTCAGAGTCCGATACAGCTTATCCACCTCCACAGGCTTGGACAGATGTCCGTTCATGCCGCATTCCACGGATTTCTTCAGATCATCGTCAAAAGCATTGGCCGACATGGCGACGATAGGAATGGTATGACTGTCCTCCCGCTCCATGCTCCGGATAGCTCTGGTCGCGTCCAGCCCGTTCATCACCGGCATCATAATATCCATCAGTATAACGTCATAAGTTCCCGGTTCCGTAGTCCTGATACGCTCCACTGCCTGGGCTCCGTCATAGACGCAGTCGACCTTAAAGCTGCGCTCTTCCAGAAGGCTCTGAGCGATCTCGGCATTGAGTTCATTATCTTCCACCACCAGAACATGGCAGCCGTCAAAGGAGATCTCCTCCTCCGAGGCCTCAGCCTCCATATATTCTCCCAGTTTCAGGGTTATGGAGAAACTGAACAGGCTTCCTTCTCCCGGTTCGCTGTCCAGACGGATATTGCTGCCCATCATCTGAACCAGGCGGCTGCTGATGGAAAGTCCCAGACCTGTGCCCTGCTGCCTGGATGGATTGGTGCCGGAAGACTGTTCAAAGGACCGGAAGACCCGCTCCTGGTCTTCCTTGGCGATGCCGATCCCTGTATCCCGGACCGCGAAAGATACGAAAGCTTCCTTGTCCGTGGAACTTATTTCCTCTGCCGTCAGAGTGACTTTTCCTTTTATTGGAGTAAATTTCACCGCATTGCCCAGAAGATTGATCAGAACCTGACTGATCCTCATCCTGTCCGCCATGAACCAACTGTGGGTCATCCTGATATTCTGAACAAAATCGATCTGTTTGGCAGCCGCCTGGGGCGTTATGAGCTCGCTGATGGTGTCCATCATCTCATGGATATTGAAATTCAGCGGCTCCAGCTTCATCTTTCCGCTTTCGATCTTAGACATATCCAGAATATCATTGATCAGCCCCAGGAGATAATCGGAAGAAGACTGAATCTTCTGAAGACAGTCCATAATCCGTTCCTGACTCTGATCCTTCTGCAGGGCGATGGCAGTCATGCCGATAATACCGTTCATGGGAGTACGGATCTCATGACTCATACGGGACAGGAATTCGGACTTTGCCTTACTGGCAATATCATACTGCTGCTGATTCAGCTGATTCTGGATCACCCGTCCCAATTCCGCCAGATTCTGATACTCTTCGGCATTTTTCAGGATCTGGGGCTCCATGCCCAGAATACAGATATTACCCATATAATTTCCGTTGTCATACATAGGCATTACGACTCCGTACTGACCCGGATCAATACTCAAAAAGCATCTGATCACCGGCTGCCGGCTGTCCTCCGCCGAGACATACCGCACCTCCGTTTTTCCCAGCCATCTGAGAAAAAGTCCTTTTTCTTCTTCTTTGTATTTTCTCACGCTCTTTGCCGCATTTTCTCTGTCTCTGTGCCACTGATAATCCAGATAATTGGAATTAAAATCAGCGCGCAGAACAGATACCAGCACATGTTCCGCGTCATAGAATCTTCCGATCTTGCGCAGCATCAGCATCATCTGGGCCGGGAAATCGTCTCCCTTGCCGAACAGATTCAGAGCCACGGATATAAGATTCACTTCCTCGCTGTAATCCAGGCTGTTGATCTCCCTTCCCAGCAGCGGAGGCAGAATTCTGGATTCCTGCTCCGGTATGTCCTCATAAAAGAACCAGGACTCCTTCATATCGGAAATCACATGATCCCTGGCCAACTTTGCCATACAGATCAGAGTCTCGGCTGTCTGGTTCTTCTCTGCACATACCAGACCGGCGCGAAGATCCACACTGAACACATCGGAATTAAACTCTTCTTCTGTCTTTTCCAGAAGACCACGGATAAATTCTTCCGCCTGCTGCCTGGATCTGTCTTCCAGCCAGATCACAAATTCATCCCCGTCAAGGCGCAGCATCACCGTCTCGCAGCCTGTTTTTCTGTCAGATTCCCCGCAGAGACAGCGGATAACATGTCCGATTTCTTCAAGGATCAGATCTCCGAACACGATGCCGTTTTTCTCATTGATCTCTTTGAGACGATTCAGACGAAGGTTGATCATGACCCCCTCACTGTTCCGGCTCCGGCATTTGCGCAGCTGCTCCATACCTGCGCTGAACACATAGAGGCCTGTGACACCGTCTGTCGTATTCTTTCTCAGCTGCTCTGCTTCTCTCTCCTTCTGTTTCTGGATATTCCGGATACTTCCCACCAATTTCCGCCGTTTTCCGTCTGTGTCATAAACTGCGTTGGCGGACAGTGCCACCCACTCATATTCCGCATCCTCCGGCCATTTCATCCGGAATTCCGCATACAGTTTGTCAGCCTTGCTCTGCATCTCCTCTGCGGCTGACTGTCTGTCCGCATCATAGATAAACTGAGGATTGATGAAGCCGCTGTCAAATTCCTCACATTCCCACTGTCCGCTCATGGTTTCATGATTTACGATATCCAGCATATGATCCTCCAGATCATAAGAGAAGAAAATATCTTTGGATGATTCCAGAGCCACTCTGTAACGTTCCTTTTCCTCCAGAAGGATATTTTCCGCCTCTTTCTGCCTGTCGGTCAGATCTTTCACCACATCGTACATGGCATCGACTTCCAGAATATTGGATGGCGTAAATTCCTGGATTCCTGCTCTTCCTCTGCCGATACACTGTACAAGACGCTGGACCGGTCTGGTCAGATGTCTCACCATAAAGTAGATACCCGCTACGCCGAAGATCAGGCCTATGAGGATAGCCACAACCATCCAGATATAGAGCTGACGGCTCATGCCGAAAAGATCTTCCTCCGTATTTAATCCCAGCAGCACCCATTCTGTATTGTCATAAGGTACATTATTGCTGTATAGCTTCAGAGGGCATACTACCGCATAGACTCCTTCCTTATTCATGCTGATATCCTGTACCAGAGACAGATTATCGTAATCCGTCTCGCGGAGGATAAAATTCTTTTTCATGGAGCGGATCAGATTATAGAGAACTCCTTTTCCCACAAGGAGAGCATAGCTGCCGTCATGCTGTCTCACTGCCAGCATGTATCCTGACTGCTGGGAATGATTCAGTTCAGTCACAGGAAAATAATCATACAGCATTCTGCTGGAAATCTCGATTCCCAGGATACCGTACACCTGTCCTTCCCACCGGAGGGGCAGAGAGTATGTAATCATCTCATAAGAATTAGCCGTCTCTTTCTCTAGGGAAAATGGCAGAGACCAGTAGCCCAGATCCTTGGTATCCGCATCTTTGTACTCCATCCCTGCTATCCACGGCTCATAAAAATAACTGTCCGCCTCATTGTTCCCCTGGCCATCCATATGGAAACGTGTTGTCCAGCAGGTATCCAGAGGAATATTCCACTTTCTGGAAAGCTGCTTGCCGCCTCTCTCCAGAAGCAGATCCGTATAATTCGCAGGATTCGTGTTGGGATCCGAATCTCTGATAAAAAATCCCTCATAATCCGTTTCCTGCATATCCAATGATGTCAGGATCAGAAAAATCCCTGTAGTATAGCTGTTCTGAACCAGATCCAGACATTCCGGAAAAGCCTGGTCCATAAACAGGCTTTTCATCTCTGATGAGCTGAGAAATTCTTCTATCCCAATGTCCTTGTTCTTTAAAAACTCTTCCAGTATCCCGTTGAACAGCAGTTCCTGTTCATAGACAGAAGCCCACCGCTGATTCATGTCATTCTGCAGAATTACTTTTCTGTTCTCCACCATCCGGCTCATAATGCCGCTGGAATATTCTTCCAGCATCCGGGTGGTCTTTCTGACTATCAGAGTACCCATGGTGATCATACTCTGTATCAGCATGATAATGATGAGGGGGATCAGAAAAATTCTGAATATGGTTGGTTTTTTTCTTTTCTGAGTTTTGATTTCCATCTTATCCTACTTGCCTGCCGCCTCATAAAGCGCCTTACAAAAAGAATCGTACCATTCTTCAAAGGCTTCTTCCGTCACATAAGCGGAGGCCGCCTCTTCCAGGCTTTTTCCCTGTGCCATAGCTGCCGTCACTGCTTCTCTGTCTCTGGCCGCCTGATCTGCCAGATGATACTCCAGCACCTTCCTTGCAGCAGAGCCGTTTTCAAAACTTTTGTTTGTGTAGAGAGTCAGGCCATCCATCTCTCTGAAGATGGTCGTCAGACAATCATATGTCTTCTCCGCCACTTCCAGCTGCTGGTCTGCGATCACCTGATCCAGCTTTTCGGCGCTGTTTGCCTCCTTCTGTACCGGCAGATAACCGGACACGCATCCAAACTGAAGATTGTGATCCGCCTGAGTAAACCATTTCAGAAATTCCACTGCAGCATACTCATGCTTTTTATCAGACTTGCTCACCACCATGCCTGCTCCCTGCTGTACGGCGTAGCTTCTTCCTCCCTCAAACACAGGCGCCATCATGACGATATAGTCGATGGGATAACTGGTATTATCCAGCTCCACCTGATTGGGGAAATACATGGCAGAGGATGTGGATCCGGTATAAGCCAGCAGTTCTCCTGTCTTCACATCATCAGAGCGGAAAGAACCGTATGCTCCGAGATATCCTTTGACCATGGGCACATAATAATTTTCCCAGAGGCGGCGGATATTTTCTTTCGGTACATTGATCGTCAGCTGTCCATTTTCTACCTGAAAGATCTCCGATCCCAGCTGCTGCATGCCGATGATAAAATAGTTAGCCACAGCGTCTCTTCCGTAAAATGCTTTTCCGTCTCCCTCGATATCCGGAGTCTGACTGTCCGTCCACTCATAATAGGTCTGCGCTGTGGCTGTCACTCCCTCTACGGTCTTTAAATCGTCCAGATCAGCGCCTGTGGCTGTCGCAAAATCTTCCCAGTCCGTCTTGTTGATCATCATGATCTCCGTGGACTTTGCCGTGGGAAATATCCTTAAACTGCCGTCAGAGGCGATACAGCCTTCTTCGATATAGGAATCAACGTATTTTTCCAGTTCTTCTTTGGTGAGATACTCGGACAGATTAGCCAGAGCTCCTGCCTGTTCTACCTCGTAGGCAGTATCCGCATAGGATGAGAAGATATCCGGCATGGCGTCCGCCCCTACTTTTCCGCTGATAGACTCTCTCACCGCAGTCTCCAGATCAGGTACGGAACCCTGACTGAAGCTCTGTACGTAAATCCCCATTTCTCTTCCTGTCGTATCGTTAAATTCTTCTACCAGTGCATCAAATGCAGCCTGCTGTGAACCGTTATAGTAATGCCATATTGTCAGCGATACTGGATCGCCCGGATCTAAAGGACTCTTTTTTCCGCATCCCGTCAGACTGACTGCCAAAACTGCTGTCAAACCTATATATACTGCTTTCCCTGTATATTTCATAAGCGATCATTTCCTTCCTTATGTACTGTTTATTAATTTTCATTCTATCACACACTCCCCGCATTTTCAACCAATACCCTTATGATCCTCCGTATTCGGTAAACATAAAAAGAAACGGACAAACCCGTTTCTTTTTATCAATTTCTTATTTCCTGTTCATCAGGATCTGAATTTTGCAGTTCCTTTCATCCAGATCTGACCTTTAAATCTTCTGCCCACCATAGGTTCTCCTATAAGATCCTGTTTATTGATAGCTACCTGGAAGATCATATCATTGCAGTCCAGTTTCATCTTATAGACCTCTTCCCCTGTCAGTCTGTTTTCCAGAACATTCAGTTCTTTAATGGTGCCGATCACCGAATATTGATCACATTCAATCCCGCAGGGCATAAAACAGGAATCAATAATAGAATATAAATCTTCTTTCAGGATCCTTCTGGATATCTGAGAATACAGGTCGATGTCCTCGATAGTCAGTGTCTCTATGGCTTCCTCATTGCCGTTCTTTGCCGCTTCCAGAAGATTGGTTCTCTCCTTCAGGGCCACTTTGGCCATCTCCTTCTGTTTCGCAGTCTTTTTAATAGGAAGAAGGATCTTCCCTTTTACGGATAGACCTGATAAACTCACCCACTCCGTATCCGTGGATTCTTTCGCCATCTTTCTCTCCCGGTATTCCATCACATTTTCCAGGTAATAGATCAGAGAAATACCTACCCGGTATTCATCGAGAAGGCCGGCATAGGTCTCCCGGTTGGTATGACGCTGAATAGAACATTCTGCTTTGGAAGAGGATTCCTGGCTCAATACATAGGGCACATAATATTCCGGATGAATCTCTCCTGTTTCATCCATCTCACCGTAGATGGCGACTCCCATATCAGGAGCCATCTCTGCTTTTACCTCACACAGATTCGTCTCCTCATCCAACTGAAGTTTCCTGATCTGTCCCGGCAAAGCCGACGCTGCCAGTTCCTTTATTAATTCATTGATCCTGTGCTTTTTCTGATATTTGCTGAAACCGACAGTGCGTAAAAATCTATGCATGCTTTCACCTTCTCTCATCAGAACATTAGTTAGTCCATAGGTGCAATTCATTATATCCTATATTGATTTATATTTCAACAGTGAATGTGCATTCATAAAGAAATAATTTTATATAGAACATATGTTTGTTTTTTCTGTCGGGCAGGAAAGACTTCCTCTCTGCCTGCCGCAGGCTCCGTGCCCCAACTTAACGGTATATTTCCGCTGCACACAGGACTGCGCATAAAAAGGAAAAGTATTGAAAACCTTTCCGGCCTTCAATACTTTTCCGTCTTTTTGTTATATGGTGACCATGATCTCTCTATACGATTCCCTGTGCCATCATGGCTTCTACTACTTTTTCAAATCCTGCAATGTTGGCCCCTGCCACATAGTTTCCGGCTACCCCATATTTCTCCGCGGCGGCTGCAGCTTTCGCGTAAATATTTACCATAATATCTTTCAGCTTCGCATCTACTTCCTCGAAAGTCCAGGAAAGCCTCTGGCTGTTCTGGCTCATCTCCAGAGCCGACGTAGCTACACCGCCTGCGTTAGCAGCCTTTCCGGGCATAAACAGCATGCCATTCTCCAGGAAGAAATCTGTCGCCTCTCTGGTAGAAGGCATATTGGCTCCCTCTGCCACGGCAAAGCATCCGTTGGCCTTCAGTGCTTTCGCATCTTCCAGATTCAGTTCATTCTGAGTAGCACATGGAAGAGCAATGTCACAGGGAACGGTCCAGATTCCTTTGCCCTCTGTATATACGGCTCCCGGTACTGCGGCAGCATACTCTTTGATCCTTCCCCGACGTACTTCCTTGATCTCTTTCACAATATCAAGTTTGATGCCGTCTTTATCATATACATATCCGTTGGAATCGCTGAGGGCTACTACCTTTGCACCCAGCTGCTGGGCCTTCTCTGTTGCATAGATTGCTACATTTCCGGAACCGGAGATAACCACTGTCTTTCCTGCCAGCTCTTTTCCGTTGTGCTTTAACATTTCGTCCAGAATATAGATCAGGCCATATCCTGTAGCCTGTGTACGGGCCAGTGAACCGCCGTAGGTTAATCCTTTTCCTGTAAGAACTCCTTCATAAAGTCCTGTCAGTCTCTTATACTGTCCGTACAGGAAACCGATCTCTCTTCCTCCTACTCCGATATCACCTGCGGGAACATCTTCATCTGCTCCGATATATTTGTAAAGCTCTGTCATGAAGCTCTGGCAAAAGGCCATTACTTCTCTGTCAGATTTTCCTTTGGGATCAAAATTGGAACCGCCTTTGCCTCCTCCTATGGGAAGTCCTGTAAGAGAATTTTTAAATACCTGCTCGAATCCAAGGAATTTTAAGATTCCCTGGTTTACGGAAGGATGAAGACGGAGGCCTCCTTTATAGGGTCCGATGGCGCTGTTAAACTGTACACGATAACCTTTATTTACCTGAACCTGTCCGTTGTCATCTACCCAGGGCACACGGAAAGAGATGATTCTCTCGGGCTCTGTCAGACGCTCTAAAAGAGCCATTTTCCGATACTTTTCTTCGTTGGCATCAATTACCAGCTTTAAGGAATCCAATACTTCTTTTACTGCCTGGTGAAACTCTGTTTCCCCCGGGTTTTGATTTACTACTTTTTCATAAATCTCATCAACATATGACATGTGAAGGGACCTCCTTTTTATTTTTCAACTGCAGTGACTGATCTTGATTTTGCTCTTTTTCACTCACCCTCCGTGAACAAGGGGATACACGGTTTTGCACCACAGATTCACGATTGGGACGTGTGTCCCCTTGTCCACGGAGGGTACCTGCTCATTTTACCACCCATATTTTTATACGTCAATAAAAAAGTTCAAAATTCAACGCTACACAAAACTTGAAAAGCCTTGATTTTAGCGCATTTTAATATATAAGGTTCTGCTAAATCACATCAGTTTTTGATGGTATTTGCAACAAATTTGCAACACTAAAATTCTCCTACAGCCTGAACTCCCTGAGAGTCGCTCACATACAGAGCGCACTCCAGAGGGTGCCCGGCTGTAGGCTCAAAGTAATACCATTTCCCGTCGATCTCCCGCCATCCTGTCGCTGCGTATCCGCTGGATTTAAAATAGTATCGATGGCCGTTGATATTCCTCCAGCAGTCTTTCAGGTATGTAGTCTCTGTATCAGCATACCACCAGCCGTTCTGATCGTGGTGCCAGCCAGGCTCATAATGAGGAAGCTCCACCAGAGACCAGTCAGGCCGGCCGTATCCGGCGATGCCTGAGTGAGTCAGCGGATAAGACTTCTCACGCACGCCTCCGCCGTTGGCCACCACCCCGGAGGCCCCGCTGGTATTGCCCTCTATGGTGTAGACTCTCTCTGATGTAACTTTGGTGACGATTCCGGTATGGCAGATCCGGACCGAGTTCCGAAAGAAAATCTGATCTCCCTGCTCCGGACGGGTGTACCACTGGCCCTTATTCTTGTAATACCGGGCAGAGGTCGGAGTATATGCACTGAACCCCCCGCCGATCAGCTGCTGGGCATTGACCTCGCCGAAGGCCTGGACAAAACACCAGTCTACGAACATATCACACCATGGCTGGCCCTGAAGGGCAGGGTACAGGTCCCTGGCGTATTTTGTGTAGTTGCTGCTGCCGGCGTTGGCGGTTTTGCTGTCCAGATCCTTGTTGGACTTTTTCTCCAGATACCCGACTTCGGCTCTCGCGATGCTGATCAATTTTTCTACAGATGATTCCAATAATTATCTCCTTTCAAAAAATATTTTACGTAATTTACTTATTTTTATTGACATTACGTAAATTACGTAGTATAATATAAACATAGAGGAGGTGATGAAATGAAACGAAGGGACTTAGTAAAAAAGCTGGAAGCCGCCGGATATAAAGTAGATCGAGATGATGGCAACCACACAATCTATGAAAAAGACGGCGGGCGTCCTCTACAAGTCCCAAGGCACCGGGAAATTAACGAAAATACAGCAAGATCCATTTTAAGAGCGGCGGGGCTGAAATGAAGCCCCTCCCTTCAATCAATATAAAGGAGGTCTCATATGGCAGAATATGTATATCCAGCTGTCTTCCATCCCAATGACGATGGTTCCTATACCATCACTTATCCTGATTTACCGGGATGTATCAGCGAAGGAAAATCCTTGGGAAACGCCGTCTATATGGCTCAGACTGCCCTGACACAGTGGATAGAATATCTCACAGATAAAAAAGAGTCCATTCCGTCGGCAAGCGATCTGAAAAGTATTGACCTTTCGCCGGAAGAATTTGTAAGCCTGATCCGTGCCGATGTGAAAGACGGCCGTGCGGTAAAACGCACTGTCAGCATTCCCAAGTGGATGGACGATAAAGTAACGGAAACCGGGTTGAGTTTGTCCCGCGTATTACAGGACGCATTAAAGGAAAGGCTCAACGTTGGTTAGCAAAGAATCCCCGGCGCACAACCGGGGATCTTCCTTTTCTTAGCTGTACATGACTTGCACCGGTGCAAGTTACCGTTTTTCTTTATACCCTGTCCTCTCCCAGATCTCTTTGATCCGCTCCCAGCCGTCCATGGCCACCAGAGCCACCACAAAGGCCGCGATCATACAGGCAAAGACCATATACCATGTGATCGGCTGCTTCTGCCAGGCCATCAGGGCCATAAAGGCCGCCGGGCACAGGATCAGGGACAGGACGATCACCACCGCGGCGGTGGGCAGTTTCTCAAGCCCCGGCCAGGACTTGATCACCTGAGTAATCACCGATACAATAAAAGCCATCACACCGATGGCCGTCAACAGGTACAAAGGGTACTGCATAATCTCATTCATATTCATCTTCTTCCTCTCTTTCCGCCGGCTCCTCCGGCATGGCGATCAGTTTGTCTTTTAAGCTGGTTGCCACGTCATTGCCCCCCAATCCATGATATGCGTCGTACATCCGTTTGACATTCTCTTTGGCATAGATCGGACAGTAGCCTCTGTCCTGGTAGTGGTTGTAAGTCCAGATGATCCGGTCTCTCAACAGGGCCTGAACCCCCTCCTGAAGAGCTATGTTTTTGATACTCTCTTCTTTCTGCCGCTTTGTGATCTGACGGTATCCAAAACTTAAAAGGGCGGAGATGGCCACGAAAAGCCACTCCACCCAGTGTACGGCAATGTACTGCATGATTGTTTCCATTTCCTCTTTCTCACCTCTTTCTCATGAAAAAAAGAGGGTTGCACCCCTCCCTTAAATATGCTATAGTTTAGACATAGGAGAAACAACCGCCCACAAAGTGGTTGACCTCCGTAAGCAGTTATAAACCTACCCCGGCCGCCAAGCACAAGGTAGGTTTATTTATTTTCGCTTGTTGTTCCTATCAATATAGGCAAGCAGTGCGACCAGAAAAGTGCCGCCCAAAAACAGCAGGCTTAACGCTTCATATGTAGTCATATGCACCACCTCCCTTCTTTTTCAAGTTAGGGAGGCTTACCACCTTGTAACACGGTTGTTTCCTTTCACATCATACCATAGTTTCCATTATCCGACAATCCTTATTCCCCGCTTCGCTGCCTCTGTGTCTCCTATTCTTCCGCCAGCTCCGGACACTCCAGATCCACGAGAACCTGCCTCACCTGTTCCCGGATCTTCTCTGGTACCTGGGCGAAGGTCTTCTTTCCCTTGATAATCAGGGTTGCATAGATCACTGCCATCTCTTCCACCTCCTTTCTCAGCACAAAAAAGAGCAGCAGCCTAAGCATGAAGAAGCGCCTCGACTTCTGCCCTTAACTTCTCCGGTACCTGCTCCAGGGTCTTTAATCCCTTCCGGATCAGGTCTGCATACACCTTTGCCATGGTCACACCTCCTTCCCTTCGTATAATTCCACCAGGGCCAGCTGAGTGTTGGTGACTTCCTCCTGCAGAGCCAGATTCGTTTCATACTGCTCCGCCAGCGCCAGCTGAGTGCTGGTCAGCTCTTCCTCCAGATCTGCCACTTTCTTCTGGAGTCTGCCGATGTCGGACTCCGGGAGATAGCTGAATACCGGTTTAGGGTGGTCCGGATCCGTCACGTCCATGCGCTCCAGCTGTGCCCCCTCCGGGATATCCACAAACGCGGCGGGCAGGCCCTGGGGGACTTCTTCCTCGCCGTAGATAATCTGCCAGATCCGACCGGTCAGATCGTAGATGACTAATGCTCTCATGATTTTACCTCACTTTCTGAGTTTTCTTCGTATAAATTTAGGCACTCAATATTACAGAATGGATACAGGCGCCGCCTCGAAAACTGTCTCCCCACTGATCAATGCCGTTATACCATACTCTAAACGCCAAAAAGTATAAGTCTTTTGACAGCGTTGATGGTATATCTACGGTAATCGTCTGTCTGTTCCATCCCTTCGGTCCCTGTGCGCTGAAAATCCCTGTAAGAGTCTGATTATTGCCGGTTATAAATCCGCCATACACGCCTACATATTCGATTGAATTTACATGAAACGTGGAACCGCTCACGTCAAACTTTATTTTTTTAAAGTGTCCATATCTTATACTGCCATCCAATACCAAAAGGTAATAGTAACCGCTTGAATCCTTTTCTTTTGTCAATAAGGCGTTTCCGTTAGTGGTATCGTATGTAATGGGATTGGATTCATCCACTGTATATCTGGTACTGGATGATGGACTTCCCGATCGGCTGCTTCTTATGTAGTAGGGGTATACCCTCTTAATTAAGCGGCATACCCCATTACTAAAAACCGTTTGGGCCGCCGTGACATCCACATATTTAG
>CAJUJV010000092.1 GCA_910586845.1 uncultured Hungatella sp.
AGTAAAAGAGCCAGCGGGGTAGCTGGCTCTTTTAGGAGAAGGTATTTCGTTTCTTATGGGGTGTAGCAAAAACTATATAATGTATTGGGGGGGTTACGTCTATTATAATATCATAGACGATCCTATAATCCAAGATTCATCTCGCACAAACTTGTCAAAAATCATGTGTTATTTTTGTGCACTATTCCCAATTCTTAAACATCTGTTCGAATTCCGCCTGGCCTACCTTCTCTTTTTCCAGAAGAGCCTCGGTACATCTGTGGAGAACATACTCATGTTCCCTGATCATGGTCCTGGCCTTCTCGTAGCACTCGTCAATGATCCGCTTCACCTCGCTGTCAATGGCCGCCGCCACATCATCTCCGTAGCTTTTGGTGTGTCCGATCTCTCTTCCGATAAACACCTCGTCGCCTTCGGTTTCATAGTTGATCATGCCTACCTTCTCGGACATGCCGTACTTTACCACCATGGATCTGGCCACAGCCGTAGCCTGTTTGATGTCCTGGGAAGCGCCTGTGGTGATATCGTCGAAGATCAGCTCCTCGGCGATCCTGCCGCCTAAAGATACCATGATGGTCTGGAGCATCTTCCCTTTGGTGTTGAACATCTCGTCTTTCTCCGGCAGGGGCATGGTGTAGCCTGCGGCCCCGTTTCCTGTGGGGATAATAGAAATGGTGTGTACCGGCCCCACATCGGGCAGGAGATGGAACAAAATAGCATGGCCTGCCTCATGGTAAGCCGTGATCCGTTTTTCTTTCTCGCTGATCACCTTGCTCCGCTTCTCCGTGCCGATGCCTACCCGGATAAAGGAGCGGTCGATGTCTGTCTGACGGACATAGCTCCGGCCTTCTTTTGCAGCCAGGATGGCCGACTCGTTGAGAAGGCTCTCCAGGTCGGCTCCGGTAAAGCCTGCGGTGGTTCTGGCCACCCGCTCCAGGTCCACGTCATCTCCCAGCGGCTTATCCTGGGCATGGACTTTAAGAATCTCCTCACGCCCTTTGACATCAGGTCTGCCTACCACGATCTTCCGGTCAAAACGGCCGGGACGCAGGATAGCAGGATCCAGGATATCCACCCGGTTTGTGGCTGCCAGAACGATGATTCCTTCATTGACTCCGAAACCGTCCATCTCCACCAGAAGCTGGTTCAGAGTCTGCTCCCGCTCATCGTGGCCTCCTCCCAGGCCGGTGCCTCTCTGTCTGGCAACTGCATCGATCTCGTCGATAAATACGATACAGGGCGCGTTCTTCTTAGCCTCTTCAAACAGGTCCCGGACTCTGGAAGCGCCTACGCCTACGAACATCTCCACAAAATCGGAACCGGAGATACTGAAGAAAGGAACCCCTGACTCCCCGGCCACAGCCTTGGCCAGAAGGGTTTTTCCCGTTCCCGGAGGGCCTACCAGCAGGATTCCCTTGGGGATCCTGGCGCCTACGCTGGTATACTTCCCCGGATTCTTAAGGAAATCCACCAGCTCTTCCAGATCTTCCTTCTCTTCCCGCAATCCTGCCACTTTCTTAAAATTATATTTGCTGGCATCCCTGCTAAGTCTGGCCCGGCTTTTTCCGAAGTTCATCATCTTCGCATTGGCTCCTCCGCCCGTTGCCCTGGCATTCATCATCATGAACACCACCACCAGGACCACACCGGACAGAAGGATGGGAACCACCATGGACAGGAGATAGCTCTCCTGGGGCACATTGCCCATGGTACAGGGGACTCCCCGGTCCATGAGGAAGGCCTGCTCTTCCTTCACATCGGCCACATAGACAGCCACCTGTCCCCCGTCCTTCATGGTCAGTATCAGCTCTCCCGTGGGGGTCTCTCTGTTGGGCCGGATGATAACGGATTCCACTTCTTTGTTCTCCACTGCCTGCATATAATCCTGCTGGGTCAGGCCCTCGTCGCCCAAACCTTCCGAGATACGGAAGACCAGCACCATGACGATCATCATCGCAAGCAGCAGACCCAGTCCGCTTATAGATTGTCGTTGTCTCAACTAACTGCCTCCTTACTGTTCTACTACTCCAATATATGGAAGATTTCTGTATTTCTGATCATAGTCCAGACCATATCCCACAACAAATTCATCGGGGATCCTGAAACATGTATAGTCCACTTTCACCTGCTTCTTCACCCGTCGCTCCGGTTTGTCCAGAAGGGTGCACAGACGGATATCTGCCGGATGCCTCTGTTTTAAGATCTCCATGAGATAGGCCAGGGTCCTGCCGGAATCGATGATATCTTCCACGATAATCACGTGCTTGCCGTCCAGGGGCTCATCCAGATCCTTGATGATCTTTACCACGCCGCTGGACACCGTACCGGCTCCGTAGCTGGATACGGACATAAAATCCAGGGACACGGGAACCGTGATCCTCTTGGCCAGTTCACAGGTAAAAAATACTCCTCCTTTTAAGATACAGATCAGATGGATCTCCCTTCCCTCATAGTCCCTGCTGATCTGAGCGGCAACCTCGCTGATCTTCTTGTTCACATCTTCTTCGGAAATCAAGACCCGAATCTTATCCTCCATGTTCCTTTCCTCCATCCATCTTCACCTGCAAGATCTGTTTCGTCTCGTCTGTGATCTTGTAAAATTCGCTGATCCGGTATCCGACGATCCAAAGCACATGGCTTCCCTCCGCCACAACAGGGATCTGATCCCTCTTTTCCCTGGGGATCTTCGCGTCGATCATAAATGTCTTCACGGTCTTCCTTTTACCGTCTTTTAACATCAGGTAATCGCCGGTCTTCCGGGTCCTTACAGATAACGTACCCTTTATTTTATCATAATCAAACCATTTCGTATACTTCTTTTCCGGAATTTTCTGGTATTTTTCTCTCAGAACGGCGGCGGGGATCTGTTCCATTGTAAAAAAAGAAGCCAGATCGTCTGTCTTTTTCTCCTCCTGCCTTCCCGCCTCTTCTCTTTTTATGCAGATCATATCATATTCTCTCCAGCATCTCAGACCGTAGGGCAGGCTGATGCTGCGCCCTGTTCCCTTCCCTGCCAGGTCCAGAAGCCGGTTCACATGGACGGAGGTGATATCTTTTCCCGAACCGGTCAGCGCTTTTATCATCTCCATTGCCGTATACCCTCTTAAAATTTCCGGAAGGTCCTCGATCACCCGGACCGGGATCCGGAAGCTTCCCGGCTCTTCTCCGCACCGGCCATGCATCTGCCAGATCTTTTCTGCCTCCCGGCAGAAATACTGCTCCGCCTGTCTGATCCGTTCTCCCGCTTCCGCAATATGTTCGGCCGCTTTCACATTGATCTCCCTGCAGATCTGAGGAAGCACCTGATGGCGCAGCCTGTTTCTCGTATAATCACAGGAATCGTTGGTAGAGTCCTCACACCAGCCGATACCCTGTTTTGTCAGATAATCCACGATCTCCCGGCGGCCGGTGCACAAGAGCGGCCGTATGATTTTTCCTCTCACCGGGGCCATGCCGCCCAGGCCTCTCAGCCCGCTTCCCCGGAACAGATGATGAAGGATGGTTTCGGCCTGGTCGTCCTGATGATGGGCCGCCGCGATCCGGCTGTCCTCATACTTTTCGGCCTCCTGCCGGAGGGCCTCATACCTCAGCTCCCGCCCGGCTTCCTCCACGCTCATCCCCCGTTCCTTTGCATATGCGGCCGCATCCCGGTACACCACAAGACAGGGAACCTTCCACGTTTCCGAAAGTTCCCTGACATATGCGGCATCCCGGTCTGCCTCCGCTCCTCTCAGTCCATGGTGGACATGTACTGCCCGGACGTCAAAACCCAGAGATTCCCGGAGACAGACCAGCAGATGGAGAAGACACACAGAATCTGCGCCTCCCGACACTCCTGCGATCACCATAGTCCCCCGGTTTATCATATGATGTTCTCTTATATATGCTTCCACTTTTTTCTTCATCTGTTTCCACCCGTCTCTTTTGTCTGCTTCTCTTTATTTCCGCAAACCGGCATCCTTTTTCCACACTCCGGCAGCAAGAACCGTCATATCATCCCTGGCCTCACCGGAAAAGGACATGGCAAATTCCAGGATCTGATCTGCCAGTTCCTGGGGCGTTCTTCCCGGAACGTCTTCCAGGTATTCTTTCATAACCTGTTCTTTGTTCTCCCCCGGCAGCGCCTCCAGCACTCCGTCGCTGACCATGATGACCCGATTGTCTTCCCATAGTTTCCGGGTGAGCAGAACCGGTTCCGCCTGTTCCAGCGCCCCTGCCGGCGCCTGACCCGCCTCCAGCAGCTCTACTCCCCCCTCATTGAGGATATAGGTGGCCACCGCTCCCAACTTCATCGCCTCCAGGACCCCTGTGTACAGGTCGATGCAGCACAGATCCACAGTAGCAGGATGCTGCTCTTCTCCTGACAGCAAAAGTACGGTATTGACCAGTTTTAAGGCGGCTCTGGGAGTATATCCGGCCGCCAGAAGCTGTTCCGCCAGCTCCACTACTTTCCGGCTCTCCCGCGCCGCCTCCTCTCCGCTTCCCATGCCGTCTGACAGGCTCATGACCGCCTGTCCCGGCGTGCTCCTGGAAACCGCGTAGTTGTCTCCCGACACGGCCTCGCCGTTTTTGGCGGCCCTGGCCACTCCCCACATGATCCGGTACGCTCCTTCCTCGATAAACCGGACCGTGGAAAACTGGCGGTTTATGACGGCCCGGCTGTCTCTCGCCACAGTCCACGGACGGCTGTCCAAGGCCTCTTCCAGCAGAGCCGCCGCATCTTTGGACATAACGCATCGGCCGTTGTTGGTCTTAACAGTGATAAAAGCCTCTCTGCGGCTGTTGTCATACTCCAGCATCAGCATGTGGTCCACGATCATATGCTGCCGGTAAAACGCCCGGCCCACGGTCTGCTCCACCTGGGCGGTCACGTCTGCCGCCGCCTCCATCTGCCTGGCAAACTCTTCCAGGATCACTGCCAGTTCCCGAAACTGGGTAATCACCGTATCCCTGCTTTCCAGGAACCGGTTCTTCCAGGTCAGATTCATGGTAGCTCTCCCAAGATTCCTGTTCAGCTGGCCCACATAATCCGTCTGCCGCCCGCAGGTCTCCCGGAACAGCCTGGGCATGTCTTCAAAGTCAACATTTCCCTTCTGTTCAAACGCTCTCAGAAGATAATACAGATAATAACTGTCTTCTTTTTCGCTGTCTGAGTACAGGTTGCATTTGCTGCAGTCCCCGCACACCATGGCTCCCGCCATCTGCAGGGCCGCCAGACCGTCCTCTCTGCTCAGGCTCCGGCCCTTTCCCCATTGGCCGTCAAAAGCCCTGGCCAGCTCTTCCAGGGACTCTGCCATGGAGCTTAACTTTCTTGCCGTATATACATGGATGTCCGCCATATCCCGGCGGCTGCTTTTTCGATAAAACACAAAAAATCCCTCCTGACTTCACATGAGGACTCTGCCATCGGGCACAGCCTCCCCATGTGCATTATACACAGTCAAAAGGGAAATATTTGTCAGATCTGCACTGCTTGTCCGGAAAATCCGTCGACAGATTCCGCCATCTTATCCTTCTCCCCGGTCTTTTCCTAGGGGACAGGTTTTAACAGGATCTCATCCGGATAGACCAGTCCCAGCTTCTCCTTGGCCACTTTCTCTATGTACTCCTTGGTCTGGACGTAAATCCTCTCCTCCTCCAGCTCTTCTGCCCGCTTCTTCTCCTTCTCCAGCTGTTCCTCCAGACTCTGTTCTCTCCGCTGGTAAGACAGGTCTTTTTCTCTCAGGCTGGAGCCGCGGAAATTCACCACCACGGCCAGGCTGATGACCACGAATATGATCCCTACAAGAGCCATACGGTTGCCCAGACGTTCTTTTCTTTTTCTTATGGATCTGGATTTTTTCGCCTCTCTCATCTCTTCTCCTGTCCTGAACCACATCCGGATTTTATCTGTCTGCGGCGGTTCTATTCAATAAGGGCAAATCCTCCGATGCCAAATTGGTCATCTTTTGTTTCATAATCCCGGCCCTCTGGTTATTAGAATCCCTGTATCTAGTTTATCATGAATCCCAACTTCAAACAACCGGCTGTGTGAAATTTTTCTTTCCTTCTCTATAATATGTATAAAAAGGCCTCTCACCGATTCTCTCTCAATCCACTGGTCTTCCTTCTCTTCCTCCGGGATCCCAGCCATGTCACTGCCCGTTTCACCTGCCTGATCACCCTGCGGCTTACCAGCCTCTGGTACATGGTCATGCCCAGGATCACCCCGAAGATACAGAATCCCCTCAGATTCCCGTCGTTCTGCTCATACAGCAGGGAAAAAGTCATCACCGCGCAGTAGATCCCGCACAGCAGGTCTTCCAGTCCCACCGCCCAGTTTCTGTGCGGGCAGAAGATGCGGAAGATCCTCACACAATCGTAAACCATCATCAGGCCTGCGCCTGTTCCCACGCTCATGAGAAACAGCCGGGCCTCATACCGGATACCGGGACTCATAAACCCTCCTACCGGAACAGCCGGGCAAACAGAGATTCCCCGGACTTGCGGTACGCCTCATTAGATGAATAGACAAGACTGTCCGCTGTTCCGTCTACATCCACCTCCCCTTTTTCCAGGGTCAGACGGCTTACGTGCAGCTCCTTTCCCTTTATGGTCAGAAGACCCATATCCGTATCCAGGATCACCTGATTCTCGTCAAAGGACACCACATCCCTGATCCCGGTGATACTCAGCGAGGAGCGGTTCTGCATCATCAGTCTGTGAGGCCTCATGCCTGTCTTCTCTTCCATAAAAAGACCTCCCAATATACCTTCTTGATTCAGTATATTAGGAGGTTGACGGGTTTATGTCTTAAATATAGCGGTAAAGCTCTTTGGCCTCGTCCTTCTTCACAGTCTCCTGGACATCCAGAACCTCTACCTTCACCGAACTGGTCCCGAACTGGATCTCGATCCTGTCGCCGGTCTTCACATTGAGAGAAGCTTTGGCCGGTTTATCGTTTACCAGGACCCGTCCTGCGTCACAGGCTTCATTGGCCACGGTCCTTCTCTTGATCAGTCGCGAAACTTTCAAAAATTTGTCTAATCTCATATGTTTCTCATGTTCTGACTATGCATTGACCAGATCTTTCAATGCCTTTCCTGGTCTGAACTTCGGCGTCTTGGAGGCAGGGATGGTCATAGGCTCGCCTGTCTGCAAATTTCTTCCCTCTCTCTCTTTTCTCTCTGTGACTTCGAAAGTGCCGAAACCTACCACCTGAACTTTCTCTCCTTTTACCATCTCATCAGTAACAACGTCTACAAAAGCCTTCAGAGCCTTCTCTGCGTCCTTTCTGGAAATTTCTGCCTTTTCAGCTACTGCTGCAATCAGTTCTGTCTTGTTCATTGAAATCTTCCTCCTAAACAGACCACGGCAACCATGCCTGTCTTCTATCAATATTTACTCAATTTTGTAGCTTTTTTACTATAGCTTTTTTACTATGGTTTGTCAAGGTCTTTCCGCTTTTTCCTGCGCTTTTATTGCATTCCACAGAGCCAGGCCTTCCTCCACGGAATTCACCTTCACATCCCCGAAGACGTGGGGATGGCGGCGGATCATCTTCCGGCATAATCCGTCGATGACGTCATTGATGGTAAAGGCCCCTTCCTCGCTGGCAATCTGGCTGTTGAGCATCACCTGCAGCAGCACATCCCCCAATTCTTCACACAGATTCTCCATGTCATGGTTGTCCACCGCCTCATAGACTTCCTGGGCCTCGTCGGCAAGGCACTTTTTCAGGCTTTCATAAGTCTGGGCCCTGTCCCATGGACATCCCCCGTCAGAGCGGAGTTTTGCGATAATATCTGTCAGATCCTGAAATGTATACATGCGGATTCCTCCTTTGTCCGGCTGTTTTTATTTTTTCCCTCTCACGATGTCCAGGTATCCGTAGATCGTGACTTTCGACAGGCCAAGGCCTGCGGCCACCTTATCGATGGCTCCTTTTACCAGAAAGATCCCCTTGTCATCCATAAAACGTATGATCTCCAGATTATCCTGTTTGGTCAGTTCCTTTTTCCTTCTGCCGTCGATAATATGGTCAATAAGGCTGTCCACAATCGTGGTCACGTTCTGGTCCAGCATGGCATCCGAACCGAATACCCCGGAATCCTCCCCGCTGCCGGGAAGAAATTCATCCAGCTGTTCCCGCATCCTGTTTATGGCTGACAGGTCATAATTGATACAGAGCATCCCGATGACCTCTCCCTTCCTGTCCCGGATCAGCGCCGAAGAGGACTTGATCTTTCTCCCGTCCTGGGTTTCAAACATATAGTTTACCGTATAATCATCCCGAAAATTCTTATTCAGCAGGACAAATTTGATCAGATGATCGAAAGGCTGTCCTTCTCTCCTTCCTGTGACGTTTCCGTTGACCGCATACACTACCGAATTCTCAGGCGTGGTCAGGTCGTGGAGCACCACCTCGCAGTTTTTTCCGAACGTCCTTCCTATGGTTTCCGCAACAGGTATCAGCGGACTTAATAATTCATGCATCCCTTTGCCTCCCTATGGCTTTCTCTGGTAGAATCTTATCATACCCTCTCTGAAAAGACAATAGTTCAGGGCCTGTCACTGACGTGACCGGCCCTGTGGATGCATTTGATCTCTTTTATCTTTTGTACAGTCCGCTCTCTGCCACATTGATCATCACCGGCTCCAGACCGTATTCCCGTACATGTCCGGCTCCGAACTTTGTAGCTGCAGCGATGGTGCAGCCGCTTCCGCATACGATCCCCCGGTACATAATGACCCGCCCTGTCCCGATGCTCATAAATGCTTCCTGGCGGTCATAGTCAAAGACCGTGATGTCTGCGTCCGCTCCTTCTCCCAGATGTCCTTTATTGGCAAATCCGATGATCCTTCCCGGGTTCACGCTGGCCTTCATGACAAATTCTTCCATGGTGAGAGCCTGAAGTTTCACCAGTGACAGGCCGTATTTCAAAATGTAATTTCTCGGGATGCCTCCTCCGTCGGTGCTGATGGCATCTACCACAAATTCTCCGTTATCCTTTTTGGCCGTGGCCAGCCAGTATCGGGGCAGCGCCGGGTTGACACAGAAGCTGATGCCCGCATCCGTCCCGTGGGCCTTCCAGTAATCAACCGCCCTCTGACCGGTCCTCAGCTCCACGGCGCCTCCTTCTATCATATTGATCTGGGCCCAGCCTTCCAGGATGGCCTTTTCCAGACCTTTTTCGCTGGGCTCATAGTTGTGCATCCTGAGACAGTTGCACACCACCGGAATGGGAATACCGTCAGTACATTTTGCCGTATTTCCGTTGACGGCAGCCAGATATGCCTCGCTTCGGATATTGGGATGGCTCTTCAGCGCTTCCACAGCCTCCAGGGTCTCTGTTTCATAAGGACGTATCATCCCACGGCAGTAGCTGTTGATATGGGCCATGTGCAGGTGATTGTCTCCTGCAAGCCTGATGGCTTCGTGAAATCCCTCGATGTGAGACCCGGTCTCCGTGGTGGCCGCGTGGAAGGATATGTACGCCTTTCTCTCGTTGGCTGCCTCGATGGCCAGACGGGTTGCCTCCGGCGTCAGCGGAAAATTGCCTCCCATAAGCTTCATGCCTATGGAACCTCTGTCCAGACCATATTCCAGAGCCTCCTCCAGCTCGCTCCGGCCCGGGTTATTGCTTTTCACGTTATAGCCTTTGTTCACCGCATCCAGAACAGCCACCGTCAGACCGGTTCCGTAATCTCTGCCATACTCCAGCACGCTGTCCACGGGACCCATCATCTCCAGAGCGCCGGTGACTCCTGCTTTGGCCAGCATCTTGTGAGCATACCGTCCGCCCAGTCTTTCTGAAGCATGCATATGCATATCCACGATCCCGGGCATAACGTACATCCCGGTCAGGTCAAAATATTCTTCTGCCTCCGAAGTATCGATCCACTCCTTTACCGCCTCGATCTTTCCGTTACGGATACCGATGTCCGTCTTTCCGTTACGCCCGTTGACCGGATCGACGACGGTTCCGCCTTTCAGCACAATGTCGTATCTGCTCATGAGATTTCTCCTTTCCTCTCAAGCCTTAAAAAAACGGCCACAGATTTGGTATTAAGACGACAGAAACAAGATACATGATAAGGAGCAGCGGAATCCCCGGTTTGGCGTAATCAATAAATTTCAGACCGCTGGGACCGTAGATCATGGCGTTGCCTGGCTGTCCGATAGGTGTGGCAATGGCCAGACAGGCTCCTACGGAGATGGCCATGATCACTGCCGTCGGATCCGCGCCGATGGCTGTAGCCACGGACACTCCCAGGGGAGTAAATACTGCCATGGTCGTGGCGTTGGACAGGAACTGGGACAGGACGCAGGGGATGAGCATGCAGACCCCTGTGATGATATAGGGATTGGTAGTATTGCCCATGGCTTTCAGGATCACGTCGGCGATCATATCTCCCGCTCCCGTATCTTTCAGAGCAGTGGATAAGGGCAGGATCCCTCCAAAGAGGAACAGCGTCTTCCAGCTGATAGCCTGGTAGGCTTCGCTTTCACTGATAACTCCCGCAAGAACCAGGACCAGGGCGCCGACAGTGGCCGACACACAGGCGTTGACCTTCAGCTGGTCGGCAAAGATCATGGCCGCAATGGTCAGTATCATATCTACAAGAACAAACTTTTTATGCCAGCCGGGCTTCTCTGCCCTCTGTTTCACCTCAACCACTGCCTCATCTTCCGGGTTCCGGTCCGGAGTCAGCTTATATCCCACAGTCATCATATAGACCACACTGACCAAAAACAGCGGCAGGCCGATCTTGGCGAGCTCAAACATACTGACCGTCATGCCGGGATGAGCCTGCTCGATCTGTTCTTTGGTAAACAGCCAGCCTGGCCCGCCTAAGAACGTGACACAGCCTCCCATGCCCACGGCGATCATCATGGTGTACAGAAGTCTGCTCCGGCTGAATCCGGTGGCAGCCGCGATCCCGATGATAAGAGGCAGGAACACGGCCGTTGTGCTGGTGTTGGAGAGAAATGCGGACAGAAGCCCTCCTACAATCAGGATAATAAACACCAGTTTCTTTTCATTATCCGAATATCTGCGGATCACGGTTCCCATGTCGTCTACCAGTCCGCAGGCAAAAAAGGCATGTCCCAGTACGAACATGGCTGCGAACAGCACAATGTTGGTACTGGCAAACTGGCTGAATGCCGCTGCCGGCTTCAGGATCCCGGTCAGAACCAGAGCCAGACAGCAGAGAAGGGAACTGGCTGCCGGAGGGATGATCTCTGTCAGCAGCAAAACGGCAGTTGCAATCATGATCACAATGGTTAACGCAGCAGGATTCATAATAATACCTCCATTTGTCAAACAAACCTGTTTATTTCAGTTTCCCCCGGCAGAGCACGGGAACCTGAGAGACTACGGTCTCTCCTGTGCAGAAATATGCCGAATCGTAGAGATTCACCACAGGGCAGATATGAGCCGGGATGATCCTTACCTTCTCCCCGATCTCCGTCTTCTGGCTGAATCTTTCATCATGGATAATCCCATGTTCGTCAAATACCGTATCGATCTTCACTTCCGGATCTCCCAGAATGCATCCCTTGCCGCCCGAAGCACAGATTCCTTCGGTCCGCTCCTGCATGGTCAGCCCTTTAGCGCCTACATCCAGGATGACTCTTCCCTTCACCGGCTTGCTGATGACCGTCGCAAGAACCGTAGCCGCGCAATCCTCATAAGTACCCATAAGATGGGCCTGGGAAGCATCCATCAGAGCATAGGTTCCAACCCGGATATCCGTGATCCCTTCCAGAACGGGACAGTCACACAGGAGCGCAGGAGTCGATCCGTAACTGACGATCCGGCTGTGCTCTCCCATCTCTTCCGCCAGGGAAGCAAAGTGCAGCAGCCTTTTCTGAGCGCCTGTGGAGATATCCCTGCATGCCTCCTTATCCGCGGCCCGGTAACTGTTTCCGTCATGTCCGAAGACTCCCTCATAAGACACATCAGGACTCTTCTGTATGGCTTTTATCAGTTTCCTGAAATCTTCTTCCTCGATGATTCCGGACCGGTTCTCTCCCACCTCAATCTCCACAACAACCTCCGCCCTGGCCGAACATTGGGAAAATACCTTCTGAGCCTCCTGAATCTGGAAGACAGAATCCACTCCATACCGGATCCGGCACCTGCGGCTCAGTGCGGCGATCCGCTTTAACTTCTCCTGACCCACGATCTCATTGGCGATCATGATATCGTCCAGACCGTGTTCAGACATCACTTCCGCCTCGCCCACTTTTGCCACAGCGATCCCCACGGCTCCCAGCTCTTTCTGTATCCTGGCTATGCAGGGCATCTTATGAGTTTTAATGTGAGGCCTCAGCGATACCTTCTTTCTCTCTGCACAGGCCTGCATCTTTCTCAGATTGGACATGAGGATGTCCTGATCGATCAGCAGCGCAGGAGTATCCAGTTCCCATACCGTCATAGTCAATCCTCCTGATGTAATCTGGCAATCCCTTCTATTTCTATAAGGAAGCCATAGTGAAGAGGTTTCACGGGCACAATACTTCTGGCCGGATAGTGTTCTCCGAAAAATTCACTATATACTTCATTGACCTCATCCCACATCTGGATGTCTGCGATATAGACTACCACCTTCACTACATCACTGATCCCGGCTCCGGCCGCTGTCAGCACATTGCAAAAGTTTCCCAGAGCCTGTCTGGCCTGTTCCTTCACATCCCCCTGACAGGGGCAGCCCGTAAACTGATCAACGGGAAGCTGTCCGGAAATATAGATGTCTTTCCCGTCTCTGACGGCCATTGAATAATGTCCCCTCACCGGCTGCGCGCCGGGTACGGTGATCCGTTCCATCCTTTCCTCCTGTTCCGCAGCTGTGCTGCCTTTGTTTTGTTCAGCTGACAAACTCTTTTTCATCAATTGATCTGTAACCTAACTATACTATGTCCTCACTTGAATGTCAATAATTTTTTATTTATTTATCATATTTTTTTATGTATATGTCCCAGTTATATCCAAATTATGCCAATTATATTATATATTTTTATCTATTCTTTTGTTTTTGTACATAATTTTTTATCTGTATACAATTCTTGCCCGTCAGATATCAGGGCAGCAAAAAGAGAGAGCAGCAGCGCTGCGCTGCACACTCTCTCTGAAAATCATTGCCGATACTTTTCTTCTCCTTTTACTCTTTCAGGCTTCTCTTGACTTAAAGAACTCATCAATCCGCTTCTTGATCTCCGTAGGTTTCAGGTACTTCTGGATCTATGTCAATACTTTGGACAAAAAAAGTCGAAAGATTATGCTGTTTTTTT
>CAJUJV010000093.1:0-3182 GCA_910586845.1 uncultured Hungatella sp.
ACAGTTTGTATCACAGATACCGATCAGCGGGATACCCAGAGTATGTGCTTCCTGTACGCAGATCCTCTCCTTCTTCGGGTCTACGATAAAGATGGCATCCGGAATCTTCTTCATCTCCTTGATACCGCCCAGGTTCTTCTCCAGCTTCTCCCACTCTTTTTTAATCTTGATGACTTCCTTCTTGGGCAGCACGTCAAATGTACCGTCCTCGGACATGGTCTCGATCTCTTTCAGTCTCATGATCCTGCTCTGGATGGTCTTAAAGTTGGTCAGCATGCCGCCTAACCATCTCTCGTTCACATAGAACATGCCGCAGCGCTCCGCCTCGGTCTTGATGGCATCCTGAGCCTGCTTCTTGGTTCCGACGAAAAGGATAGAGCCGCCGTTGGCAGCGATGTCGGCCACTGCCTGATAGGCCTCGTCAACCTTGCCTACAGACTTCTGCAGGTCAATGATGTAGATGCCGTTTCTCTCGGTATAGATGTATGGAGCCATCTTGGGGTTCCATCTTCTTGTCTGGTGTCCGAAATGTACACCGGCTTCCAAAAGCTGCTTCATAGAAATAACGCTCATGTTACTACCTCCGTGTGGTTTTTCTTCCGTCTGCGTCTCGTGCTTCCGCGGGGACCTTCTGCTTCAGGCACCGCCCCCGGAATCAGCAGACGTGATTTTTGTCAGCTTTACAAGCATATCATAGAAATTTTTACATTGCAAGCATTTTCAGCCAAATTCCTCTGTAAATTCTTTTTTCAGTCTCTCGAATCTGGCATATTCTTTGGCAGAAGCCTCTTTTAAAGGGTCATACATGCAGTGCTGAAAGACATCCGCATCTTTTAATACCTCGTCAAAGGGTTCCTGACAGATGGCTTTTCCGCTGTGATGATAGATGGCGTGACAGATCTTCTCAATCTCCTGATCCTGAAAGATCTCCATGGACTGAAGGATCTCTCTGGCCAGTCCGGCTCCTTTGTGAGCGTGTTCCCTGGAGTCCAGCCTGGAGTATGTCCATATGTCATGAAGCATCCCTGCGATAACTGCCAGTTCGACGTTCTCTCCTCTTTTCATGGCGATCATGGCACATGCCTGAGAAACTCCGTACAGATGTATCATGGCCTCTCTTGTGATGTCAAAATTACCTGTTCTTTTCAGAATACTGTCCACATAGTCTCTTACCTGTCCGATCCGGTCCATGTGTTTCTCTCCTTTCTCTCCTGTGCCAGACAGTTTTTTTCTGGCTTTCTGTCCTGGTGCCGGTTCCCGCTCCCCAGACATCCGGGCCGCCGTGTTGCTGGAAAACCGGAATCCAGCGGCCTTGATCCCGCTCCTCGGACATCCGGGCCGCCGGGCTTCCTACCGACTCACGTTCCCGGTCTGCCCGGTCCCTGGCCGGGATCTGCCATCATCATACTTCCTGCCCCGCCCATCCGTCAAGTTACTATATATATGCCCATCGGAAGACCGCCTGTACCCTGCAAAATATGATTTGACTCGTCCCCCGATTCCCCGTATAATAGAACCATGACAGTATCACCTGAGCAGTTGCTGAACTGTACAATATCTATAAAAGACAGGAGGAATCATTTGATACCTTACACGCAGAAATACCTTCTGGATCATCCTGTATCTTTTACTCCCATGGGCGAAGTAGCCGGTTTTTCCGTGCGCCCCGGCCTGTTTGACGTAAACGGAGCCATGGCCCTGCCCAACGGGGTGAATTTTACCGTCCACACTCATAACGGCACATCCTGCGAGCTTCTCCTTTTCCACAGAGATGAGGAAGAACCTTTTGCCGTTCTCCCCTTTCCCGAATCCTATAAGATCGGCGACGTCTACTCTATGATTGTGTTTGAACTGGATATCGAGGCTTTTGAGTATGCCTACCGCATCAGCGGTCCCTACGCCCCGGATGAGGGAATGCTTTTTGACAGACGCAACATCCTTTTAGATCCTTATGCTGTAGCGGTGACGGGACAGGACTCCTGGGGAAAAAAGAAAAAGAAATCATACCATGCCCGTGTGATCAGAGACGTCTTCGACTGGGGAGATGCGCCTCAGTCCACAAAGGAGATGTGTGATCTGGTCATCTATGAACTTCATGTAAGAGGTTTTACCCGCCATGCCTCATCCGGTGTGACCCACAGAGGCACTTTTGAAGGCCTGAAGGAGAAGATTCCTTATTTAAGGGAGCTGGGCATCAATGCCGTGGAACTGATGCCTGTATTTGAATTTGACGAGAATATGAATTCCCGGGTGGTGGATGGCAAACGGCTTCTGGACTACTGGGGCTACAATACGGTCAGCTTCTTTGCCCCCAACGCAAGCTATGCGGCTTCTGCCGAGTACAACAAAGAGGGGACGGAGCTGAAGACCCTGATCAAGGCTCTTCACGACAACGATATCGAAGTCATCCTGGATGTAGTGTTCAACCATACCGCCGAGGGCAATGAACAGGGTCCTGTCTTCTGTTTCAAAGGACTGGACAATAAGATGTATTACATGCTGACCCCTGACGGCAACTACTATAATTTCAGTGGCTGCGGCAACACCCTGAACTGCAACCACCCCATCGTCCAGCAGATGATTTTGGAATGTCTCCGCTACTGGACCATCAACTTCCGTATAGACGGATTCCGTTTTGACCTTGCCAGTATTCTGGGACGCAATGAGGACGGTTCTCCCATGAACAATCCTCCTCTCCTGAAAAGCCTGGCTTATGACCCTCTTCTCAGCAATGTGAAGCTCATCGCCGAGGCCTGGGATGCCGGCGGCATGTACCAGGTAGGCAGTTTCCCTGCCAATAAGCGGTGGGCTGAATGGAACGGCCGGTACCGGGACAGTGTCCGCTCCTTCCTGAAAGGTGATTTTGGTTTCTCCCGGGATGCAGCCTGGAGCGTTTCCGGCTCCGGCGACCTGTACGGCGGCTTCTACACGGATTATAAAGGCAATTATGCAGGCTACAACTCCTGCATCAATTTTCTCACCTGTCATGACGGCTTTACTCTGTATGACCTGTATGCCTACAACACCAAACATAATGAAGCCAACGGCTGGAACAATACTGACGGCGCAGACGACAACCGGAGCTGGAACTGCGGAGCGGAAGGTCCCACCGATGACCCGGAGGTCTTAAAGCTCCGCTTCCGGATGATACGCAATGCCTGTGCCGTACTCATGTGCAGCCG
>CAJUJV010000093.1:3192-13266 GCA_910586845.1 uncultured Hungatella sp.
CGGCAACACCCAGTACGGCAACAACAACAGCTACTGTCAGGACAACGAGATCTCCTGGCTGGACTGGGGCCTTCTGGAAAAAAACCGGGAACTGTTCGAATTTTTCCGGTTTATGATCGCATACCGCCATGAACACACCGTGATCCGGCGCAAACTGCCTGATGCCATCTGCGGCATGGAAAGCCTTCACACCCATGGTCTCAATGCGGATGACTGGAATATTCCGCCGGAGGCCAGGACCTTCTCCGTCAGTTTTGCCGGTTATGACAGGAAGAAAGGTCATGATGATCTGGTCTATCTGTCCATCAACGCCGACTGGAAGGACGCCTGTATCACCCTGCCCAATCTCCATCACCGCGGAGCCTGGTATCTCAGCGTCAACACCTATGGCGACGGCCACGGGCAGTATACCTATCCCCCGGGCCAGGAGGTGCGGATCGACAATGATTTTATCCTCCGCCCCCGTTCCGTGGCCGTGTTTACAGGCAGGCCTTTCCTGGAAGGGAGAGGCGGCGGCTGAGATTATGATCCTGCCGCCACTGCCTTCCGTTTCTGCAGCAAGACAGGCGGACAGGGAGAAAAACTTCCCTGTCCGCCTGTGTTATATGACCTGTATTTTGCTGCATGGCCTTAATCCAGTTCTTTTAATCCTGTATACAGTTCGAAGTATCTTCCTTTCATCTCCAGCAGTTCCTCATGATCGCCTCTCTCGATGACCTCTCCCTGCTCCAGCACCATGATGGCATTGGCATTGCGCACGGTAGACAGCCGGTGGGCAATGACAAACGTGGTTCTGTCTGCCATAAGACGGTCCATGCCGTGTTCGATGTGTTTTTCGGTTCTGGTATCCACGGAGCTGGTGGCCTCGTCCAGGACCAGGATCGGGGCCCTGGACACGGCTGCCCTGGCTATATTGAGGAGCTGCCGCTGTCCCTGGCTCAGATTGGCCCCGTCTCCTTCCAGCATGGTATCATATCCCTGGGGAAGCCTCATGATAAAGGAGTGGGCCGAGGCAGTCTTTGCCGCCTGGATCACCTCCTCATCCGTGGCATCCAGTCTTCCGTAGCGGATATTTTCCCGGACGGTTCCCGTAAACAGATGGGTATCCTGAAGGACCATGGCGATATTCTGCCGCAGATGATTCCGGTTCAGTTTTCTGATATCCACCCCGTCGATGGAAATGGTACCCGACTGGATATCATAAAAACGGTTCAGAAGATTGGTGATGGTAGTCTTTCCCGCACCTGTGGATCCCACAAAGGCGATCTTCTGCCCCGGTTTGGCATACAGGCTGATATCCTTTAAGATCGTTTTTCCGGGCCGGTAGCCAAATGTCACATGATCCAGGACCACATGGCCTTTCATGGGATCCAGGACTGCCGCATCTTCCCTGTCCGGCTCTTCCGGTTCCTGATCCATGACCGCAAATACTCTCTCCGCTCCTGCCAGTGCGGAAAACACATTGCTGACCTGCATGGAGATCTCGTTAATGGGGCGGCTGAAATGTCTGGAAAAATTCAGAAATACTGTCAGGCCGCCTACGTCAAAGTTCTTCCACACGCACAGAAGGCCGCCGATACAGGCTGTAAGGGAGTAATTGATCTGGCTGAGATTTCCCATAATAGGCCCCATGATGCCGCCGAAAAACTGGGCTCTGATCTGATTGTCTCTCAGATCTCTGTTCAGAAGGCCGAATTCCTCCATGGCCGTCTCTTCATGGCAGAATACTTTGACTACTTTCTGGCCGGTGATGGTCTCCTCCACGTAGCCGTTGACTGCTCCCAGGGAAGTCTGCTGGGCCGAGAAATACTTCTGGCTCCGCCTGGCCACCGCTCCTCCGGCCTTCATCATCAGGGGAACCATGACAAGAGTCACGACCGTCAGATATACATTGGTATAGATCATAAGCCCCAGAGTCCCCACGATGCTGAGGGCTCCGGAAAACAGCTGGACCAGGGTGTTGGACAGCATCTGTCCCACAGTGTCCACATCGTTGGTAAAGCGGCTCATGAGATCGCCGTTGCTGTTGGTGTCATAAAATCTCACCGGCAGTGTCTGCATCCTGGAAAACAGGTCATTGCGGATCTTCTGAAGGGCGTTTTGAGCCACTGTGAGCATAACCCTGGCCTGGGCATAGTTGGCGGCAACTCCGATGCCATAGATCGCGGCCATAAGGATCAGTGCCCTGGCCAGCCCTGCCGCATCGCCTCTGCTTCCGTCTGCCGGGACAATATAGCGGTTGATAATGGGTCTGAGCATATAGGAGCCGGCCAGAGAGGCCACGGTATTGACCATGACACAGAAGAGGGCCAGAACCATCTTTCCCTTATCTTCATTCAGATACCCAAGGAGCCGTCTCACCGTTTCCCTGCTGTTCTTAGGTGTCCCCTTGTTAGCCATGGCAGCTCTGCGCCTTCCCGGACCTCCCGGGCCTCCGGGACCCATAGGTCCTCTGGGCGCGGCAACGGCTCTTCCGTACCGTTTTTTCAGGCTGTCCAGTTTTTTCTGGTCATCTCTCATGCGCTCACCTCCTTCTCCCGGTCTCTCTGTGAATAGTAGATCTCCTGATAGGCCTGACAGCCGGCCATCAGCTCTTTGTGGCTGCCGGCTCCTATGATCCTGCCTTCATCCAGGACCAGGATCTGATCCGCTTCCTCCACGGAGCTGATCCTCTGTGCGATGATGATCTTGGTCGTATCTTTTAAGGTAGTGGAAAAACATTCCCTTATCCTTGCTTCCGTAGCCGTATCCACAGCGCTGGTGCTGTCGTCCAGGATCAGGATCTTCGGCTTTTTCAGCAGAGCCCTGGCGATACAAAGCCTCTGTTTCTGCCCTCCCGATACATTGACGCCTCCCTGCCCCAGATCTTTCTGATATCCTTCGGAAAAAGAGGAGATGAAGCCGTGAGCCTGAGCGCTCTCTGCAGCCTGTTCCAGATCCCCGGCTGAGGCGTTTTCATCGCCCCACCGAAGATTTTCTTCAATAGTCCCGGAGAACAGCACATTTTTCTGGAGCACCATCCCCACCCCTTCCCTCAGATTGGTCAGGGAATACTCTCTCACGTCCACGCCGTCCACCAGAACCCGTCCCTCTGTGACGTCATACAGCCTCGGGATCAGCTGGACCAGGCTGGTCTTGCCGCTTCCGGTAGCCCCGATGATCCCTATGGTCTGCCCCGGTTTTGCCTTAAAGCTGATATGGGATAAAACCTTCGCTCCTGCCTCCCTGTGATAGCTGAAGCTGACATCCTGAAACTCCACCTCCCCTTTCTCCACAGCCAGATCTTTTCGGGAACTGTCGTCGTCTGTCAGATCGATCTTTGTATCCATCACTTCATTGATACGCCGGATAGATGCCATGGCCCGGGAGCTCTGGAGGAATACCATGGAGACCATCATCAGAGACATGAGGATCTGCACGATATAGGTGGTAAAGGCAGTCAGATCTCCTACCAGCATGGTCCCTCCGATGATCATATTTCCTCCGTACCACACGACTGCCAGAGTCGTGATATTCATGGCCAGAGTCATCACCGGCATGGTCATGATCACCACTTTCATGGCATTGAGGCTGCTCTCCTTCAGGTCAAGGTTGGTTTTCTTAAACTTCTCTTCTTCAAAATCCTCTCTGACGAAAGACTTGACAACCCGCACATTGGTCAGGGCTTCCTGAATCCCCGAATTCAGCCGGTCCAGCTTCTTCTGCATCACCGTGAATCTGGGAAATGCCGTCTTCAGAATCAGGAAGATTGCCAGAGTCAGAAACGGAATCACCACCAGGATCACGAAAGCCAGTTTTTTATTCATCACAAACGCCATAATCAGAGCTCCTATGAGCATCCCCGGAGCCCTGAACATCATCCTCAGTCCCATCATGGTCACATGCTGAACCTGCTGGATATCGTTGGTCAGACGGGTCACCAGCGATCCCGTGCTGTACTGGTCGATATTCTGAAAAGAAAATTTCTGCACCTTTGCAAACAGATCCGCCCTGAGGTCACTGGTAAAACAGATGGAGGCTTTGGAAGAAAAATAAGCTCCCCCCACGCCTCCCACAGCCATAAGCGTGGCGAATACCACCATCACCGCTCCCACTCCTATGATGTAGGACATATCTCTCTGATCCACTCCGTGATTGATGATCATGGACATCAGTTTGGGCAGCATGATCTCCCCCAGAACTTCTGTCAGCATGCACAGAGGCGCCAGAATAAATGATGCCATATAGGGCTTTATATATTTTTCATATCTCTTCACCTACAGTTCCTCCTCTCCTGTCTCCTGCCTGTTTTCATTCTCCCCAAAGCCTTCCAGGTTCTCATATATCCGGTCAAGGAGTTCTCCCAGCATCCGGTAATCTTCCTGGGAAAATCCCCGGAACATGGCCTTCTCGATCTCTTCAAAAACCAGGACACTGTATCTGGCTACCTCCATGCCTTTCTCCGTGATGCAGATCTTATTATACCGGTTATCCCGGGGATCCACGACCCGCCTTACATAACCGCCCTGCTCCAGTTTCTTGAGAGACACCGCGATGGTCGCCGTCGAAACTCCCTGGTTTTTGGCCAGCTCCTTCTGGGAGAGATTGGGGTAATCGGCGATGTACATCAGCAGCTGGTGCTGGCTTCTGAACACTCCTGTCGAGTTCAGCTTTCCCTCCAGGACTCTTCTGTGCCTCCGGTTGGTCCGTATAAATTTTCCGATCACCTCTGATCCCGGAGTCTTTCCATGCCTGAATTCTCCCACAATGTTTTCCTCCTCTCTCATGGCCGGAACCTTTTTATCCCATACTCTCTGAAACATCTCCTGTCCGCTCCATGTCCGGCCATTCGATTTGTTAGCTAATCATTAATCAGCTTACGATTAGGTAGCTAACTATCTTCTTATTATAGCGTCTTTTCATCTGAATTCAAGTATTTGCACTGATTTTTATAATTTTTTTATAAAAGAAGTCGAACCACACCACATGCCGGGCTCTCAGAGCAGGCTGCCGACTGGCGGTAATACTCTTTTGGGGACCTGTGCATAAAAGGCTGCTCCGGGAATCCCATGGACCCCCGAAACAGCCTTTGTCATAAAATCTCCGATCATTCTCTTCCGTCGAAACAGTAGGTGCAGACTTTGCACCTGGGCAGTCCGATAGATTCCACCAGATCATCCACTCTGTGATAGCGGAGGGATGTAAAGTTCTGCCGTTTGCAGATCTCCGAGCACATGCACTCATACCGGTCGCTGGAAGGATCCGCATATTCATCCAGCACCTTCTCTGCGTTCTCTCCTTCCTTCTCCAGGATCACCTGCCTGGTGATCAGATCCAATTCTGATTTGGAGCGGGAGAAATTCAGGTACCGGCAGCCATATAAGAGAGGCGGGCAGGCAGGGCGGACATGTACCTCTTTTGCCCCGCTCTGATACAGGAATTCCGTGGTCTCCCGAAGCTGGGTCCCCCTGACGATGGAGTCATCGATCAGAAGAAGCTTTTTGTTCTCGATCAGCGCCTTTACGGGGATCAGTTTCATACGGGCGATCAGATTCCTCTGTTCCTGGGTCGTAGGCATAAAGGACCTGGGCCAGGTAGGTGTATACTTGATAAAGGGACGGGCAAAAGGAATCTTGGATTCATTGGCATACCCGATGGCATGAGCGATGCCGGAATCCGGGACACCTGCTACCATGTCGGGCTGTATGTTGCCGGCTGCCGCATCCCGCCGGGCCAGCATGCTTCCGCAGCGATACCTCATCTCCTCCACATTGATTCCTTCATAGGAAGAGGTGGGATAACCGTAATAGACCCAGAGGAAGGAGCAGATCCTCATCTCTTCCCGGGGAGGACTCACAGTCTCCACTTCATCGGGAGTGATCCTGACGATCTCGCCGGGGCCCAGCTCCCGGTAATCACTGTAACCCAGATTGATATAGGCAAAATTCTCAAAGGACACACAGAAGCCGTCTTCCTTTTTCCCAAGAACCAGAGGAGTCCTTCCCAGCCTGTCTCTGGCAGCATAGACCTCCTCCTTGGTCATCAAAAGCAGCGTCATGGATCCGTCCACGAGCTCCTGAACATACCGGATCCCCTCTGTAATACTGTCCTTTTTACAGATCAGGGAGGCCACCAGTTCCGTAGCGTTGACCTGACCGCTGGTCATCTCCTGAAAATGAGCATTTCCATGAGAATAGACTTCCTCCAGAAGCGTATCAAAATTATTGATCTTGCCTACTGTGGCAATGGCAAAGCTTCCCAGATGAGACTGGATCAGCAGAGGCTGGGGCTCATAGTCGGAGATACTGGCAATTCCCATATTGCCTTTCATCTCCTGTACGTCTCTCTCAAATTTAGTCCGAAATGGGGAATTTTCAATGTTATGGATAGCCCTGTTAAAGCCTTCAGGACCATAAGTGGCCATACCGCCTCGCCTGGTTCCCAGGTGGGAATGGTAGTCTATTCCGTAAAACAACTCCAGCACACAGCTTCTCCTGGAAATAACTCCAAAAATACCTCCCATATCCGCTCTCCTTTTTTTACAATTTACGTGGATGAAAAAACAAGCTTTAGTATAGCACGTTCCTCTTGCTCCGTAAAGGAAAATTTAGAAATCTGCCATACTTTCCATCAGCTGCCATATCTCCTCCCGTCCCTGTTTCGTTTGAGAAGAAAAGGGGATGAGGATATCTTCTTTTTCCATTTCCAGACCGGTCCGGATCATCTTCACATGTTTCTGAACCTGACTCCTGTTGATCTTATCCAGCTTTGTGGCGATCACCACAGGGCGGAAGCCGTTGTAAATCACCCAGTCGAACATGGTCCTGTCATTCTGGGACGGCTCATGGCGGATATCCACAAGGAGGAATACCGCTTTCAGCATTTTAGAGTTTTTCAGGTATCTCTCGATCATCTTCCCCCATTTTTCTTTCACTTCCACGGCCGCCCTGGCGTAACCGTACCCCGGAAGATCCACCAGGTACAGCTGCCCGTTGATCTTATAGAAATTAACCGTCTGGGTCTTCCCCGGCTGAGCCGAGGTCCGGGCCAGAGATTTCCTGTTCATGAGCCCGTTGATCAGGGAGGACTTTCCCACATTGGACTTGCCTGCAAATGCAAACTCAGGATACGGATTCTCCGGAAATGTACTGGTGATCCCGCATACGGTCTCCAGCTCTGCGCTCTTTATAATCATTTACGACCTCTTTTCTCAACTGATCTCACTTTCTCGGGAATCACCAGGATCTCCTTCAGTACCTGGGACATGTCTTTCACATACACGATCTCCAGTCCTTTTGTGATCTCTCCCGACAGCTCTGCGATATCGGGCCGGTTCTTCTCCGGCACCAGAACCTTTCTGATATGAGCCATCCTGGCTGCCAGGATCTTCTCCTTCAGCCCGCCGATGGGAAGCACCCGGCCTCTGAGTGTGATCTCCCCTGTCATGGCGGTCCTGGCATCCGCCGGATATCCTGTGACTGCCGACACCATGGCCGAGGCCATGGTAATACCCGCCGAGGGACCGTCTTTTGGCACTGCTCCCTCGGGAATATGGAGATGGATGTCGTTCTTTTCAAAGAAGGAAGCCTTCACCTCATAGGCAGGGCAGACGGAACGGACATAACTTAAGGCGATCTGAGCCGATTCTTTCATCACGTCCCCCATCTGTCCTGTCATCTTAAGCTCTCCTTTGCCGGGCATCACATTGACTTCGATCTGAAGGGTATCGCCGCCTGCGCTGGTCCATGCCAGTCCCCGGACAATGCCTGCCTGATTCTCTTCATTGGCATCTTCAAAAGATATCTTTTCTTTTCCCAGATATTTTGACAGATTGGACTCCGTCACCCGGATCCCTGTCCGGTTGTGCTCCAGATATTGTCTGGCTGCCTTGCGGCAGATGTCGCCGATACGCCGTTCCAGATTTCTGACTCCGGCCTCTCTTGTATAATTATGGATAATCTTTCTGATGGCTCCGTCGCTGATGGACAGACCCGCCTTTTCCACTCCGTTTTTCTCCATCTGCTTACCTGTCAGATATTTTCTGGCTATATGAAATTTCTCATTCTCCGTATAACTGCCGACCTCGATGACTTCCATACGGTCCAGCAAGGGCCTGGGGATGGTCTCCGTGGTGTTGGCCGTGGCGATGAACAGCACCTGGGACAGATCAACGGGGATCTCCACATAGTGATCCCGGAATCTCATGTTCTGCTCTCCGTCCAGGACCTCCAGAAGGGCTGAATACGTATCGCCCTTGTAATCGCTGCTCACCTTGTCAATCTCATCGAGAAGCATCAGAGGATTGCAGACACCTGCCTGGCGAAGTCCTTCTACAAGACGCCCGGGCATGGCCCCCACATAAGTTTTCCGGTGTCCCCGGATCTCTGCTTCGTCCCGAACTCCTCCCAGACTGATCCTCACATACTTTTTCCCCAGGGCCCTTGCCACGGAGCGGGCGACGGAAGTCTTTCCGGTTCCGGGCGGTCCTACAAGACAGAGGATGGGGCCGCTGCTCTTTGAAGTCAGATTTCTCACTGCCAGGTATTCCAGTACTCTCTCTTTTACTTTTTCCAGGCCATAGTGATCTTCTTCCAGGATCTTCTCCGCATGGCGGATATCGTTATTGTCCTCGGAAGCCTTTTCCCACGGCAGTTCCAGCAGCGTCTCGATATAAGTCCTCAGCACATTGGCCTCCTGGCTGCTGGAGGGCATATTTTTCAGACGTCCGATCTCTTTGGTCAGCTTCTCCCTTGTCTCCGCATTAGCCTCCAGCCGGGAAACTTTGTCCTGATATTCTTCCAGATCATCCTCCCAGTGATCCTCTCCCAGCTCCTGCCGGATGACTCTCATCTGCTCTCTCAGCATATAGTCCTTCTGGTTCTTGTCGATCTGAGTCCTTACCTTGTTCTGAAACTCCTTTTTCAGCTTTCCCACTTCGATCTCTATGATCAGATGGCGGACCAGCACCTCATAGAGAGCGCTTTCGGAAGGAGCCTCCAGGATCTCCTGGCGGACCGTATAATCCCACGGAATCTGGATGGCCGTCTGGATCATCAGCCTGTCCAGTTCCGGAATCAGCATGAGATCTGACAGAACATCTCTGTCCAGCCTGGAATTCTCTCCGCCGTACTCCTCCAGCTTCTCTCTGATGATCCGCACCATGGTCTCTCTTGCCAGATCATCTTCCACATCTTCCAGGAACGGTGTCCTCTCCACCTGTCCTGTGAGAGAAGGTTCCGTGGATTCCAGGCTCAGAAGTTTTCCTCTGTCCTTTCCTTCCACCATGACCCTGACAATATTGCCCGGAAGTTTCACCAGCTGTCTGATCTCCGCTATGGTCCCCATGTTCCACAGCTCTTCCCGGGACGGTTCCTGCACGTCAGGCGACTTCTGAGTAACCAGGAAAAGCTTCTGATCCGTAACCATGGCCTGCTGCAGGGATGCTATGGATTTCTTTCTGCTGATGTCAAAATGTTTTGTCTCCCCAGGAAGAACCGTCAATCCTCTTAAAGCAATAAGCGCCATTGTCATCATAGTTTCTTCCATCTGTATTCCCTCTTTCCTGTGTCTTCTCCTCAATGCATGCCCTGTGAAAAAAATGGGAGCCCAAAAGCTCCCACTCTGTCTGATCTGCCTTCGATTATGCGATCTCTCCCGCCCGGTCCTTCTTCAGGCGCTGTCCCAGAGATTTCCTGGGTACCGCCGTATCCCGGTAGACGATCTCCGGTACTCCTGTCTTATCCACGACTTCTTTTGTAATGGTACAGATGCCGATGGAACTGTCAGAAGGCACTTCATACATCAGATCCATCATGGCCGACTCCATAATGGAGCGCAGGCCTCTGGCCCCGGTCTTCCGGTCCATGGCCAGCTTTGCGATGGCCCTGAGGGCCTCCTCCTTGAACTCCAGCTTCACGTCATCCATCTCAAACAGCTTCTGATACTGCTTCACCAGAGCATTTTTCGGTTCTCTGAGGATCCGCAGCAGCGCGTCCTCTGACAGAAGCTCCAGAGAAACCGTCATGGGGACACGGCCGATGAACTCCGGGATCAGACCGAATTTGATCAGATCCTGAGGTTCTACCTGCTTTAACA